>CANDZL010000004.1:0-110043 GCA_947425205.1 uncultured Hungatella sp. | reverse complement strand
TGTTTAGCTGCTCAATATTGCCATTTAATTAAGCCAATAAAATAATTTTGAGAATCCAAGGCCTTCCAGGGCCTTTTTATATAGATAAAAATACATAGTAAGAAAAGGAGAAAGAATATGCAGAAAGTAAAACTATTATTTATTACAATGTGGAGTATGCTCTTTAGTTGGCTGGGGATTTTAGCCTTGCCAGTAGTGTTACTGGTGGTTTGTAATGTTACTGATTACATAACAGGCATTGCAGCATCAAAATACCGTGAAGAGCAGGTAAGCAGCTATAAAGGAATCAGGGGCATCTATAAAAAGGTAGGTATGTGGATCCTGATCTTCGTCGGCTGGATGATGGACATGCTGATTAATTATACGGTGCAGTACATAGGCCTTGCAATATCGCTGCCATATATTGTAGCTACGGTGGTGGCAGTCTGGCTGATATGCAATGAGATTATTTCTATTTTGGAAAATCTGATTGATATCGGTGTGGAGATCCCGCCGTTCCTGATGCCTCTTGCTAAGATGATAAAAGGGCAGGTGGAGGATAAGACAAAGTTAGAGTAATTGGGCTTGCGTGGACTAAAGACAGAAAGAAAAGTGCCGCCTGTACAATGGCAGGCAGCTGGCATTAATGAGACTGTATTTTGGCGATCAGGGCTTCCTGAAGGACTTGAGAAAAATTAATCCCTAAAGTTACGGCTTCTTCATTCAGCCACTCTGGAATTGACAAAGTTTTTTTCACCGCTTTGGAATTATGCTTTTTTTGATATGCCTCCATATCAAATTGGATAACCACAAGGTGGCTATCTGACGTATCCAAGACAACCTGATCAGGGGTGGAAGGTACAGGAAGCTTTTCGTGGTTATGGATCCGGTCAGTAAGGGAAAGGCCAAGCGCTTCTATAGCCATTTCATATGCATCCGCCATAGTATCGCCTTCGGTTAGACATTCTGGAAGATCTGGGAAGGAAACCCAGAAGCCTCCTTCTTCTGCAGTATGAAAAATTGCAGGATAAAAATATTGTTTCATAAAATGCCTCCTCATAATATTGGGAAAGGGCGGGCTTATTTAAGTCCCGCCTGCTTCAAGATTTCCTGCTCTAATCCCTTTTTAAGAGATTTGGAATGATAAGGAACAATGGTTTGCCGGCCAGTGGATTCATTCTTAAGTTTTACGTGGGATCCATTTTGGCTTACCTCTGCAAAGCCATTTTGCTTGAGATGCTTTATCATCTCACGGGGTGTCATTGGCATCTTTTGTACTCCTTTCCTTATCATGATATTATTATATCACGTAATAATACGTATGTCAATAATAATACGTGTTATTACGTGTTTTGCATTGGATAAAAGAAATTTCATGGGGGTAAATATATGGAAATAAGGAAATTGCTTACACCTTACAATTACAAAACTGGAACGGTTGTCAGAATAAAGTATATCGTTATCCACTATGTAGGCGCTACAGGCGGAGCTGAGGCAAACTGTAAATATTATGCCGAATGCAGCCGGGGAGCGTCGGCGCATTACTATGTAGATTTTGATGGTAGTATCTGGCAGAGCGTGGAAGATAAAAATATCGCCTGGCACTGTGGCGGGAAAAAGTATCCTGATACAAAGGGAGGATCCTATCATGGGATCTGTACAAATGCAAACAGTATCGGTATAGAAATGTGCGTCCGGAACCGGGGAAGCAAGGCAGATACCAGCAAAGACTGGTATTTTGAGGATGCTACGGTATCGTCTGCCATAGCCTTGACAAAGGAATTGATGGGTAAATACAATATTCCTTTAGATCATGTTATCCGCCACTATGACGTGGTAGGCAAAATATGTCCCAATCCGTATGTGTATAACACCGGAAGACATACATGGGATACCTTTAAATCGGCATTACTTAAGACTGTGAACTATACTCCGGGCTGGCACCACGATCAGTACGGCTGGTGGTATGCCGATACCGAATCTACATATTACAAAAATTGCTGGAAGGTCATCAACGGCCATAAGTACTATTTTAATCCCCACGGCTATGCGGTAACTGGGTGGCAGGAATTGGACAGTAAATGGTACTACTTTGAGCCTAGAGCCAGCCATCCTTTAGAGTGTGCCCTGTATGTGACAGATAAAGAAGGTGTGCAGAAAGTGGGAGAATTTTAAGGTTTTGGTTCATTAAAAAGAAACCAGCTTCCAAAGTTCTCTATCCGGATAGAAAAGCGTACGCTGTCTGTTAGGTAGACATTTATCAGATCATCATGATCATCCATAACGATATCCTGTATTGGTAGAAGTTCGGTTTCATTGATTACATCAAATAACCGCAGCTTGAGTTCATCATAGGTCATTTAAAAACCCTCTCTTTCTATACTACTTTACCATACTTAATCATATCATACAACATAGTATCCCTTAAGATGGTATATTCTAATAGAGAGAAGGCAGGTGGAGAGATGAAGCCGTTAAAGGAAAAAGTAAGCATAACGCTTGATGAAGATATTATCCAGAAAATCAAAGAATTGTCTGAAGCAGATGACAGGTCATTCAGCCAATATATAAACTTGGTATTGAAGGAACATATCAAAAAAATGGATGCAAAACAGAATAGCTAATACAATTACGATGCAAGGGCCCCACATCCGTGAGGCCCTTGCAGATTAAAAATCAAATAATTCTAATCTCGATAGAGTCAAAACGCAGTCCCTAAACCCAGCCAGGTATGCCAGGCTGGCCTGCTCCATTTCTACAGCATCTCTGTCCTGTAGTAGTTTTTCTATGACTTTTTTGGTTTCTTCATCTAATTCCAAAGATTCATAAGCTTTACAAGATTCCATTACATTCTTCATTGCATCACTATAAGCCTTGTTGTTCTTTCCTATTTCTATCAAAGATAATTCCATACGTTTGTTTGCCAGATGCTTTAGCGTCTTCCAGATTTCATTATTCATCTTGCCCTCCAATTTATTGTATACTATGCATGTGCTTGGTAAAAAAATGGTGTAATATCACACGAAGTATCACACGATACTCAAAAACCACGTATTTTCAAGGGGATTATGTGGGTTCGAATCCCATATGCTCCATGAAGGAGAATCCCTTGAAAATACCAGAATTTCTTGTAGATGCTGGGTTTTCGGGGGTTTTTGTTGTATATAATCATGTTGTGAAAAGATGGCAGATCAATGGAGTAAAAATTCAGCAGAAAAAATAAAAAAGCTTCAACAGCAGGATTCCCTGACTGTTGAAGCTTTTTAAATATTCGTACAAGTTCTTATGTAGAATAATTTTTATATCGATAAATCGATATCACATACGAAGCTGGAACCTTTGAACAGATTCCTTCA
Organism: uncultured Hungatella sp.; assembly: GCA_947425205.1. Lineage (GTDB taxonomy): Bacteria > Bacillota > Clostridia > Lachnospirales > Lachnospiraceae > UBA3402. The sequence goes on along the minus strand of CANDZL010000004.1, from coordinate 106,708 downwards.
ATTCTGCTGCCTGGCCCCGAAGTTCCTGCGCGGATGCGGCAGAATTTTCCGCTGTCGCTGCATTGGTCTGAACCACACCGGAGATCTGCTCCATGCCTTGGGTTAACTGAGCCAGAGAATCGGCCTGCTCTTTGGCAGACTGGGCGATGCGTTCCACCAGTTTTGTTGACTGTTTGGCTTTGGCCACGCCTTCATTCAGCGTCTGGGTGCTGTCGGCAGATAAGGCGGTTCCATGTGCCACCAGGTTTATGGAATTCTGGATCAGACCAGTAATGTTCTGAGCAGCCTCCGAACTCTTGGTGGCCAAACTCTGTACTTCATCAGCCACTACCGCGAACCCTTTTCCTGCGGCACCGGCACGGGCTGCTTCGACAGCTGCGTTGAGTGCCAGGATGTTGGTCTGGAAGGAGATGTCTTCAATGGTTTTGATGATGCCACTGATCTGTTGGGAAGCCTTGGAGATATCTTCCATAGCAGTGGTCAGATCCGCCATTTTTTGGTTGCAGGTCTCCAGCTGGACTGCTGTATCTGTAGACAGCTTGCGTGCATGATCCGCGTCTTTGGATGTGTTGCTGACTTGCGCAGAAAGATCCTGGATGCTGGCGGACAGTTCTTCGACGGCGGATGCCTGGGCTACTGCACCACTGGAAAGAGTCTGGGAATCTGTAGCCATCTTTTCAGATTCCACGGAAACCTGTCCTGCAGTCTGGTTGATCTGAGATAATGCTCTGTTAAGAGAATCCAGAATCTGGCTCATGGCTGTCTGGATAGGCTGGAACTCTCCACGGTAATCATTGCCAATGGACAAATCCATCTTTCCTTCTGCCATCTGGTGAAGCTTTGAATTGATATCGGAGATATATTTTTTTAATTCTCCTTTGGTCTCATGGATGGAATTCACCAGCATTCCGATCTCAGAGGTATCTGGCTCCAGGGAGAATCCGGCGGAAAGATTGCCTTTGGAGATTTCACCCATCTGGTCACGGACAGCAAGTACAGGCATCAGGATCCGTTTCTTTGTAACGGTCATGACGCCAAACTGCATGGCTCCCACCAGGAGCATGAAAAGGAAAATGATTCCCATAATAATATCTGCTTCCAAGGTGAGATTTCTTACCTCCGCTTTTGTCCGAGTATCAAGCGTATTTAGAAACTGCTCTTTTAGTGTATTGATCTCAGCAATAACGGAGCTGTAATCTGTGCCATAGACATACTGAAGGGCCTCATCCATCTGTCCGGCCTGAACCTGCTCCATAGCGCCCTCTTCCAAAGGAACCAGGTTGTTGGAAAGGGAGGACATCTTGTCGATCATAGCCTGTTCTTCTGAAGTGATTCCAATTTCCTGCATAGCTGCAACGCCTAAATCCCGGTTCTTTAGGTTATTGATCTCGTTCCAGTAATTGTCATAGTGGGTTGGATCTCCGGTGGAGGCATATGCCCGCACCTCATTGGTAAGGTAGGCCGAACCATTCATAAATCGGTTGGCATTATAGGTTAAATTAAACCTATCGTCACTGGCGGCATTGAGATTGCTTTTTATTCCGCCATAAGCAAATAGAAGCACGATCATTAGAAAAAGGGCTGCCAAGGAAATGCCATTTAAAACCATATTTAGTTTTGATTGATCCATTGCTTTTTTCATTTTGTGCTAATGTTCCTTTCATTTATGGTAATTGGTGACTCTTTCAGTTTACACAAAATTTTAGGAAAATTCAACTAATACTTTCGGAAGATTTCATTTCTTTCTTGTGCAGAAACATCATGTTTGATATAATCAATTCAATAAATTATAAAGGGAAGGGAGTATCGATATGACAATGTTGAAGATCAGGATTGAGAACAGCCAGGGGGAAACAACCTGCCAGGTTCAGGGGGAAGGGCAGGCAGTGATGGTATACGAAGGGGAGTACCAGCCTGGAGATACCATTGTGTTTGAGGCTGGGAAAACAGATGCCTATTATGTGATTCGTGTGGATGATGGCATGGATGAAGCCTATGTGTATCTGACAAAGGAAAAAATCGTGTATACTATTCCCTTTGATGAGAAAAAAATTTCCTACAGCCCTAAATGCTTTACTGGGAACCGGCACTATATCACCATGCGGGAGGCGTGGGAGTATGAAAACAAAGGATACCGGAACCTGGCCAAGAATGTGATGGATCAACATGGAGATTTGGGCTGCTATCCCCATGCTTTTGCCAATGTGGAGACCAGAGGAGAATCTGTGTTTGCCGCCCGTAATGCTATTGACGGAGTCCTGGCCAACAAGTCCCATGGACCCTGGCCCTTTGAGTCATGGGGGATCAACATGCAGGATGATGCGGAGATCACGCTGGATTTTGGCAGGCCGGTTGATTTTGACCAGATCGTATTGTACACCAGAGCCGATTTTCCTCATGACAACTGGTGGGTAAAGGCAACCCTGGTATTCTCAGACGGGACCCAGGAAGTGGTGGATATGGTAAAAAGCGCAGAACCCCACCGGTTTTCCATTGAGAAGAAACAGATTACCTGGATAAAGTTGTGCAACCTGATAAAAGCGGATGATCCGTCGCCGTTTCCAGCGTTAAGCCAGATTGAGGTATATGGGTCAAACAGTACTGAAGAATAGAGATGGATTTGCAACCAGCCTGTAACCTGGCAGAGATAATTCAGAAGTTCTACGGCTGCCGGGCGGAAACTGTTCGAAATTCAGTGGGGGTTTGCTTATACATGGCCTTAAAGCTGCGGTTAAAATAGGATAGATTCTCAAAGCCCGTCTCCTGGGCAATCTCCAGGATAGTGGAGGAAGAGGTCAGAAGTAACCGTGAGGCCATGATCAGGCGGTATTCTTTTAGGTATGTGATAAAAGGCATGCCGAAGGTGGATTTGAAAAATTTCATAAAATGTGACTGGCTCAGGCTGCAGGCCTGGGCCATTTTTTCAATACTCAGTTTTTCGGCATAGTGGTTTTCAATATACTTTGAAATCAATTTTGTCTTTTCTATGGATTGGAGATACTTGCCAGGGCGGCTGCCTGCACGTTTTTCCTGGCTTTGTCTGCTGGTTCCTTTCTTTCCTGAACAGGAAGAATCCGGACTGGCAGCGGAAAATAAGATATAAAAAAATTGGAGTATCTGGGCTTTGACCGAGATTTCGTAAGCAGGAGGGCAGTCCTGGCATAACCTGTCAGCCTGGTCTAAGCAGCAGGCGGCATCCTTGTAATAGCTGCAGTCAGGAGAGAGATATTCAGGGATTGAAATCTGATTCTGAAATAAAGGCTGAAAATATCTGGTGGAACAGACATCCGCCTGTCTGGGAAGAAGCATGGAAGGCTGGAAAATAATATTCTCATATTCCATGGAATAGCCCGGCTCTTGCTCAATGGAATGGAGACGACCTGGAACGATGACCAGGATATCCCCGGCCTTTACATGATGGGAAAAATAGTCTACGGTCACGATTCCTCTGCCTTTTTTGATGTAAATCAGTTCCATCTCTTCATGCCAGTGAAGGGGAACCTTGGTAAAATCCAGAGGTATAGAACAAGGATAGGTGATGTACGGGAAATCGGAATGCCCCCGTTCTTTTTTTTCTTGATAGTTTTCGTATTCGATAATATTCATAAAACCTCGATTTTTCCTGATAAATAGTGATTGAGGGTGATATATGATTTTACTATAATGATAGAATTGTATCATAATATGCTATAATATGGCAAGAAAATCGTGAGGAAAGAAGATATAATATCTGGAAACAGAAAAAATATTTTCCGGAGACACTGTTAGACCGACATAAATGCGTTAAAAATAAGGAGAGATCACAGTTTAAAGGAGGAGTCAAACATGTTACTCAGTGATTATGTAAAATATCACAGGAACAAAACCATCGATGCCTGTACCGATGAGGAGTTATATCAGGCGCTTCTTGGCATGACCCAGGAGATGGCAAAGAAGAAAGTAAGTCATGAGGGAAAGAAAAAATTGTACTATATTTCTGCAGAGTTCCTGATCGGAAAGCTGTTATCTAACAATCTGATCAATCTGGGACTTTACGACCAGGTGAAGGAAGAACTGGAGAAGAATGGAAAGGATTTAGGCAGGATTGAGGAACTGGAACCGGAGCCGTCTTTGGGAAATGGTGGTCTGGGCCGTCTGGCAGCGTGTTTCCTGGATTCCATCGCCACATTGGGACTGAACGGCGATGGTATCGGTCTGAATTATCATTTAGGCTTGTTTAAGCAGGTGTTTGAGAACTGTCTGCAGAAGGAGACCAAGAATCCGTGGATTGAAAAAGATAGCTGGCTGACGAAGAGGGATGTATCGTACGAGGTGAAATTTGGCAACATGGCGGTGCGTTCCAGGCTATATGACATTGCAGTGACTGGTTACCAGAACCGTACCAATCAGCTGCATCTGTTTGATATCGAGACTGTGGATGAAAGTATTGTGAAGGATGGCATTTCTTTTGATAAGGAAGATATTGCCAGGAATCTTACTCTGTTTCTGTATCCGGATGACAGTGACGAGAAGGGGCACCTGCTCCGAATCTTCCAGCAGTATTTTATGGTAAGCAACGGTGCGCAGTATATTTTAGACGAGTGTGTGGCAAAAGGATGTAAACTTCATGACCTGCCGGATTATGCGGTGATTCAGATCAATGATACCCATCCGACCATGGTGATTCCGGAATTGATCCGTCTTCTGATTGAACGGGGGATTGATATCGACGAGGCTATTGAGATTGTGTCCAAAACCTGCGCTTACACCAATCATACCATTCTGGCTGAGGCTCTGGAAAAATGGCCGATTCGTTACTTAAAGAAAGTGGTTCCACAGCTGGTACCTATCATTGAGATACTGGATGACAAGGTGAGAAGAAAATTTGATAACACAGGGGTAGCGATCATTGATAAGCATGACAATGTCCACATGGCTCATATTGACATTCACTATGGATTCAGCGTCAACGGTGTGGCGTATCTTCATACAGAGATATTGAAGAAAAATGAGTTGAATGCGTTTTATCAGATCTATCCGGAGAAGTTCAACAATAAGACCAACGGTATTACCTTTCGCCGGTGGCTTCTGCACTGCAATCATCAGCTGGCAGATTGGATCACTTCCAGGATTGGGGATGGCTACAAAAAGGATGCCAATGAGCTGGAGAAGTTGGGAAAACTTGTTGAGGATGAGACTGCATTGAGAGAGGTTCAGGCTATAAAGCATCAGTGCAAGAAGGTCCTGAAGGAGTACCTGCTTCGCACCCAGGGTATTGAGATTGACGATCATTCTATACTGGATATTCAGGTGAAGCGTCTTCATGAATATAAGAGACAGCAGATGAATGCTTTGTATGTGATTCATAAGTATCTGGAAATCAAAAAAGGCAAGTTGCCTTCCAGGCCAATTACCATCATTTTTGGTGCTAAGGCAGCGCCGGCTTACGTGATCGCCAAGGATATTATCCATCTGATCCTGTGCCTTGAAAAGCTGGTAAACCAAGATAAGGATGTGAGTCCGTACCTGAAGGTGGTTATGGTGGAGAACTACAACGTGACCCTGGCTGAGAAGCTGATTCCTGCCTGCGATATCTCTGAACAGATTTCACTGGCATCTAAGGAAGCCAGCGGAACCGGAAATATGAAGTTTATGTTAAATGGCGCTGTGACGCTGGGGACTATGGACGGGGCGAATGTGGAGATCGCAGAACTGGTGGGGAAGGAGAATATCTATATCTTCGGCGAACACAGCGATACGGTGATTGAACATTATGCAAAGGCGGATTATTGTTCTAAGGATTACTATGAGAAGAATACTGATATTAAGGAAGCCGTGGACTTTATCGTGGGGCCGGAACTTTTAGAGATCGGGCAGAAGGAGAATCTGGAACGGCTTTATAAAGAACTTTTGAATAAGGATTGGTTCATGACTCTTCTGGATTATGAGGATTATGTGAAGGTGAAGGAACAGGCCTATAAGGACTTTGAGGATCGGGATGCCTGGATGAGGAAAATGCTGGTGAATATCAGCAAAGCAGGATTCTTCTCTTCAGACAGAACCATTGAAGAGTACAACAAGGATGTGTGGAAGTTGGGAGAGTAAGTTAGGGAAAGGTTTGTGCGTGCTGCCCGGAGAGGAATTCTATTGTTTCCTCCCGGGCATGCGTATACTTCGATGAACACTTGTCAGGGCATAGCTGCTTAACGCTCTTCCTGGGCTGATTCTATGGCCTTCCTTATGCGATTCTTTACTACCAGGGCAATCTCGGTGGTCTTCATGTCTTTGTATTCATCATAGTATAATGGTTTTAAGAAATGCACCTGCACGGTTACCGGGGCGGCGATGGTGTTGGAGTCGAAAGGCTTGAAGGAGTCAATCAGTGCGACAGGAACGATGGGGCATTTTGCCTTGGTTGCTGCCTTGAAACTTCCTCCTTTAAAGTCCTGCACGCTATTTCCGCTTCTGGAGCGGGTTCCTTCCGCGAATATGATATAGTTTCTGCCATTGGTCACTTCCTCCGCCACATCCATGATGACTTTCATTCCCTGGCGGATATCATTTCTGTCTATCATATGGGCTCTCATACATGCAAACACCCGTTTTAAAAAATAGTGATTCGCCACTTCTTTTTTGGCAACAACAGAAAATGGTTTTGGACATGCCTCCAGGATTGCCAGAACATCGTAAAGCCCCTGGTGGTTGGGGTAAAAGATAAAGCCATTTTTTTCGGGAATATGTTCCTGGCCATGGGCTTCTATGGTGACATTCCCTCCCTTGTTGGCGCGCTTAACGATGAATCGAAGCATTTTGAAATGCTGTTCTGGTGTGTACTTATCTACGTGGGCGGCATGATAAAACAATTTTATCCACATAAATGGGACCAAAAGTAAGTTGCGAAGAATCATGTAGCGTATTCGTTTCATGATGTTGTGTCCTCCTGTTAGCTGTGTGTATTGTATTTGTCTTCAGATAAGTAAGTATAGTATAATACAAAGTTTCCTGTAGGGCAAATAGGTTTTTAGGACAATTTTTGTAAGTGATTTTTATGAGATTTCAATGGCGGTTTTTTGTGGTTTATATGAATATTATTATGGATTCTTTTAATGGGATGGTAAAATCTGCCCTAAAGACGGTGGGCGGATGAAACAAGATTTTCAATGATATAAATAAAAGAAAAAAGAATTCTCAAAAAGTGTAGGTTTTGAGAAAGAACTTTGGAGCATAAAAACAGATATATTCTATTATATTATCGTCAAAAAATCAAGATAATTAAATTCTTTTTCTAGTAAATTTATACCATGAAAAATTTTTCTCAAAACCTACACTTTTTGAGAAAACTAGAGTCAACTGTTTCAAATGCTATTATGCTTGTTGAACCGAAAGGGAAGACACATGCCACAAGATAAGATAGTAAAGACGGTTCACCAATACAGCAGCAAGCCAATCCCAGAAGAAGATATGAAAAAGCTTCTAGAGATTGCAAAGGATTACCGGAAGGTAAAGGCCTATGTATATGCTCGTTTTGGAGGAATCGGAAGTCTGGCAAAGTTATATCCTGGCTACACGATTCAGAATGAAATGACGGAAAGTGGGCTGCGGGGGGAACTGGGGCTTCCATCGGTATATTTTTATCTTGCTGTTCTTGAAGCACTGGGAGACATCAAGGGCGGTTGGACCAAGACAAAGATGAAAGTGTCCAGACTGGCAGGACAGAATGAGAGATTTACGGAAGAAGAGAAGCATTATCTGCGTTTTCTTTTAAAAATACCTAATGCATTTACAGCTGTGTTGAACGGAGAGCGGCCGGAGCTTCCGAAGAATCTTCTGAAAGCATATGATCGGTTTGAAGAGAAAACGGACACAGGGAAGCTGCATTCGTATCTGCGGCGGCAGGTTCGTAAGTATCATGCCTCTTTGAACAGTGGGGAGGCAGACGGATTTGCCATATCAGAAAGAGCATACCGTTACGGGGATCACGGAATTTATATTTCCATAAAAGACAAGCGGAAACGGATTTTTGTTCCTTTAACTGATAACAATCGTTACAGCAGGCAGCTTTATATTCATCTGTTTCCTAAGGAAAATCGTCTGGAGATCAAGATTCCGGTCAACGTGGCAGTCCATTGCCATAAGGATTATACAGCCCGAATTGGTTTGGCTCTGGGTATGCACATCATGCTGACGACAGACAGCGGAAAACGATATGGTGAAAAGCTGGGAGAGATTCAGAAAAGTTATGCGGACTGGATACGGCAGCAGACAGTAAGCTACAACCGAAACCGGGATAATAACCCGGGAAGAAAAAAGTATTATGCCCAAAAAAACCGATATGAAGAGCAAATGCACAGTTACATCAACCATGAGTTAAATCTCTTTTTTGAAGCAGAAAAGCCGGAGATCCTGTATATGCCCAAACTTCCTGGCAGCCAAGCTGGTGGAATCAATAAAATAATGAATCATTATGCGACACTGTGGCAAAGAGGATATATCAGCAGACGGTTGAGGCAGAAATGCAAGGAACATTCTGTAGAACTTGTGGAAGTGATTGGAAAGAATATCAGCAGGGACTGCAGCTGCTGCGGGGCAATGGGTGTGAAAGAGAAAGGAATGTTTGTCTGTCAGACATGTGGCAGCCATATGGAGGAGAAGATCAATACTGCCCGGAATGTTAAACGGCGAGGAACAGGTAGTGGAGAAGCCTATGGCGGTGCAATGGCAAAGGAATTTGAGGAGTTTTGTTCAAGCAGAAGATCATAAGAATGGCGGTTCAGATAAATTTTTGCAGGCGTATACGTAATGTAAGGCTTGTATGAATTTCACCGAAAGGACTGGGCGGCGTATTCATGATAATGCAGGCACAGGAATACCGCAGAATGAATGAGGCAGGTGGCTGCGATAGAAAAAGAAAAGTCGGCATGAGAAGGCGGCATGAAAGCTGCGTATTGGTTATGCCAGGACCCTGGGAACATGGGATATGGGACGGAAGTAAGCCTGATGGCAAATCCTGACAGATGCTGATATATTGCATCTGAAGAAGACATGATGTACCAGGGAGCGAAGTGGAGGTATAGCAGGATTTCCACATCATCTTATCAGATTTAGTCAGATTTAAGATGACCAATATATCTTATTTATTAATAGAACATATTAATAAGAGAAAATGGTATGAAAACCGGTCGCATGTCGATTGGGAATTGTATGTACTACTATGGAAAATTCATGGAAATGATAAAGAGGAATAATCAGGTATGAACAGGACGCAGAAAAAGCAGGCGGAAGATTATCTGAGGCTTTTGGAAAAGGCTCATGATGAGATCAGGAAGGCAATCGAGACAAAAAAGTACGATATTGCGATGGACTTGCTGGAGCAATGCCAGGATGCGGCCATTGAACTGGGCAATCGGATCGAGGCTGTAGAAGGGGAGGGCTTTGTCACCATTCCTTTGCTGGAGAATTACTGCGAACTGACCTATCAAATTCATGAGGAAATCTGGCAGAATCATTTTGCAAGCGCCAGCAAAGTATATAAGGCATTGCGCAGATCTTTGGTTCAGGCAATAAACAGTGTGAAACATGACATTAAGGCACACGCAGAAGTGGTGTTTCTCCCATATAAGGCTTCTATGTGGGATTCCCTGGAAAGCGTGTGGAAAGCGGCAGAGGAAGATCCAAACTGTGATGCATATGTAATACCCATTCCATATTATGACAAAAATCCAGATGGAAGCTTTAGGGAAATGCATTATGAAGGGGAGGAATATCCAGATTATGTGCCTGTGACCTGGTATGAAGATTATGATTTTGCAGAGCGCCGGCCAGATACGATCGTGATACATAACCCTTATGATGAGTGTAACTTTGTGACCAGCGTCCATCCGTTTTTTTATTCTAAACATTTAAAAGAGTTTACTGAAAAGTTGGTATATATACCTTATTTCATATTGGGAGAAGTAGATCCGGAAAATGAGAAGGCGGTGGAAGGGATTGCTCATTTCTGTACCTGTCCGGGAGTCATGAATGCGGATCAGGTGATTGTGCAGTCAGAGGCTATGCGGCAGGCTTATATTAAAGTCTTGACAGATTTTGCCGGGAAGGATACGAAGAAATATTGGGAGAAGAAGATATTGGGGCTGGGGTCGCCGAAGGTAGATAAGGTGCTTAGCACCAGAAAAGAAGAGGTGGAGGTGCCAAAGGAGTGGCTTAAAGTTATCCAAAAGGCGGACGGAAGCTGGAAGAAGATTGTTTTTTATAATACCAGTGTATCGGCGCTGCTTCAGAATGGGGAGAAGATGCTGCGGAAGATAAAAGATGTGTTCCGGGTGTTTAAAGAGAATCGGGAAGAGGTGGCACTTTTGTGGCGGCCTCATCCGCTGATGAAAGCCACGATTGAGAGTATGAGGCCGGAATTGTGGGAAGAGTATGATAAGATTGTAAAGAAGTATTGCAGTGAGGGATGGGGGATTTATGATGATTCGGCGGAATTGGATCGGGCCATTGAGGTGAGCGATGCGTATTATGGGGATGCCAGTTCGGTGGTGAGATTGTTTCAGGAGGTTGGGAAAGACATTCTGATACAGAACCTGGATTTTAATAATGTAATCGAGCAACAGATTGTTTCAGCAGAGGCAATTACGGAGGCTGAAGATGGATATTGGTTTGTTCCATTTTATGGAAGAACTTTGTTTAAAATGAATAAACATACCTATGAAATAAAAGTTGAGGCTCATCTGGATGAAGATAGAGAAACCGCACTTTATTTTGGGATTTTTGAGTATAGAGAGAAGCTGTTTTTGCTCCCAAAGACGGCTGAAAAATTAGCTGTTTATGATAAAAAAATCCACCATTTTCATTATATAGAATTTAGAGATGGAGAAAAAGCACATCCGAATAATAGTAGTTTTTTAGGTTTTCACGTACTGGAAAATAAACTTTTCTTGATTCCTCAGTGTTATGACAGTGTTGTTCAGATTGATCTGGAGACAGAGCAAATAGAAAAAACAGGAATTCCCGAATGGACTGAAGGGGACAGGGTATGCGTCGGAAACTCAGCTTTACTGGGCCAGAAAATATATATTCCCTGTTTTTCCCATAAGTATATTCTGATATATGATATCAAGAGCTTTAAATGGGAATATAAAATTCCAAATGAAGAAAGTCTGGCATATACGCATATTTTTGAAAAAGATGGGAAGCTATGGCTGCTTCCATATGATGTTGAAAAAGAAATACGGATATGGAATGCAGAAGAAGATCGATTTGAGGATACAATACCCTTTCCCATTCAGATATTGAATCAGAAGAGAGAAGGAAAGATTGGTTTTGGTAAAGGGCTGAATGATATAGAAACGTTTTTTCTGCTTGCAGCAGGTGGAGAATATAACGTAACCGTTCATATGGATACAAAGAAGATTGATATGTGGAGCATTGTGCCACATTGTAATGAGCATGCCGAAAGTGTTTGGTATCAGAATTTGAGACAATTAGCATTCTTAAAGACGCAGGAGGATGTATATATAATCAGTGGAATGACTGGAGAATGGTTTCAGTATCAAGAAAATAGGTGGGAAGGCTTAAAGGTTAAGTCCCATGTTAAAAATTGTGAAGCCATATTATTGGACAATAGATTTATTTTTTTTGATAGAACTTTTGCGGCAGATAGAATGGAAAATTCCTGTGCAAAGCAAATCTATAAAATGATAGGAACTGAAAAATGAAAAATTACATAGAAAAAATAAAGTGGCTCCTTGACAAGATGCAGATTACAGATAGGTGTATGTGCAGCTATACATATGAAGATGGATTAACAAATCTAATTCGATTATTAGAAGCGTGTAAGAAAAGTCAAAATACACTTTATTTTTGCGGAAATGGTGGAAGTGCGGGGATTGCGCAGCATATGACAGCGGATTTTCTTAAGAACGGCGGGATGAGGACCTACAATCTGTATGGGGCATCGACGATTACTTGTATTTCAAATGATTTAACTTATGAATACGTTTTCTGCAAACAGTTGGAGATGCTTGCAGGAAGAGGGGATGTTTTGATTAGTATTAGCAGTTCGGGGGAGTCGGAAAATATTGTAAAAGCGATTGAAACTATGAGAAAACAAGGTGGGGGTGTTTTGACTTTGACTGGGTTTAAGGAGCAGAACAGAATCAGGAGAATGGGAGATTGGAATGTTTATATTCCTGTGGAACATTATGGAATGGTTGAGTCCATACATAATCTGATTCTTCAGCAGATCGTGGATATGATTGTTGAAGCTGATGGAATTGCTATGAAAATATAGGGTAATGGAAAAACGTGTAGATGATGGAAAAGAGACGAATCAAACAGGCAGTTATTTTGGCAGGTGGATATGGGGAAAGGATGAAACCGTTTACAGAACAGCATCCAAAACCAATGTATCCATTTCAGGGAACTCCATTTATTGGCTACTTGATAAAACAGATTAAGGGGTTTGGGATTACGAAGGTATTACTGCTTTTGGGATATATGGCGGATCAGATACAAGATTTTTTAGGTGATGGAGAGCGTTACGGTATGGAGATAGAATTTTGTGTTACTCCGCCAGAATTTGATACAGGAAATCGGCTATTAGATGCAGAGGAAAAATTAGACGATACATTTTTACTTATGTATTGTGATAATTATTGTCCCATTGATTTTCAACGACTTTGCCAAGACTTTTTTAAAAATAATGCAGATATCCAAATTAGTGTCTATCGAAATTCTGATCAATATACCAGAGATAATGTTAGGCTGACAGCCAATGGAATGGTATCGTGTTATGATAAGAAGCGAATAATGGACGATCTGCAAGGGGTAGATATTGGGTATGCGATAATTAAAAAGGATGTTTTGAATCGTATACCGATTAACGCAAACAGCTCTGTAAACTTTGAGGAACAGGTTTACCCTATTATGGTGGATCAGGGTACAATGTTTGGAACGCAGACAGAACATAGATATTATTCAATTGGCTCATGGAAACGGATTGAACTTACGAAAGAGTTTTTTTCTAATCCCAAGACACTTTTTCTTGATAGAGATGGAACCTTAAATATCAGACCGCCAAGGGCGTGCTATGTGGAAAAACCAGAAGACTTTAAATGGATAAAAGGCTCCATAGAGGCAGTTCGTTTTTTAAAAGAAGCGGGGTGGCGATTGATTTTAGTTTCAAACCAGCCGGGAATTGCCAGAGGGAATCTCACTGGAGAGAGGCTTGAACAAATCCATAGAAAGATGCAAGAAGACCTAAAAAGAGAGACGGGGTATGAATTAGATGCGCTTTATTACTGCCCCCATAACTGGGATGAGAATTGTGAATGTAGGAAACCAAAACCGGGGATGTTGTATCAGGCACAAAAAGAGTATTCCCTTGATTTAACAAAGTGCTATTTGATCGGTGATGATGAAAGAGACATAGAAGCAGGAAGGGCAGCAGGGTGCCGCTGCATTATGGTTGATGAAACATACACTTTGTTAGAGGCAGTGAAAGAATTATTAAATATAAAATAACGTGAGGAAGAGAAATGGTTATTTCAAAGACTCCATTGCGAGCTTCATTTTTTGGCGGCGGAACGGATTTCAAGGATTATTATGAAAATACCTCCATTGGCTATGGAAGTGTACTCAGTACTACGTTGGATATGTACGTGTATATTATGGTAAACAAGAGATTTGATGACCAGATCCGAATCAGCTACCGTATTCAGGAACTGGTAGATCAAGTTGATAAAATTCAGCATAACATTATCCGTGAGGCATTAAAAATCGCAGGAATTGAAAAAGGGATTGATATTGTATATTCTGCAGATATTCCGATTAGCAGTTCAGGGGTTGGCCTTGCTTCTTCCAGTGCATTGGCGGTTGGCGTGTTAAATGCTCTTTTTGCTTACAAAGGAATCCAGTTGTCGCCGGAGCAGTTGGCAAAGTATGCGTGCCAGATTGAAATAGAGTGCCTGAAAAATCCAATAGGGATTCAGGATCAATATGCAGTATCATATGGAGGGTTAAAACGATACCGCTTTCATGCAGATGGAAAAGTTGGAGTAAGCGCTGTAGTGGTAAAGTCAGAGATAATGGCAAACCTGGAAACGAATTTTATGTTGTTTTATACAGGGATTACCAGAGTATCTTCACAGATATTAGGAGAGCAAAAGGAAAATATCAATCAGAAAATAATGACTTTGGATCAGATGACCAGAATGGTGGATGAGGCAATCGATGTCTTGCAGCAAGGAGATATTGATGCATGGGGATATTTGCTTGATAAAGCATGGAATCTGAAAAAGCAGATGTCTAGCCAAATCAGTAATCCACAGATAGAGAGAATATATGAGTTGGGAAAGAATGCAGGGGCGCTTGGCGGAAAAATCCTTGGAGCAGGTGGCGGAGGGTTCTTTTTGTTTTATGTGCCGAAGCAAAGACAGGATTGTGTCAGAAACGCTTTAAGGGAATATAGAGAAGTCGATTTTAGCATTGAGAGAGATGGAAGCAGGATTATTTTTTTAGAATGAAAATGATGGTGTAAAAATATGATATCCGTGATAATGCTCACTTTTAACAGACAAAATTATGTGAAAAATATGATCGAGGACATATTAAGTCAGACCTACTTAGATTTTGAATATATTATTGTAGATAATGGATCTTCTGATCAGAGTGGGCAGGTGGCGGATGAATACGCTCAGAAGGATCATCGAATACGGGTGCTCCATCTAAAAAAACCACACAGCATTGGATATGGAAGAAACTGTGGGATTGATCTTTCAAAGGGCGAATATATTACATTTGTTGATGATGATGATCGAGTAAAAAGCCATTACTTGGAAACCCTGTGGAATATGATTGAAACCCACCAGGCAGATATAGCGGTTTGTGGCATTGAAGAGCAAAGAGGGGAGCACGTGTTTCCTCAATGTGTGTACAAGGGAAAATATATATTATCTGGAGAAGAAGCCGTGGTGGAACTGTTGAAGAGAGAGAAGATAAGGGCAGGGCTTCCGACGAAGTTGATAAAAAGGCAGATATTTGAAAAAATCAGATTTGATGAAAATGTAAAATCAGAGGATGCGAGGATATCATACGAATTATTTTCAGAAGCGTCCAAAGTCGTTATGCAGGGGATTCCTTTATACCGTGCTATAAAGCATTTCGATAATAATTCTGCTTTTACAAATGACAGCAATAAGCTGACTTTTTCTATATTAAGTGAATATATCGAGACATATGAGCTTCGCCGAAAGTATTTGTTAAAACGCTTTCCAGAAAGAGCGGAGTTCTGGGATTATGCAGTCTGGTCGTTTTTCATTTCTATGTGTGGGAAAGTGCATGCTTACCATATACAAGAATGTATGGGGCTATACTATGATATGAGAGATCAGTTAATACAAAATAGAGAAAAGATAATTAGAAATCCATACTTAAAAGAATATGAGGCTAAGCAGTTGTTTCAAATTGTAGGTGAGGAAAATGAAGAGTGAAAAGATTAAGCCGTCGTATGATTCAAATAGGAGTATTTTAGGGGAAATATTTCCATTATCTACCCCATTTAATGTGATTTTAGATGTTTCAGAAGTCTGCAATTTTCGTTGTGGGTACTGCTTCAGAGGGCAGGATGATAAGAGCAAATGGGGATATGCCAGCAGGCTTGATTGTATGGAATGGGGTCTGTTTGAAAAAGCAGTTGATCAGCTTAAAGATTTTCCAGAAGAGGTCCGACAGATTTCATTATCCAATCATGGTGAGCCGTTATGCAATCGGAAGGTGCCAGATATGGTGCGGTATATAAAAAGCAAGGGAATAGGGAGCAGAGTGTCTATCCATACCAATGGAACAATGCTTGACGAGGAATATGCACGGGATTTGGCAGATTCTGATATTGACAGAATTGTAGTCTCTTTACAAGGTTTGACAGCAGAAAAGTATAGGGAGATTTGTAGGGCAAATATCAATTTTGAATCCTTCTATCATAATCTGTCGGTGCTGTATCAGAACAAAAAGAAGACGCAGATACATTTTAAGATTATGGACATCGCATTGGAAAATGGAGAAGAGGAAAAATTTTATGAATTGTTTTCGACGATTGGTGATCGGGTATATATTGAAAAGGTAGTTCCCATATGGAAAGATGTTGAAATTTCATCATCAGAGACAGGGGACGAAGCTGTACTTCTATATAATAAATATGGGGATAGATTTCGAAAGCAGGAGTGTTGTCCGCTTATTTTTCATACGACAGTAGTTGTACCAAATGGAGATGTATATCCATGTACGCAGTTACTGAATCCATATACATTGGGGAACATTCAAGAGCAAACCTTGGTGAAATTATGGAATTCTTCAAAAAGAAGGGAATTGCTTGTAGCCCAGTGTGAAAAAAATAATCCGGATGTTTGCAGAGAGTGTTTTATCCTGCAAAATTCGATTTATACAGCAGAAGATATGATTGATGACTATAGAGATAAAATTCTAGAAAGAATATTGGGAGAACAGGGCTATGAGTGAAGTGAAAAATTATGCTTGGCCGATAACTGCGATAAGTAAAGAAAACTATGATGCCATTGTAAATTGTGTGAAAAAAAATATTGATTTATTTAGGAGCAAAAAGATATTGATTTTTGGAGCTGGTATCAGAGGCGCTGAAATATCGGTTATCTTAGAAAGTATTGGATATGACAGGATTCTGTTTACAGACAATAACAGCGAAAAGTGGGGAGGGGTTATAGATAAATATCCGATTATTAGTGTCAAGGAAGCATTAAGCCTGAGTAAAGAGGTATTATATTTGGTTTCTGTAGAAGAAGGGGATTCTATATGCCGTCAATTAATAGCAGAAGGAAAGAAGGAAGACAGGGACTTTTTTTATCCAAAACCAGATTTGTATGAGCGCTTTATGAGAGAGTTTCGAAGGCCGATAAAGAATGAAATTTTGATTATGGGAGACTGCATGTTTGAGGTGGTTTCTTTTGATGATAGGAATAAGGACTCTCTTACTGAGATTATGCAGGATAAGTTAGGATATGAAAGCGTAAAACTGCTTACTATGCATGGGATGGGACTTCCATCATTTTATCACGTGTTGAAAGCACAGATAAATTGTGGCATGCAGCCAGGGATTGTTGTCGTGATGCTTAACTTTGAAACGCTCACTGGAAAACAGCATCTCTTACCCAGATCTCAACATACCAAACTTATTCGCGAAATTTGTAAAGTGTCTCCAGATCCAGACGGCCAGTTGGAGGCATATGCAAGATTAACAGAAGAACGGGTGAAGAATATTCAGGCCGAATTTTTTACTACGAACAAATTTTCTTCAAAAAAACAGGGGAACAATAATAAAGGCATGATCAGCGATTCTGCCTCAAAGATGTTTTTTAAACTGAATTATATGTATAAATTGAATCCTGAGATAGAAAGTTTACAGTATTTAATCAAGATTATGGAGCTGGCAAGAGAAAAGAATTTTGATGTGATTCCGTTTGTTCCTCCAGTTAATTATGAGCGGGGAAGAGAATTATTTGGAGATAAATTTGAACAGGCCTATCAACATAATTATGATATATTGGAAAATATTATCGTATCAGAAGGATATAAATTGTTAGATTTAAGTCACATATGTACAAAAGAGATGTTTGCACATGTGACGACTCCTGATGAAACAACAAATTATGATGGCCGACTGAGCGTGGCCTCCCATATATGTGAGGCGATTATGAAAAAACGGGGGTTTAATTGTGGAAGTTAAGGAAATAGAGAAAAAGGTAATGGACATTATCAAGGAAATTAATGAGGAATTTGAAATTGAGGAATCGACATTATTGCTGGAGCAGGAGATTTTAGACTCTATCAGTATGTTATATCTTGTTACTGAACTTGAAAATGAGTATATGATACAGATACCTTTGGTTGCTGTTACAGAGGATAACTTCAAAAATATAGATTCTATAGCAAAATATGTGTTTTCATTATGTAAATGATGGGATGAAAAAATGTTGGCTTATATAGAGAAAAATGTTGTTAGTTATTTGAGAGAATCGTACATAAAATATCCACTAAAAATAGCTTGTAGTGATGAAAGTGATTCCATAACCTATAAAGAGCTATGGGAGGATTCTCATACGATTGCAGGCAATCTACTTAAGATAACAAATAGGAATACGCCGATCCCCATTTTGATGAAGAAATCTTGCATTGCAATGAAAGTACTGTGGGGCATCATCAAAGCAGGAGCCTGTTACGTTATTGTAGATCCCATGTTGCCTAAGGAAAGGATTAGGAATATATTAGAAAATCTGTCTGTAAAATGGGTTATTGGTGAAGAGAGCAGCATCGCGAAGGTGTCTGAAGGTACAACGGTTTGCTCATTAAAAACGCTGATGACTCGAAGTGAGAGCAATGAGATTGTAGATAAACAAATTGGGCAGATATGTGATATAGACCCATTGTATATTATGTTTACTTCAGGTTCTACAGGAAATCCTAAAGGAATTGTGGCAAATCACCGTTCTGTAATGGACTTTATAGACTATTTTATAGAAATATTTCATATTAGAGCTACTGATATTATCGCAAATCAAGCACCATGGGATTTTGATGTATCTGTAAAAGACATTTTTTCCTCTGTCAGGGCTGGAGCTGAATTACAGATTATACCAAAGAAATATTTTTCTTTACCAGTTCAATTAGTAGAATTTTTGGAGAAGAAAAAGGTAACTACATTAATATGGGCAGTGTCGGCTTTGTGTATTATATCAACGAAAGGGATATTAGATCATATACGACCTTCTGGTATTCAAAAGATTATTTTCAGTGGTGAGGTAATGCCAATAAGACAATATAATATATGGAGAAAACATTATCCACAGGCAATGATTGCCAACGTATATGGGCCCACAGAAATAACATGTAATTGTACCTATTTTTTTGTTGATGGGTTTTATGACGAGGAAGGCGAGATTCCGATTGGCGAGGCTTTTCCAAACGAGCGGGTATTTCTTTTAGATGAAGATGAAAGACTAATTGAAAAAGAAGAAGGAACAGAGAGCAGAGTTGGTGAAATATGTGTTTCAGGGACAGCAGTTACAGCAGGCTATTATAATAACACAAAAGAAAGTGAAAAGAGTTTTGTTCAAAATCCATTAAATAAAAGTTATAGAGAGATTATCTATAAAACAGGAGATATGGGATACTACAACAAAAATAAACAGCTATGTTTTGCTTCCAGAAAAGATTACCAAATCAAACATCTGGGACATAGGATTGAACTGAATGAAATCGAAAAAGCAATTAGTAGTATTCCAGGGACAGGTCTAAGTTGTTGTATTTATCAAAATAGCGAAATATATGCTTTTATTGAGGGGAAAGTTGAAGAACGAAAGATTGTTATGGCTCTTAAGAAAAGGCTGCCAGTGTATATGGTTCCTGCAAAGATTTTAAACGTGGATACCATTCCCCTTAATAAAAATGGGAAGATTGACAGGAAAAAACTTATGGAATGGTTGGTATAGATATGTTAAGTGAGGAAAGAATTAAGAGACTTGTGAAGGAATTTGGCACTCCTGCATATGTTTTTGATATTCATGAATTGAGAAGGAGAGTGAAAGAAATAAAGAGGGTATTAGGGGATCAGATTGAACTTTGTTTTGCAATGAAGGCAAATCCCTTTTTAGTTTCATATTTAGACCCTTTTGTTGATAAGTTTGAAGTTTGCTCTCCAGGAGAATATTCAATCTGCAAGAAAGAGAAGATTCATGCACAGAAAATCGTTATGTCTGGCGTTTATAAAAGGCTGGAGGATATAAAAGATTCATTTCAAGATAATTTTAACGGCGTATACACAGCAGAATCCATAGATCAATATGAAAAAATTATTTCCTGTGCACAGAATAGTCAGAGAAAATTAAAAATATTGCTCCGCCTTACAAGTGGCAGTCAGTTTGGAATGTGTAAGGAAGATATAGAGAAAATTATTTTAAAGGGAGAAATAAATGATTTCGCTGAGATTGTAGGAATTCATTATTTTTCAGGGACTCAGAAGAAGAATGCGGAATTAATCCGGTATGAAATAAATGAGATTGATAGCCTATGTAAATATATCTATGAAACATATCATATTAAAATAAATAATATTGAATATGGGCCAGGATTGTTTTTTGATTATTTTAGCAAGGAAAATGAAACGTTAGATGAGGTGGAAAAGTTAAGAACTATTTTGGACAGTTATCGGAACAGATACCATTTTACGATTGAACTTGGAAGATATCTATGTGCTGTCTGTGGCCAGTACATATCAGAAGTAGTTGACATAAAAAATAATAATGGAAAAAATTACTGTATCTTAGACGGAGGGATTCATCATCTAAATTATTATGGCCAGATGTTGGGAATAAAAGTACCGGATGTTCAGGTGGTGAGAAAAAACTGTGGCATCAATACAGAAAAAAAGTGGACGGTATGTGGTGCGCTATGTACTATTCACGATATATTATTAAAAGATTTTAAAGCTCCTGAGATAGAGAGGGGAGATATTTTTGTTTTTAATAATAGTGGGGCATATTCCGTTACAGAGACAGGATATTTGTTTTTAAGCAGGAATTTGCCGCAGATATTGGCTGCAGAAGACAGCATAGAACTTATTAGAGGCAGCAGGCCTACCTTTGAAATAAATTCGAGAGATGTAGAGTGAGGAAATCCATGAATATAGAACAGAATTTGGTTGATGCGAAAGCATATTTTTTTCAGATGCAGAATGCGCATCCGGTTGTTTGTTATGGAGCTGGAAGCAAGGGGAAGCAGACGATTGAAATATTAAGGAAACAGTATCATATATTTCCAGCATTTTTTGTAGACAGCAAGGCAGATCAATGGGAAGAAGATAGAATACATGCAGGGATTCCTGTTATTAGCTATGATGAGTTAATTGAAAAATATGATGAGTATTGTATTCTCATCACATGCGTTTATAAAAACGCAAAAGATATTTATGACATGTTGATGGAGAGGGGAGAAAAAAATCAGGTTTATTTTGTCTGTAATCCGTATAAAGCAGAAAATAAATTATTAACCTTCGAAGAGATACAGAAGGATAAGGAGAAATTAAGCATTACATATAGTGCATTAAGTGATGAAAGGTCTAAAGAATTACTGATTCATTTTTTAAATTGGAAATTAACAGGAGACATGTCTCAGATAGTTCATTACACACAAGGAAACTGGATGGAGTTTTTTGCATCTGACCTGATTCCATCGGATGATAATTATACATTTGTCGATGTGGGTGCATATACCGGAGATACTATTATTCGATTTCTTGCTTTTTGTGGTGGAAGGTATGACAGAATTGTGGCGTTTGAGCCAGATCAAAAAAATTATTCAGAACTTCAGAGAGTGATTAGTGATGGAAGGCTGAATAGAGTCGAGGCAAGGAAAACTGGTCTTTGGATGAAGAAAGAGGAAAAGCAATTTTTTAGTGCTGGGGGGGTTTATGAAAGCTCAAATTTTTATCGAAGCGTGGAGAATACTATTAAGACAGAACGAATTATGGAGATAGATGAAACCCTTACAGAGACGATTATGGCAGACACTTTAGATGATCAACTAGAGATTGGTTCAAATAGAATGATTATTAAAATTGATGCATTGGCCTCTGAAGTTCCTATTTTGTATGGGGCGAGGAATGTGATTAAAACTTGTAAACCAATTATTATCATGGAGTACGGGACATACTCGCAATATACAGCAGATACGATTCCATATTTGTTAAAACTAAATTCGGAATATCGATTTTATCTTAGGCAGATGCATATTTTTGATAATAGCAGAACGATATTATATGCTGTATAAGCAGGGAGCATGAAAAGATGAAGTATGCAAATCTATATTGGCAGAGTACTGATCTAGGGAATAGCGGTTACAGGGCAGTTAATATTGGGGATAATCTGCAATTTATGGTAATGGACTATTTGCTTCAAACGTATTTACCATCCGAAAATCCGATAAAACTGCAGGTTTCTGAATTGAAATCGTATAGAGGAGAACCCCTGCGGTTACCTTTGAATTGGTCATTATTTGATATAAACTACATGGATGGGGATAAGATTGCAATTTCGCAGGATATTATACCTGTTTTTTTAGCAATGACAATCGAATCAGGAACCTTTCAATCATGCTATTTAAATGAGTATAATTTTTCCTATTTAAGGAAATATGAGCCTATTGGGTGTCGCGATGAATACACCATGAAAACATTAGAGCATTATGGAGTAAAGGCATATTTAAATGGGTGTTTAACTTCCGTATTGCCTAAATTGAAAATGAAGGAAGAACATAAACAGGTATTTTTAGTGGACGTACCTATAGAAGCGGAGAGATGTATTCCTGAAGATATAAGGACTCAAGCAGAGATCATGACTCAGCAATATTACTTTTCAGCGGACGTAAGCATAGAAGAAATATTGAAGATGATAAAAAAACAGTATTGCCGATATGCGAAGGAAGCAAAATTGGTGGTTACTTCAAGGCTCCATGTTGCCTCTCCTTGTATGGCTATGGGAATACCTGTGATTTTTACCAAAAACCAAATCGATGCAAGATTTGGATGGATAGACAATTATATTCCACTGTATGATATTAAAAGTTATGAGAAAATTAACTGGGAACAGGGGCCTGTCGAGTATGAGGAAGATAAAAAAAGAATTATAAAAAATGTGGTTCAAAGGCTGACAGGAGTATCCGACTTAAGTTTAGAGACAGATTCTATTACCGATATTTTTAAAAATCGGGAAGGAAAACAATATATTAATTTTCAAAATACGATTTATGATAAATTTGAGAAGGCCAAAGAATTTTTAAAGGCTAATTATAAAAGGGACGAGGAATTTCTATACTCTATTTGGGGATATACAGATTCAGCAGAAAGTTTTTATAACTATATGTGTGAGCATTATCCTAAAGCACGCATAAAAGATGTAATTGATACGTATAAAAGTGGAGAATTTCATGGAATAAAAATAAAAAGGCCTGAGAAGCTTATTCTTGAAAGTTCCGAAATTGTTTTTGTTTTGCCTGTAAAGGCATCAAATGTGGCTAAGGAATTTTTTATTGATAGGGGAGTCAGTGACAAGCAGTATGTATGTTGTGGACAGATGTTCATTACAAAAAGTGTATAAAAAGAGGTGAATTGCTAGGATGGACATGGAGAGGATCATGATATTCGGTGCAGGCAATACAGGAAAGCGTGCATATGAACAGAACTACGAAAAGTATAATATTCAATGCTTTTTAGATAATGATCAAAAGAAGTGGGGGAAGTATCTATATAATCTTCCGATTATTCAACCGACTAAGGAAAGTATAGAAAAATACTCATTTGACTATATTATGATTGCTAGTGTCTTTGGAATAAAAGAGATAGAAACACAATTAGTTGGCTTAGGTATTCCCTTTGACAAAATTATTAAGATACAGAGAAATCCGGATGTGCTATCGCCCTTTTTAAGGAATTTAGCAGACGATTTTCATATGGAAAACATAAATGGTGCTGTTGCAGAGATTGGTGTTTTCCAGGGGGAATCAGCTGAAAAAATAAATCGGTATTTTCCTGGGACAGAATTATATTTGTTTGACACTTTTAATGGATTTCCTGAATCGGACATAGAAATGGAGAAGCAGGAGCTATTATCGGAGGTGAGGGCAAGTTATTATAGTGATACTTCAGTTGAGAGAGTTTTAGCTAGAATGCCATATCCAGAGAATGTGCGCGTTTATAAAGGCTATTTTCCAGATACAGCTATAGGGATAGAGGCGAAATTCTGCTTTGTAAGGATAGATGTGGATTTATATTCTCCAACAATCGCAGCGTTAGATTTTTTTCATTCTTTAATGGTTCATGGTGGTTGTATTGTGGTGCATGATTATTTTGGTGAGTCTTATAAAGGAATAAGAAAGGCTGTTGCTGAATATTTAGAAAATCATTCTGAGCTTTCTAAAATACCCATTGGAGATATGTTAAGCATTGCTATTGTTGGATATTAAATGAGGAGTTTTGAAATAGAAAATATATGGAAACCGATAGTTGCAGAATAAAAAATTTTGATTTTTTTGGAGAAGGGGAAGCGGAGTTTTACAATAAGTTTACAATAGAATCTGTTTTGATTCAGGGAAAACATAGAGAGATAGCTCCAATGGTTACGGTGATTTTAACTACATATAAAAGACCAGGGCTTTTAAAACAGTCTTTGGAAAGTGCTCTTAATCAGGTTGACTTTGATGATTATCAAATCCTTGTTGTAGATAATGAGGGCGCTGCTATTGAGGTAGAAACGGAGACTGCCAAACTGCTCTCGCATTATTCAGACGAAAAGATAATCTATTACAGACATCGGGAGTCCGTAAATTTCAAGATGGATTATGCGGCGAGGCTGGCAAGAAGTAAATGGATCTGTTTTTTGCATGATGATGATATATTGGCTTCCAATCATCTCATTTCAATGAGCAAAATTGTAAAAAAGCATAGCAACATAAAGTTTTTATCTAGTACGTTCAAACATTTTTTCAATACTATCTCAGATACTGAATTTGCTACTATGACGGCTCCACATAAAATTATATACCAAATAAAAAAGTATCCTAAGTCATATACATGTGTGGGTTATTTTCCAAGTTGGGTTGGAGCTTTTATTGACAGAAAAGCGTACATTTCCACAGGAGGTATGCCTACTTTACATGTAGGAATCGGTGATTATTGTATGGTAGGAAAGTTTATATATAAATATGGGGTATATGAAGTGAAATCCAGTATTCCGCTATATTTTATACGAAGATGGAGTGGACAGGTTACTGCAAGTGGTACTGAAATGTGGAGGCAGGCATATATAAATGAGTACAA
Organism: uncultured Hungatella sp.; assembly: GCA_947425205.1. Classification (GTDB taxonomy): domain Bacteria; phylum Bacillota; class Clostridia; order Lachnospirales; family Lachnospiraceae; genus UBA3402. The sequence goes on along the minus strand of CANDZL010000004.1, from coordinate 81,834 downwards.
CTACCATGTTTATGTGACTCGAAAATATCATAAAATTTTTCATGATTTTTGGAATCGAATCAGTGCCTATAGAATTTTGGAAAAATGTGAAAGCCTTAATAGAAGTTATTATCACACTTCCATTGATTTGGATAATTTTGTGGAAGAATGTCATATGCAAAGCAACATATTAGAAAAGGGGAAATTATATAAAAGGGACGTAATATGGCAGATGCTTTATGAGCAATGTATAGAAAGGTTCTGTTTTCCTATTAAATATAAAGGAGAAGTCTAAATATCAATGGTAAGAGTAATTATAATAGCAGTATTTTCTATGCTGGCTGGTATTTTGATAGGTGGTGCCGTTGTTGGAGATATTTTAGGATCAAAAATGGTTTATTATAAACAACTAGCAGATAAACATTTATATATTATAGATGTTTTTAAAAATTGGCTTATGGTTATTGAAAAGGGGGAAGCCATTGATGGGTATTTCAAAAAGAATGGATTTAATGTAATAGCCATTTATGGTATGGGCTATTTGGGGGAACGTTTATTAAAGGCATTAGAAAAAACAACGATTGAAGTAAAGTATTTGATAGACCAACAGCAAGGTTCTGTTTATGGAAAAGTTCCGGTGTACTCAATCAGTGACAATTTGGAAGTTGTGGATGTTATTGTGGTAACGCCAGTGTATCAGTTCTATTCTATCCGCAGGCAATTAAGGGAAAAGACAAGCAGCAATATTATTTCTATTCAGGAAATTTTCAGGGTTAGTCCTGGAGAATTAAAAGAAGTTAGTTGAGGGAGAAAAATGGAGGATGAAAAAAGTATATATTTGGGGAACCGGAAAGTATGGAAAAAAGGTTTTGACAGTCGTCAGAACAGAGAATTGTTCCATAGAAGGTTTCATTGATAATGATCCTTCTAAATATGGAAAGACATATGAGGGAATTGAGATTATACCTTTTAGAGAAATTATAGAGGATTATGATTATATTGTCATATCTGTTGTAAAGTATCATGGAATATTATACCAACTCAATCAGGAAAAAGATATTGATTTATCTAAAGTTATCATTTTTTTTGAAGAAAGATATTATGAAAATCCCCAATATCTAAATATTCTAGATCAATTTAAATGGCGAATTGTTTTGTTGGAGGAAAAAGTTGAGTGGTTGGAAAGAACTATAGAATTTAGATTTAATAATATAGGGTATGAGATTATAGACAAGTATAGCAAAGAAATGTATCAATATCCGAAAATTGGGGACACAGAAGAGGCTGTGAATAAAATTGTAAATGAAAGATGTTCTTTTGTACGTTTTGGTGATGGCGAATTTGAGATAATGGCGGGGAAGGAAGGGCTTATTTATCAAAAATATAGTCGTGTACTGGCCAGAAGATTATTGGAAGTGATTTCCTCACAGGATGACCGATTATTGGTTGGAATTGCCAATAATTATGGGAATCTTGATATATATGCTGAAGAAGTAGCGGATGGAATTCGCTCATATATGAGAGATGAGATAAGACAATTTCATATGTCTGTCTTACAAAAAGATAGGGTCTATTATGATGCCTATATGTTTAAATCCTATTTCCCATATAAGAACCGTAAGGATACATGGAAGAGAGTTAATATGGTTAAAAGAATCTGGGATAAACGTGACGTGGTGATTGTGGAAGGTGATAAGACTAGGACAGGGTGTGGTAATGATTTATTTGAGAATGTGAAATCTATAAAAAGAGTTTTGGCACCAACACAAAATGCTTTTGACAAATATGATGAGATTTTACGTGCGATATTGAAAATAGAAAAAGATAGTTTGATTTTGGTTATTTTAGGAGCGGTGGCAAAACTGCTTGTATACGACTTGACCAAAAGAGGGTATCAGGCCGTTGATCTTGGACAAATTGATATGGATTATGAATGGTATCTTGCAGGAGAGGGACATAAGGTGCCGATTCCGAATAAATATGTATCTCAATTACCACCAGCAGAGATACTTGATTTTACAGACGAGGAGTACAGAGATCAGATCATAATGCAGATAATATGATTTTAAAATGTTGGATGGAAGGGAGCCTGCAATGCAGAAGCAGATTGGAAATGTGGTATTGGACTATACGTATTATAAAGGCAGGGATTTATATTCAGATGGAGAGATTGAGGATTTTTTACTGAACACTGTAAAGACGGGAAAAGAGAGAGAAGTCTTATACACCAGCAATCAGTGGCCTGTTTTATATCATTTATCAGATATGAGAGAGAACATTATAGAATGGTACCCTTTTGCTCCTGATTCCAGCGTCCTGGAAATTGGTTCAGGATGTGGGGCGCTTACTGGGATTTTAAGCAGAAAGGCAGGACATGTTACCTGCATTGAACTGTCAGAAAAGCGTTCTTTAATTAATGCATACCGGAACAAGAGATCAAGCAATATTAAAATTTTATTAGGAAATTTCCAGGATATAGAGATAACTGAAAAGTATGATTATGTTACCTTAATCGGTGTGTGGGAATATTCAGGTTTATACTTAGAACATCCATCTCCATATCTGAAAATGCTTGAGATTGTAAAAACATATTTGAAAGAAAAAGGAAAAATTATCATTGCAATCGAAAATAAGATGGGATTAAAGTACTGGAATGGGGCCTCAGAAGATCATACTGGTAAATTATACAGCGGATTAAATGATTACACAGACTGTCCAAAACTGCGAACCTTTTCCAAGCCGGAGATAGAGTCTATTTTAAAGGAAGCAGGAATCTCCGAATATACTTTTTATTATCCGATGCCAGATTATAAACTTCCAGAGACCATTTATAGTGACAGGATACTGCCAATGCCGGGAGGGGAGCGGAACTATGGAAAAGATTACGATAAATGCAGAGTTTATAATTTTAATGATGCTGTGATGTCGGATCAGATTTGCCATGACCAGATGTTTCCTTACTTTGCTAACTCATTTTTAGTGATAGCTGGACAAAGGGAGGAGCAAACTTATTTTGAGAGATATAACAGTCAACGGAAGGAGCAGTTTCGGATTAAAACAGAGATAATAAAACGAGGTGAGGAGAGAGTAGTCAAAAAAAGCGCGATGAATCCATTAGCTCAAGCACATATATTACATTTGAAAAGCAATGAGGAAAAATGGAGGCATGTTCTATTAAATCTAAAACATGTAGAAGGATATATGGAAGATAATGATTACATTTGCTCTTATATAGAGGGAGTGGATTTAGAGACGTATTTTTATAAATATAGAAATGATATAGAACTGTTTGCAGAAAAGTATAATTATTATATTGAGAATTACTTTATGCCTTCTGAAGGAGATTTGGTTCCTTTCAAACCATCGGATGAATTTGTGGCTGTATTTGGAGAGCAGTATCCTGCCAATCAAAGGTCAATGCGATGTACGAATGTTGATATGATTTTTTCTAATATCAAAATGGGTGAGGATGGTCAATTATATTGTTATGATTATGAGTGGATTTTTGATTTTCTGATTCCCTATGAATACGTGCTTTGGAGAGGAGCGAAGATTTTGTATGAGAAATATATGGCTTATCTAAAAAGCAAAGCAACAAAACAAGAGTTTCTTATGAAGGTAGGGATTGCACAAGAGAATATACAGATTTATGAGGCGATGGAACGGAATTTTGGGAGATATGTCACAGAAAATCAAACGTATCTCTATAATTATCGTAAAAGTTCTATTATGCAAACAGTCACTATTACACAAAATTAAGCGATGATTGTCAAGGAAAGTTCAATGAAAAACCAACCGATTGATATAATCCTCCCTTGGGTCAACGGAAATGATCCTGCATGGAAAGCGGAGAGAAGTAAATATGATTCGGAGCATGCGATTTCAGATATTCGTTATCAATCATGGGACAACCTCCAATATGCCTTTCGCGGGATTGAAAAATATATGCCATGGATACATAAAGTTTTTTTTGTTACATGGGGACATATTCCTGAATGGTTAAATACATCCTGTGACCAGCTTGTGGTGGTAAAGCATAGGGATTATATTCCTGAGAAATATCTGCCAACCTTTAACTCCAATGTTATCGAAATGAATTATTTTCGTATTAGAGACTTGAGTGAAAATTATATTTTGTTTAATGATGATCTATTTCCAGTGCAGCCGATACCAGAGGAATACTATTTTAGGGATGACCTTCCCTGTGAGGAAGCTGTGGAGACCCATTTTATTTTGAAAGCGGAAAAAGGGATGGACCTTCAGATGAATTATGCCTGTATTAATAATATGGTATTGATAAATCGACATTTTGATAAACAGGAGGTTATACGTGAGAATCACAACAAGTGGTTTGATCCTGTCTATGGCAAACGTCTGGAACAAAACATAAATTTGCAGTTTTGGCATAATTTTGAGTCTTTTGTCTATCCCCATGAGGCCATGCCGATGAAAAAGTCTGTTCTTGCAAAGATTTGGGAAAAGGAACCAGAAGTTCTTGATCAGGCCTCCCAGAATCGTTTTCGTTCGTATTCAGATATTACCCAGAGACTGGTAACTATGTGGCAAATATGCAGCGGGGAATTCGTTCCTCATAGGTATCAGGGGAAACTGTTTCTGATAGACAAGAATAATTTTAAAGAAGCCGCAGATGCCATCAGGAATCAGGCTTATCCGATTATCAGTTTGAATGAAAGCAGCACTGAAGATTTTGAAACAATTAAAAGGGAAATCCGTAGAGCGCTGGAGGAAATTTTGCCAGAAAAGTCGGAGTTTGAATTATGAGGAGTAGAGGGATTGCAGATATTTGAAGTTAAGAAAAATGATAAAATTTTGGTGGTTGCTCCCCATCCAGACGACGAGTGCATAGGAGCTGGGGGGATTCTTGCATGTTTTCCTGATATTTGTAAAGTGTTGGTCCTCACAGACGGAAGGCAGGGGCAGGGAGATATGGCTCCTGAAAAGATGAAAACTGTCAGGAAAAACGAGTTAATAAAAGAGATGGAGGTGGCAGGAATAAAGGATTATGGGCTTCTTGGATATGAAGATGGAACGTTAATGCAGCACATTGATTGTTTAGAAAAGATGGATTTGTCTGTTTTTACGAAAATATTTGTCACAGGGCTCCATGACGGGCATCCGGATCATACTGCGGCATGTCTCAGCGTCTGGAAAGCCTTGGGTAGCCAAGGAATAAAGGATACAAAGATATATCTTTATGAAGTACATTCTCTTTTGCAGCAGCCGACGCATATGCTGGACATTACAGATGTGCTTGACAGGAAGCTGCATCTTATAAGATTTCACCAGTCGCAGCTTAAGGGGCTGGCTTATGACAAAATGGCAAAGAGCATGGCGGAGTACAGAGCATTACAGAACAGAAGGGAAGGACATTATATTGAGGTTTATACCTGTATGGAGCCAAAAGATTCCCTGAAGAGTCCTACCATAGAGTTAGAACGGCGATTACAGAAAAGTGTTCAGTTTTATTGGGTGCTTACCCGTTGGATGGAACTTAAGATAACAGGCCATAGTGTGGCCGATATTCTGGAAAGATCAGGATACAGCAGGATAGCGGTGTACGGTTATGCAGAACTGGGAAAACTGCTTTGTCAGGAACTTTTTGGAACAGCGGTTGAGGTAGCATATGTTTTGGATAAGAAAGTCACCCAGACGGGGAGGGACGGTCTTTCTGTATTTGTTCCTTGTCAGGGACTTCCAGAGGTTGAAGCCGTAGTCGTAACAGCTATATATGATTTTGATGAAATAAAGAAAGAACTTTCAGAGAAGGGCTTTCAGAATATCTTGTCTTTCAGGACGTTGTTGGAAGGCATGGATTTCTGACAGGCGAAGATATGGAAAGGAAGGCCATATGGAGGAGATTATTGTATTTGGAACAGGAAAATATTTTGAATATAAAAGGGAGGCTATCGAGAAGAACTATAATATTGTATGTTTTCTTGATAATAAAGTGAGCGAACAGACTCAGACGGTCTATAGAGACACAGGAATAAAAGTAATCAATCCTAAAGAAATAGAAGTAGAAAGAACTACACGGATTTTTCTTATGTCAGTTCATTTTGTCAGCATGTGGAGACAGCTCTGTAAGATGGGTATTAACCCAAAACGTTTGGTATTTCCATATAAAGAAAAGCCATATTTTGAAAATGAAGAGGCGCTTTGCGGTTTGCTGGATGGGATAGAGTTTGGGATAGAGTCATTTTCTTGTATCCAAAAGAACGGAGAAATTATAAAGGTTGTGGAAGAGGGAGAATGGAGATCGTTGTTAAGAAAGGCGTATAGACATAGGTATCCCTTCATTGGAGCAGTAGCATCAATGGAGACTCTGCCTATAAGCAGGCAGTTTGGCACTGAGAGGGGAACTCCTATTGACCGATATTATATAGAGCAGTTTTTAGAAGAGCATAAAGAATTTATACGGGGAGAGGTCCTTGAAATAGAGGATAATTCATATACAAGGCGCTTTGGGCAAGACAGAGTGAAATTGTCTGTGGTAATGGATGTGAGCTGTACGGACAGCGATATTACATTTAATGGAAACCTGGAAACAGGAGATGGCATTCGGGAAGAGATAGCCGACTGTTTTATCTTAACCCAGACTTTAATGTATATTTATGATCTGAAAAGCTGTGCACATCATATTTCACGGTTGTTGAAGAAGGATGGAGTAGTATTGATCACATGTTCTGGCATCTCGCAAAACTCTGTAAGGTGTATGGACAACTATGGGTGCTATTTTAATTTTAATGAGGCTGCCTTGATAAAAATGTTTGAAGAAGAGCCTTCCTTTACTGTAGTGGAAAGCGGAAGCCTTGGCAATGTGAAAACAGTTATTTCGCATCTTGGTGGGTTGTGCTGTGAGGATTTGAAAGAAGAGGATTTTAAGATAAACGATAAGTATTACCCATTGATTGTGTATGCAGTAGTAAAAAAGAATTAAAAGAGGCAGGTATGAGAGGATGAATATAGAGGGAAAAGAAAAAAAGCTCCCTGATATATTGGTAGTTTACTTACCGCAATTTTATGAAAATGAGGATAATAATACATGGTGGGGAAGAGGATTTACAGATTGGGAGTCTGTGAAAACGGCAGAGGCGTATTTTCCAGGACATCGAGAGCCAAGAGTACCGCTTCACGGCGAATACTATGATTTGAGCCAAAAGAAAACAATGGAAAGACAGGCCAGGCTTGCTCAGGAATATGGTATTAGCGGTTTTTGCTTTTACCATTATTATTTTAAAGATGGAAAAAAAGAATTGGAGTTACCGGCAGAGAATCTTCTGAAATGGACAGATATTCCGATGCCGTTTTGCTTTAATTGGGCGAGTGAACCATGGATAAGGTCATGGAGCAGAATTAGTGGGAATGTCTGGGCAGAACGCTATGAGACAGAGGAGGCGGCGGATGGTGGAATTCTGGTGGAGCAGGATTATGGAACATACTCTGACTGGGTTAAGCATTTTGAATATCTGCTGCCCTTTTTTAGGGACAGCAGATATATAAAAAAGAATGGGAAACCAGTTTTTATCTTCTATAGTCCGGAAGACATCATCCCTCTTAAAGAGATGACAGAGTGCTGGCGCAATTTGGCAGTAAAAGAAGGGTTTAAGGGAATGTATTTTGTAGGTGCCCATTTAAATGCTCCAAATCAATTTCTGGACGCAGCTATGATTTATGAGCCAAGAAACAGCATAAATCAACTAAACAATACGAGAAATCTGGAAATCAGGAATGGTGTCAGATGCTTTGACTATAGAAACATATGGGAGACGATTATTAAAGCCGAACCGTTGTTTGACTATAAAACATTTTTTTGTGGAGTTTCTGGCTATGATGATACACCGCGAAGAGGAAAAAGTGGAGAAAGCTTTATAGATTCTTCACCGGCAGTATTTGAGGAATACATGATAAAACTGATGCAGAAAAGTATTCAAAATGAAAATGAATTTCTTTTCATAAATGCCTGGAATGAATGGGGAGAAGGAATGTATTTGGAGCCTGACGAGGAGGAGGCTTTTGGATATCTTGAGGCTTTAAGGAATGCAATTCTTAAGGTTTCTGATATGGCGGTGTCAGATTCCATTGTAGAAAACAGCAATAAAGAGGTCAAAAAGAGAATGAGCGACCTTTATTATTACGGGAAAAAATTTAAGAGACTGTTTGATATACTCGACAAATGGCTCTATATAGAGCAGGAAGATAAGTGCGATTTTGCGGCATTTTTTGCAAAGGAAAACATAAAGAGTGTTGCGATTTATGGTATGTCATCTTTGGGAAAACACTTACTGATCCAACTAAAAAGGGAACAAGTGGCAGTGCTATTTGGCATTGACAGATATGTGGGCCAATTTGGATGTGATTATAAAATCTATCGGCCAGAGGAAGAATTTCCAGATGTCGATGCGATTATAATAACCGCATATGAAGTTGAGCCAATATTGAAAAGTTTAAGGAGTAAATATACAGGTAAGATCTGGGGACTGGAAGAAATTATTGATGATATGATGAAAAGGAGATAGAAGCTCTGTATTCTTATAAAAAGGCGGAACAATAAAATGAATTTTCTTCTTTTTGGCACAGGCGATTACTACGCCAGATACAAAAAATGGTTTAGCAAGGAATCGGTTCTGGCGCTGCTTGACAATTCACCTGAAAAACAGAATACCTGCATTGATGGAATCCCGGTGGTTGCCCCGGAGCAAGGGATTGTATTTCCGTATGATGCCATTGTGATCCTTAGTTTCTATGTGAAAGCAATGAAGAAGCAGCTTATGGATCTGGAAGTGCCAGAGGAGAAGATCTACCATTTTTATGATCTTCACAAGTTGCTTTCCTGCAGAGAGTTTCAATGGCCGGTACAATACTACGGACAGGCAAAGTACATAATAAACCGTGCAGATGCATCGCAGAAAAAAATATTGTTGCTCTCCCATGACCTGACACTGGGAGGCCCGGCCCTTGCCCTTTCCCATGGAGCCAGGGTATTGGTAGAGCAAGGATTTTCTGTGGTGTTTGCCTCCATGATTGACGGGCCTCTGAAAGAGCGGTTACTGGCGGAACAGATTCCTGTGGTGGTGGATTACAACCTTCAGATTGGAACTATGGAGGAAATTGGATGGGTGAAAGGGTTTTCCCTGGTGATATGCAACACCATCAATTACCATGTGTTTTTGTCAAAGCGGGATCCGTCCATTCCGGTTCTTTGGTGGTTGCATGACTCGGAATTTTTTTATGACGGAGTTGAACGGGATTTGTTAAGTGGACTGGAATGTGGAAACATGAAAATTGCGGCGGTAGGGCCGATTCCCCGCAAAGTGATAAAACAGTTCCTTCCGGATATAGGGGTTCAAAACTTACTTTATGGAGTGGCAGACAACATGTGCAGTCATCCTCCATCAAGGAATTATCTGGGAGAAAAACGGTCTGGTGGTAGAGAGAGTATCTCCAATAGGGATACGGAAGGAAGCGCAGGCTTACCAGTATGTTTCGTGACAATCGGCTACATTGAGGCGAGAAAAGGGCAGGATCTTCTAATAGAGGCAGTGAAGCTGCTGCCGGAAGAGGTGCGGAGAAAGGCTGTCTTTTATCTGGTAGGACAGGATACCTCTATGATGGCATTGCAGATAAAGGCTGAGATACAGAAGCTGCCTCAGGTCATTATGGCTGGTACCATAGGGCGTGAAGGTATCGCTGAGATGTTGAATCAGGCGGATGTATTGATCTGTCCGTCCAGGGAAGACCCTATGCCTACAGTGGCTGCGGAGGCTATGATGAACTGGGTTCCCTGCATTATGTCGGATGAGGCAGGTACATCGGATTATATAAAAGATGGGGTTGACGGACTGATTTTCAGAAGCGAGGATGTGAAGGACTTGGCAGGGAAAATTGCCTGGGCCATTCATCACAGAGAAGAGGTCAATAACATGGGAGCCAGGGCAAGGCGGATTTATGAGAACTGGTTTTCCATGGAAGTGTTTGAAAAAAATTTTTTGGAGTGCCTGGATTCCTTAGTAGAGTGATGGGGCGGATTGTTTTACAGCTGGGAAGGAAATGGAACAGTTATAGATAAGGTGGTGGGATTTTGGCCAGTTTAACACAGATGTTTCAGGAATATAAAGGCGGCCCCATAGCAGTCTATGGCCTGGGGACAGAGACGGCAAGAGTGTTGGAAGAGATGGGACAAGAGTTTCAGGTCATCGGGCTTCTAGACGGATACAGGGATACAGGGGTTCTGTTTGGGATGCCCATTCTTTCGATGGAACAGGCGATTGAAGCGGGGGTGAAGCTGATTCTGGTAGCGGCACGCCCAGGTTCTTGTAAGGCAATTGCAAAACGTATCGGCAACATCTGCAAGGAAAAACAGATCCGTCTCTTTGACACCAGGGGGAAGGATTTGTGCAGTATTCAAAAGGCTGCCTACAATTTCCAAAATCAGAAAGGGATAGCCAGGGATCAGCTGTTTAAGAAGATAGAGGATGCAGATGTTATAAGTTTTGACCTGTTTGATACGCTGATTATGCGCAGAACCTTATTTTCCACAGATGTATTTGCACTATTAGATATGAGGCTGAGAGAGCAGGGGATTCTGATTCAAGGGTTCTCAGAAAAACGGATAAGCAGTGAAAAAGAACTGTCAAGGTATCGGGCGCCTACTTTGGTGGAGATCTATTCTTACATGAGAGAGATCTATCATCTGCCAGAACTGAAACCGGAAGAGTGTGCCTTACTGGAATGGCAGACAGATGCGGAACTAGTCATCCCCAGGAGAGCGGTATGTGAGATTTTAGAGGCAACAGTTGGGAGAGGAAAAAATGTCTATATTGTTACGGATTCTTACTATACAAAACAGCAGATTGCGGGGTTGATGGAGCAGTGCGGTATTGTTTACTGTACAGATGTACTAGTTTCCTGCGAATATGGGACAGGCAAGACCCAGTCTCTTTTTCCGGTGTTAAAAAAGACAGCAGGTGGCGATACATACCTTCATATAGGAGATGACCCCATAGCAGATGTGGAGAATGCAGAGAAACATGGGATAGAGGCTGTCTGGCTATACAGTGGCATTGATCTTCTGGAGATGTGCGGATATATGGGACTGTGGGACAGTATGGATCGTTTGTCTGATAGAGTGAAGATCGGCATGTTTGTATCAACAATCTTTAACAGTCCATTTCAGTTTGAGTCAGAAACCGGAAAGATATGTGTTTCCAATGCCTTTGAGATTGGCTATTTATTTTTTGCGCCGCTTATCACGGATTTTGTTATCTGGTTTTCCAATCAGGTAAGGAAAGAGAAAATCCCCAATGTTTTTTTCTGTGCGCGGGACGGATACTTGATTCAGAAGATGTATGACCGGATGAAGAGTAGCAAGGAGTCGGTTTATTTCCTTACTTCCCGGATGGCGGCGATCCGCGCAGGGATAATGGATGAAGCAGATATTCGATATGTGGAGGCAATGAAATTCAGCGGAACCCTTGAGGAGCAATTGTGGGAACGGTTTGGCATTGATGCAGGAGAGGCGGCCATAAGAGCAGTTGGCAACGGCAGCAGGTTGTCGGATTATTTCCAGGAGATCATAAGGAGAGCAGCCCAAAACAGGAAGGCATATAAAACCTATATAGAGAGCCTTCCGGTCAGGGAGGGGGATATTGCACTTTTTGACTTTGTCGCAAAAGGAACCAGCCAGATGTTTCTTGGAAGGCTAATGAAAAACCATCTGAAAGGGCTTTATTTTCTGCAGCTTGATGCGAAAGAGATGGAACCGTACGGACTGGACATTGAGGCATTTTATAGTGAGGGGGAGCGGGCTTTTAGCGGAATTTTTGATGATTACTATATTTTGGAGACCATGCTGACTGCTCCCACGCCTTCAGTGAAAGAATTTGATGAGAATGGTATGCCAATCTACGGGGAGGAAACCAGAACAGAAGAAAATATTCAATGCTTTCGGGAGGCTCAGGAAGGGATCCTGGCATACTTTGAGACTTATTTAAGAATCTGCCCGGAAGCGGATATGGACATCGAAAAAAAGATTGATGAGATCTTTTTGTCACTTCTTCATCAGGTAGAGATAGGAGAAAAACGGTTCATGGATTTAAAGGTGGAGGATCCTTTTTTTAACAGAATGACAAATGTCACAGATCTGATCTGATATATAAAACATGTAAGGATTCGGAAGGCATCGGAAGGGTTACAAATCGAAAAGCGAAAGGAATGGAAATGGTTATGAACTTTGAATTGACAGCCTCCATGATGTGTGCCAATTATGGCAGCCTTGAGAAGGAAGTGGAGGAACTGGATAAAGGCGGAATTGACTCCTTCCATATTGATATTATGGACGGGCGGTATGTACCTAATTTTGCCATGTCCCTAAATGATATGCGCTACATTGCCAGCGCCACTTCCAAGCCGCTGGACGTACATCTGATGATTGAACACCCCAATAACTGCATCGGATTATTCTTGAAGAATCTGCGGAAAGGGGACACGGTGTACATACATCCAGAGGCGGAATACCATCCGTCTACCACCCTGCAGAGCATCATCAATGCCGGGATGGTGCCTGGAATCGCCATCAATCCGGGGACTTCCGTAGAGACAGTGATGGAGATGCTGCGGATTGTGAAAAAGGTTCTGGTCATGTCAGTGAATCCAGGAAATGCGGGGCAGATGTATCTTCCTTATGTAGGGAAAAAGATAACCAAGCTTCTTTCCATAAAAGAGGACATGGATTTTGAGATATACTGGGATGGAGCCTGCAGTGCCGGGAAGATTCTGGAATATGCTCCGAAAGGTGTGAGAGGGTTCGTGCTTGGGACGACGCTTCTGTTTGGAAGAGGGAAGCCATACGGGGAGGTTCTGGAAAATATCCGTGAGTTGAAATTCTAGGGGATGTAGGAGAGATGGGAGATTATGAACGTTGCACTGATTTTATCCGGCGGCACAGGAACAAGAATGGAGATGGATGTCCCAAAGCAATATATGGAGGTAGGAGGCAGGCCTATTATCTCGTATTGCATTGCCAGCCTGTTTCTGCATAATCAGATAGATGCCATACAGATCGTAGCGGATCCTGTATGGCAAGATTCGATTGTAAGGTGGATCTCCGTTGAATATGGCAGGGGTGCACAACCGTCTGCCGGCAGATGCAAGGAAAAATTCAAAGGCTTTTCCATACCGGGAAAGAGCCGGCAGCTATCCATTCTCAATGGTTTAAAGGATATTAAAACATATGCGGATGATATGGATTATGTGCTGATTCATGATGCTGCCCGTCCGTGTCTGTCAAAAGCGCAGATTGATGACTGCCTGATGGCGGCGGACGGGCATGACGGTGCGATTCCGGTGCTGCCGATGAAGGATACGGTATATTCCAGCAGAGATGGCAAAAAGGTGTCTGGGTTGTTAAACCGTAGCGAAATATTTGCAGGACAGGCACCGGAAGTGTTTGTACTGGGAAAATATTTGGAAGCAAATATAAGGCTTCTTCCAGACAAGATTTTACAGATTCATGGTTCTACAGAGCCTGCAATAATGGCAGGAATGGATATTACAATGATACCAGGGGACGAGAATAATTTTAAAATCACCACAAAGACAGATTTGGAAAGTTTCTGTAGATTAGAAGAGAGAGGAACCGAATTATGAAGGCTTGGGTATTACATGACATCGGCGATTTTTGCCTGGAAGAAAGGGAAGTTCCAAGAGTGGCAGAAAATGAAGTGCTGGTTCAGGTGAAGGCAGCTGGTATCTGCGGCTCGGATATCTCCAGGATCTATCAGACAGGAGCATACCACCACCCATTGATACCAGGGCATGAGTTTTCCGGCGTGGTGGTGGAAACAGGGGTGGGAACTGACAAAAGATGGAAGGGAAAACGTGTAGGTATATTTCCACTGATTCCCTGTAAAGCGTGTGTACCGTGTAAGAGGAAACAGTATGAAATGTGCAGAAGCTATAGTTACCTTGGATCCCGCAGAGATGGAGGCTTTGCTGAATATGTGTCCGTGCCTGTAACAAATCTGATTGAATTGCCGGATTCGGTATCTTTCATAGAGGCGGCGATGCTAGAACCTATGGCGGTAGCAGTTCATGCCATGAGGCGGGGGGTACCGTGGGTGATGGAGAACCATGAAAGGGCAGACGATATCGTGGTCTGTGGCTTGGGAACCATAGGGATTTTACTTCTCATGCTCCTTTGGAATGCCGGGATGGAGAATCTTTTGGCCATTGGTAACAAAGAATTTCAAAAAGAAATTGTTTTAAGTATGGGGCTGCCGGAGGAACGCTATTGCGACAGCAGAAATCAGGATGTAAAGAAGTGGCTGGCGGAGCATACAGGAGGGCTTGGAGTGGGAACGTTTTTTGAATGCGTAGGGAAGAACGAAACCCTTATCCTGGCAATTGATAATGCCATGCCAGGCGGACATGTGTGTCTGGTTGGCAATCCCTATTCAAATATGGAGATTGAGAAGGCCGTATATTGGAAAATTTTACGGAATCAGCTTGTGGTAACGGGCACTTGGAATTCCTCGTTTACAGGGGACGGCGAGGATGACTGGCATTATGCATTAAAACGTCTGGCGGATAAACAAATCAAGTGGGAAGATCTGGTTTCCCATGAGTTTTCGATGGAAGATTTAGAAAAAGGGTTTCACATTATGAGAGATAAAACGGAAGATTATGTGAAAATCATGGGGAGGTTTTAGGCTGCGGAAATTGGATAGAAGGATCATATATGGTTTCCGCATTGTGTACTTAGGTTTGGGGGACATGTAAATGAGCATGAAGCCCCCTTTTTATTTGATTTCTCTTATTGAAGTTAAGTCAGATGTGGAATATAATGTAGTCATAGGGGGCAAAACACCTTTTGACCCCAGCATCATGACATAAATATTGAAAAACGAATAAAGATCAGCAAAAATCACGGTGTTTCAAAGGAAAGAAAGCAAGAATGGAAAAGCAAAAACAGGAGGAAAGACCATTGAATACAGGTATAACCGTAGGATTTATCGGGTTTGGCAATATGGCGCAGGCTATGGCAAAGGGGCTGCTTTTTAAGGAGGTTCTTCTGCCCAAACAGATCTGTGCCTGTGCAAAAAATTGGGAAAAGCTGTGCCAGAATGCCGGCAGTCTGGGAATCAGGCCATGCAGGGATGCCAGAGAAGTGGCTGAGATGGCAGATCTGGTTGTGGTGGCGGTAAAGCCTTATATGATCCAGGAAGTGCTGGGGCCGGTGAAGGATATTTTGAAAGATAAAATCGTAGTTTCGGTTGCGGCTGGATGGCTGTTTGAAACGTATGAGGAGATGTTGATTCCTGGTACCCATCATATCAGTACGCTGCCCAACACCCCGGTATTGGTGGGAGAGGGGATTTTCGTGTGCGAAAAGACCCATTCCTTAACGGATGAGGAATATAGGATCTTTAAGGAATTGTTTGCACCGATTGGCATGATACAGCTGGTGGACACGAAGCAGTTTGGGATTGCCGGAACCATCAGCGGATGCGGGCCGGCATTTGCAGCTATGTTTCTTGAGGCATTGGCGGATGCGGCGGTTCTTCATGGACTTCCAAGGGAATTGGCTTATGGACTGTCCAGCCAGATGATCGCAGGAACCGGAAAACTGCAGCGGGCTGTGAAGGAGCATCCGGGAGTGATGAAGGACGCAGTTTGTTCGCCGGGGGGAACAACCATAGTCGGAGTCGCAGCTTTGGAACAGAATGGATTTCGGGGTGCGGTGATCGAAGCGGTAGACAGAATCATGAAAAAATAAGGAAAGCCAGATACCTTTTAAACGGCATCAAAGGTATGATGCAATGAAAAATGCGTCGGACCGGTTTCCCGGTAGCCGACGCATTCTTCCGTCCTGCCATTGTTCTTTTGTACATTGAGATGACTTTTCTTTGACAGTACATTAAGGATTCTTTTGTACTTTTCTCTATAATAACAGATTACTCTTTTGTATGCTTGTGATTGAGGTTGTAACTTCGTAATGCAAATCGGAATTTTCGGTTTTCGGTTTCTTTTAGCTTGTTATGTCTTAAATATGTGTTTGCAATACTGTAAAAAATAGTTGTAGGGTTTCTTGTGAATAGACTGCCGCATAAGATGATACCTAAAATTACGGCATTGGTTCGGCAACCCGGAGGCTGCTGGCAGGACGGGTATTTCTCATCCGTTCAATAGAATAATGCGTAGGAATGCATTTTTATTGCAAAAAAGATTAAAAACCATATTTTTACAGAATAATTGTAGAAATCTAAAATATGTGCTATGATAGACCATACTTAACAGGCGACGGGTTGCGCCATATGCGGTTACCTCGTAAAAAGAGAAACCGTTTGTGAGACGAAACCCCGCAACGGGAATTGTTCTGACGACATAGCAGATATCGTAAAGGGACACATAGTGTTAATATATAAAAGTAGGAGGAACCTCCATGAAATGGAAAAAGTTTACACTGACCACCACAACCCAGGCTGTTGATCTGATCAGTAATTTGTTTGATGAAATCGGCATTGAAGGGATTGAGATTGAAGACAACATTCCTCTGACAGAGTACGAGACAAAGGGAATGTTTATTGATATATTGCCAGAACTGCCGCCAGATGACGGAGTAGCCAGGGTCAGCTTTTATCTGGAAGACCTTTCCAAAGAGGAGGGGATCCTAAGGGAGATTGATAAAGGGCTGGATGAATTAAGCAATTTTGTGGATGTGGGCCAGAGAACGATCACCACGTCGGAGACGGAAGACAAGGATTGGATCAATAATTGGAAGCAATATTTTAAACCATTTACGGTGGAGGATATCCTGATAAAGCCTACCTGGGAGGCAGTCCCAGAAGGGGACAGGGACAAGCTGTTGATTCAGATTGACCCTGGGACAGCCTTTGGAACCGGACAGCATGAGACGACTCAGCTTTGTATCCGCCAGCTGCGTAAATATATGACAGATGGGGCACAGGTGCTTGACGTGGGTACGGGAAGCGGAATATTGGGAATTACAGCCATTAAATTAGGCGCGGGGAACGTATTGGGGACAGATCTGGATGAGAATGCCATTACAGCTGTAGGAGAGAACCTGGAAGCCAATGGGATTGGAAGCGACCGTTTCCAGGTGTTGAAGGGAAATATCATAGATGATATTCAGGTGAAGGACAGGGCCGGGTATGAATGCTATGATATTGCAGTGGCCAATATTCTGGCTGATGTGATTATCCTTCTTCAGAAGGAGATACCAATGCATCTGAAGGAAGGCGGGATCTTCATCATGTCCGGAATTCTTGATAAAAAGGAAGGGGCTGTGAAGGAGGCATTGGGTCAGAACCAGGATTTGGAGATCATTGAGACAACTTCCCAGGGGGAGTGGGTATCCATAACAGCCAGGAAACGGAGATAAGGCATGCACCATTTTTTTGTACCTCAGAATCAGATCGATGAGAAGAAGATCCTGATCGTCGGCCCGGATGTCAATCATATAAAAAATGTATTGCGTATGAAGTGCAAAGAAGAACTTCTGGTCAGCGACGGTCAGGGGACAGACTATCACTGTCGGATTCTGGAGATCCGGCCAGAGGCGGTTTTGGCTGAGATCCTGGAGGTGGATAAGGACGGGAAGGAACTTCCGGCCAGGCTGTATCTGTTTCAGGGGTTGCCCAAACAGGAGAAAATGGAGTGGATCATTCAGAAGGCGGTAGAGTTGGGAGCCTATGAGATCATTCCGGTTGCGACGGCTCGTTCAGTGGTAAAATTGGATTCCAGAAAAGAAGAAGCCAAAAGGAAGCGCTGGAACAGCATCGCAGAAAGCGGGGCAAAGCAATCAAAGCGCAGCGCGATTCCACAGGTAAACCGTGTGATGAGTGTGAAAGAGGCTTTGGAATATGGAGCGGATTTTGACATAAAACTGATTCCCTATGAGAATACCCGGGGAATGGATTCGACGAGAGAACAGGTGGAACAGGTGAAGCCTGGGATGAGCATAGGGATTTTTATTGGCCCGGAAGGTGGATTTGAGGAAACGGAAGTGGAACAGGCGATGGCAGCAGGCTTTTGCCCGGTTAGTCTGGGAAAGCGGATTCTGCGGACAGAAACTGCTGGTATGGCAATGTTGTCTGTTCTTATGTACCATCTGGAGACACTGCAAGAAGACGATCATGCTTAAAGGAGAGAAAAGCATCATGGAAGCATATTTTGATAACGCTGCAACCACGAAAGTGTTTGACAGTGTAAAAGACATGGTAGTAAAGGCCATGACGGAAGATTATGGGAACCCGTCGGCCAAGCACCAAAAAGGGGTGGACGCGGAGAACTATATAAAGGAGGCCAGAGGCATCATTGCAAAAACCTTAAAGGCACAGGATAAGGAGATTCTGTTTACATCCGGCGGCTCCGAGTCCAACAATATGGCATTGATCGGCACGGCCCAGGCATACCGCAGAGCTGGCAACCACATCATAACTAGTAGCATTGAGCATGCGTCTGTGTATAATCCTCTGGGATATTTACAGGAGCAGGGATTTGAAGTTACCTACCTTCCGGTGGATCATAAAGGGCACATCAGCCTGACTGAGTTGGAACAGGCCATCCGGCCAGATACGATTCTGGTATCTGTCATGTATGTGAATAATGAGGTAGGAGCTGTGGAGCCAGTGGAGGAGATCTCCAGGGTGATAAAAAAGAAGAATCCGGACACGTTGTTCCATGTAGATGCTATCCAGGCCTATGGGAAATTCCGGATCTGTCCGAAACGGCAGGGGATTGATCTTTTAAGTGTCAGCGGGCATAAGATTCATGGCCCTAAAGGAGTTGGATTTCTGTATATCGGCGAGAAGGTAAAGATAAAACCATTGATTTATGGCGGCGGACAGCAGAAAGGGCTGCGCTCCGGTACGGAAAATGTGCCAGGAGTGGCAGGGATGGGAGTGGCGGCAAAGGAAATCTATACAGACCACCAGGAGAAGATGGATCGTCTGTATGAATTAAAGGATTACATGATAGACAGGCTGAAAGAATTGGACGGGGTTTTTATCAACAGCCAGCCAGGGAGAGAGAGCGCCCCTCAGATTGTCAGCGCCAGCTTTGAGGGTGTGCGAAGCGAGGTACTTCTTCACGGACTGGAGGAGCGGGGCATCTATGTGTCATCTGGTTCTGCCTGTTCTTCCACTCATCCGGGGGTTAGCGGCACATTAAAGGGAATCGGTGTAAGGCAGGATCTTTTAGATGCTACAATACGTTTTAGTTTCGGGATGTTTAACACTATGGAAGAGATTGATTATGGGGTGGAAGCGTTGAAGGAACTGCTTCCCGTGTTTCGCAGATACAGGAGAGGGTAGGATAGAGGTACAAAAGAGTTTTGAGATCGCTCTGGATATAGAATGGAGGAACGTATGTTATATCAATCATTTCTAATTAAATATGCGGAGATTGGGACCAAAGGGAAGAACCGATATCTGTTTGAGGATGCCCTGATGAAACAGATCCGCCACGTATTAAAAGAGGTGGAAGGAACCTTTTCTGTGTCTAAGGAAACAGGAAGAATCTATGTGGATGCCAAGGGAGAATACGATTATGACGAGGCGATTGAGGCGCTGAAGCGGGTGTTTGGAATTGCATGGATATGCCCCATGCTGCAGATTCAGGAAAAGGAATTTGAGCAGTTGAAAGAGCAGGTAATTTCCTATGTGGACCGGGTTTATAAAGATAAGCATGTGACATTTAAAGTGGACTCCCGAAGAGCGGATAAAAATTATCCAGTCTCATCAGAGCAGATGAACCGGGATCTGGGCGAGGTGCTCCTGGAGGCGTTTCCGGAGATGAAGGTGGACGTACATCACCCCCAGGTGCTTTTGAAGGTGGAGGTACGAAACCTGGTGAATATATACTCAGAGATGATCCCAGGGCCAGGTGGGATGCCTATCGGAACCAATGGGAAGGCCATGCTTCTTCTGTCCGGAGGGATTGACAGCCCGGTGGCAGGGTATATGATTGCCAAGAGGGGAGTAAAGATCGACGGGGTATACTTCCATGCGCCGCCGTATACCAGTGAGAGGGCCAAACAGAAGGTGGTGGATTTGGCCAAGCTGGTATCAAGATATTCTGGCCCCATAACCCTTCATGTGGTGAATTTTACGGATATTCAACTGTATATCTATGAAAAGTGTCCCCATGAAGAACTGACCATTATCATGAGGCGTTACATGATGAAGATTGCAGAATGTATCGCAAAGGAGACAGAGTGTCTGGCCCTGATCACAGGGGAGAGTATTGGCCAGGTAGCCTCCCAGACAGTGCAGTCTTTGGCGGCGACCAATGAAGTGTGTACCATGCCGGTATTCCGGCCGGTGATTGGATTTGACAAGCAGGAGATTGTGGATATCTCCGAGAAGATCGGCACCTATGAAACCTCGATTCAGCCATATGAGGACTGCTGCACCATCTTTGTGGCCAAACATCCTGTGACGAAGCCAAACCTTAAGGGAATCCACAGGTCAGAGGAACACCTGGCGGAGAAGATCGATGAGATGGTGAAGATCGCTGTGGAGACAAGGGAGATTGTGAATTGCCAGTAGAAGATGTATATCCAGTGTCTTGACGGCATTATATTCAGCCCATCTGCTGCGTTGGATTTTCTAGCTGTAGCCACCGCTACGCCGTCGAAAATCCGCCTTGCAGATGAATAAATATGCCTGATAAAGCGGGGCACGCTGTCCTGCGGAGTTTTGCCAGAATAATGCGGTCAAGACACTAGTGCAGTTATCAACCACGATTATTCTGTTATAGCGCAATACAGTATTGGAATCAAGATGTCTGGAACAGGCTGGAATAGAATAAAGAAAGGATAAGACAGGGGCGGCTGCAAAAGAATCAATCCGTTGCAACGGCCCCTCTGTGTTTATGTGCCATCTCCAGTATCGTGTCAGTGAATCAGATAGGGAGACAGTACGTTAAGGATTTCGTTGACTGTGGCCTCTGTCTCGGCGTGGATGTTCAAATCAATAGGCTTGGACAGATCCAGGCTGAAGATTCCCATGATGGATTTGGCATCGATCACATATCTACCGGATACCAGATCAAAGTCAACATCAAATTTGGTTAAGTCATTTACGAATGATTTCACTTTATCGATTGAATTTAAAGAAATGCGTACAGTTTTCATATAATTGCCCTCCTTGATGATCATCTGAAATAAATGCCAGGGCTCACCCTGTAGTTCAATACTACAGACAAGGATGGGAAAAGTCAATAGCAAGATTGCTGAAAAATATAAGAAAGTTAAAGCCGGAGTTGGCAGGTGACGCAAAGCGGTGCGTGCCGGTTTAAATGGCTGGCAGGTGACCCAAAGGGCATGTGCCGATTTCAAGAATATGAGGAGAAAACAAGTATGAGAAAGGCGGCTTTGCACAATCTGGGATGTAAGGTAAATGCTTATGAGACAGAGGCAATGCAACAGCAGTTGGAGGAAGCCGGATATAAGATTGTTTCATTTGAGGAACAGGCAGATGTATATGTGATCAACACTTGCTCTGTGACCAATATTGCGGACCGCAAATCCAGACAGATGCTTCACCGGGCAAAGAAACAGAACCCGGATGGAGTGGTAGTTGCCGTCGGGTGTTATGTGCAGGCCGCGTCAGAAAGCCTCAAGAAGGACGAACGCGTCGACCTGGTTATTGGAAACAACCGAAAGAAAGAGTTGGTTCAGATCTTAGAAACGTATTTTGCAGCCCGAGAAGAGCATGGGACGAGAAAAGAAGGCCGGGGGGAATCGGATGAGGGCAGATCGTATGTCATTGACATCGGGAAAACTAAAGAATATGAAGAGTTGAATATTAAGCGGGACGCAGGGCGTACCAGGGCTTTTATTAAAATTCAGGATGGATGCAATCAGTTTTGCAGTTATTGTATCATCCCCTATACCAGAGGAAGGGTGAGAAGCCGCAGGCCAGAAGAGATTTTGGCGGAGGCAGCCAGCCTGGTTTCTCAGGGATATCAGGAGATCGTATTGACAGGAATCCATTTAAGCTCCTATGGAATGGATTTCCCTGCTTCGGAGAGAGAAGATTTGTTGAAATTGATTGTAAGCCTTGATCAGATTCCCCAATTAAAACGAATCAGGCTGGGCTCCCTGGAACCGCGGATTGTCACCCAGGAGTTTGTGAAGACGCTGGCAGGACTTGGAACCATATGCCCTCATTTCCACTTGTCCTTACAAAGCGGGTGCGATGAAACTCTGCTGCGGATGAACCGGCATTATACCACCAAACAGTATGAGGAAGGATGCCAGATGCTAAGGCACTGGTTTGACCGTCCGGCCATCACTACGGACGTGATCGTAGGATTTCCGAAGGAGACAGAGGAAGAATTTCAGAAAACCGTAGCGTTTTTGAGGCGGATCCATTTTTTTGAAATGCATATCTTCCGGTATTCCAAAAGAGCGGGCACACGGGCCGCTGCCATGGAGGGACAGCTGACTGAAAGCCAGAAGGCGGTCAGAAGCGATGTGCTGCTTAAACTGGAACAGGAGATGTCCAGAGAATACAGGCAGGGATTTTTGGGGGAGGAAAAGGAAGTTCTGATGGAGGAGAAGATTGTCATAGGACAGAAGGAGTATCTGGTAGGACACACCAGAGAGTATGTGAAAGCGGCGGTTCTGTGGAAGGAAGGAATGAAACATCTGGAAGGACAGATGATAACAGGAAAACTGGACGCTTTGATTGGTGATGACATTGTCCTTATGTCATAAATTGTGCCACTATGGGGCGGTTTTACTTTTGCAGCCAGAATCCTTGACGAATGGACGAAAGTGGTATAGAATAAATGAGAACAGTAAAAGAGCGGCAAAGGAATCAGAGTTGTTGCGAAGGACGTGAGGACAGATGGGCGATATTCATAATACACAGTATTTTCGAACCGTACAAGAGAATAAGATGGATGTGAGCCAGGTTTTAGAGCAGGTATATACTGCTCTGACCGAGAAGGGATATAATCCCGTCAGCCAGATTGTGGGTTATATCATGTCCGGAGATCCAACCTATATTACCAGCCACAAGAACGCCAGAAGTCTCATTATGAAAGTGGAAAGGGATGAGATTCTGGAGGAACTTCTGTCTGTGTATATTGATACGAGATTAAGATAAAAGTGCGTGAGTCATGTTATCTGTGGTTTACAATACCCCTTCATGCGAAAGAAAGGGGTATGTTTGTAGTTGGCAGAAGGCCGGCTTGTTTTGTTATGGGAAAAGAACGGTTTTCGACATAGGTCAGGGCCGGCCTTTGGAGAGGCTGTGTGCAGAGGAAGATGCTATGAGATGGTTAGGACTGGATTTTGGGTCGAAGACAGTAGGCGTTGCGGTTACTGATCCTTTGGGGTATACGGCTCAGGGGGTGGAGACCATTACCCGTAAAGAGGAAAACAAGCTGCGTCAGACGTGCCAGAGAATTGAGGCCCTGATTGAGGAGTATGAGATTACGGCCATTGTTTTAGGGTATCCTAAAAATATGGATGATTCCATCGGTGAACGTGCAGAGAAGACAGAAGAATTTAAAGAGATGCTGGAGCGAAGGACAGGCCTCCCGGTATTTTTACAGGATGAGCGCCTGACTACCATGACGGCGGATGAGATATTAGAAGAGAGCGGCGTGCCCAAGGGCGAGAGAAAAAAGGTCATTGACAAGGTTGCCGCAACCATTATTTTGCAGGATTTTATGAATGACAGGAACAGGAAGGAACACGTGGAGGCTGTTGAAAAAAGGAGCAGTAGATGAGCGAAGAGAAAATGATTACTCTTGAGACAGAGGAAGGGGAGTCCCTGGATTTTTATGTTCTGGAACAGACGAAGATCAATGGGATCAGTTATTTATTGGTGACAGATACAGAAGACGAGGATGGAGAATGCTATATTTTAAAGGATCGATCGAAGGCAGAGGATGCAGAAGCTGTCTATGAATTTGTGGAGGATGACAGCGAGATGGAGGATCTGTTTAAGATTTTTACGGAATTGATGGAAGACATGGACGTGGAGTTGAAGCATTAGAATGGATATATGCCTGAGGCAGGACAGTACACTGGGAAAGAGGCCGCAGGGAAGTTGAATTGTCGTGAAAGAAAGTAACAGTTGAAGAGGCGTCTGAACTGTTACGAAAGAAAACATATGGAGGTATGAATTTGAAACAACAGAATAAGCAGAGCCAGAATGCGAAGGTAAAGATCATTCCATTGGGCGGATTGGAACAGATTGGATTGAATATTACAGCAATCGAGTATGAGGACAGCATTATCGTAATCGACTGTGGGTTAGCATTTCCAAGTGACGATATGCTGGGAATCGACTTGTGCATTCCGGATATTACGTATTTGAAACAGAATATTGAAAAGGTGAAAGGATTTGTCATCACCCATGGACACGAGGATCACATTGGCGCGTTGCCCTATGTGCTCCAGGAGATCAACGTGCCGGTATACGGAACCAAACTGACAGTGGCTCTTATTGAGAATAAATTAAAAGAACATAATCTGTTAAAGACCACCAAGCGAAAGGTGGTAAAGCATGGACAATCCATCAATCTGGGATGTTTCCGGATTGAATTTGTCAAGACCAATCACAGCATTGCCGACGCGTCGGCTCTGGCGGTATTTACTCCGGTGGGAATCATCATGCATACAGGTGATTTCAAGATCGACTATACGCCAGTATTCGGAGAGCCTGCGGATCTGCAGCGCTTTGCAGAACTGGGGAAAAAGGGTGTATTGGCCTTGCTGTGTGACAGCACCAACGCCATCCGTACCGGATTTACCGCATCGGAGCGGACCGTGGGGAGGACATTCGATGCGATTTTTGCGGAGCATAAGAACAACCGGATTATTGTGGCTACCTTTGCATCCAATGTGGACCGTGTGCAGCAGATCGTGAATTCTGCGTACAAGTATGGAAGGAAGGTTGTGATCGAGGGCCGCAGCATGGTGACCGTTATCGGAACAGCCAGTGAATTGGGATATATCAAGATTCCAGACGGAACCTTAGTGGATATCGATAATCTGAAGAACTATCCAGATGAGAAGACAGTTCTCATTACCACCGGAAGCCAGGGGGAGGCTATGGCGGCGTTGTCCCGCATGGCATCCAATGTTCATAGGAAGGTGTCCATCAAGCCGGGAGACGTGGTGATCTTCAGCTCGTCTCCGATCCCAGGCAATGAAAAGGCAGTTTCCAAGGTGATCAATGAATTGTCCATTAAAGGAGCAGACGTGATTTTCCAGGATACCCATGTGTCCGGGCATGCATGCCAGGAGGAGATCAAGCTGATCTACTCATTGACCCATCCCAAGTATGCCCTTCCGGTTCACGGTGAGTACCGTCATCTTGTTGCCCACAGGGGGTTAGCGGAATCCATGGGCATTCCGAAGGAGAATATTCTTTTGATGTCTTCCGGAGACGTGGTGGAACTGTCTCAGGAAGAATGCAGAATTGTAGACCATGTCCAGGCAGGTGCCATACTGGTTGATGGCCTTGGTGTGGGAGATGTGGGAAATATTGTTCTCAGGGATAGACAAAACCTGGCTCAGAATGGTATTATCATCGTAGTCCTGACCCTGGAAAAATATTCCAACCAGCTGTTGGCCGGGCCGGATTTGGTATCCAGAGGATTTGTGTATGTGAGAGAATCGGAGGATCTTTTAGAGGAGGCAAGGCAGGTGGTTCAGGAAGCAGTACAGGAGTGCCTGGATCGGCATGTCAGCGATTGGGGCAAGATTAAGAATATTATTCGGGACAGCCTAAGTGATTTCCTGTGGAAGCGGATGAAGAGAAACCCCATGATTTTGCCTATTATCATGGAAGTGTAGTGAGGAAATAACGGAATATGAACCAGACAGCAAAAGAGATTAACAAAGTGACAAGTACCATTATTCTGGTATCGTGGAAGCTGATTGTCTACGCTGTGGTGATCATGCTTCTCTATGAAGGGGTTACCAGAGGCTACCAGTTTGGGTATAATGTGTTTTACTCTACAGCGGCGGCGGATGCCCCGGGAGTGAACATGCGGGTAACCATCGGAGACGATGAGAAACTGGCGGACATTGCGGTGGCTCTGGAACGAAGCGGTCTGGTGAAAGACCGGTATGCGTTTCTGATTCAAAGTATTTTCTATGAATACGGTAATTCAGAGAATCCGGTGAAAGCAGGAACGTATCTGCTGAATAATTCCATGACCTCAAAGGAGATTATCATTATGTTGCGGGATGGAATTACGGAAGATGAACTGGATGGAGAGGAATCTCAATGATTGTAGATGAACGCATTCGGGACTATCTGTATTCTCTGGAGCCTGATGAGGGACAGTTGTGTGAGGACATTGCCAGAGAGGCAGTTAAAAGGAAGATTCCAATTATAAAAAAAGAGACCAAGGCATTGTTGAAGACATTGCTGGTAGCGAGACAGCCTAGGGCGATTCTGGAAGTAGGAACCGCCGTAGGCTATTCTGCTTTATTGATGGCTCAGATTATGCCGGAAGGCTGCAGCATCACTACCATAGAAAATTATGAGCCCAGGATTCAGGAGGCGAAAGAGAATTTTAAGAAGGCAGGGATGGAAAAACGAATCGCCTTGCTGGAAGGAGATGCAGGACGGATTCTTACGGAACTGGAGGGAACCTATGATTTTGTCTTTATGGACGGCGCCAAGGGACAGTATCTCCATTGGCTGCCTATGATCGTGAGACGGATGGCCAAAGGTGGAATCCTGGTTTCCGACAATGTGCTCCAGGGAGGGGATGTGGTTCAGTCCCGGTACGCGGTGGAGCGAAGAGACAGGACCATCCATGGAAGGATGCGGGAGTATCTGTATCAGATCAAGCATATGGAGGAATTGGAAAGCGCAGTGATTCCCATCGGGGACGGGGTGGCTGTCAGTGTTCGGAAATGAGTTTGGATAGTTGGAGCAACCAGTACACTATATGGAAACACGCCAGGCTATGCCAAAAAGCAATAAACGGATGAGAGGAAATCGGATGAGAAAGACAGAACTATTGGTTCCAGCAGGGAGCCTGGAGGTTTTGAAAACGGCAGTGATATTTGGAGCAGATGCCGTGTATATCGGAGGGGAGGCATTCGGCCTTCGGGCAAAAGCCCACAACTTTACTCTGGAGGAGATGAGGCAGGGATGTGCATTTGCTCATGAGCGTGGTGTTAAGGTGTATGTGACTGCCAATATTCTGGCTCACAATGAGGATTTAAAGGGTGTGGAGGAGTACTTTGAGGAACTGAGAGAGGTTGGGGCTGATGCACTGATTATCTCGGATCCCGGGGTGTTTACCATTGCAAGGAGAGTGCTGCCGCAGATGGATGTGCATATCAGCACCCAGGCCAACAATACCAACTATGAGACGTATCGGTTTTGGCATCAGATGGGAGCCAAGAGAGTGGTTGCTGCCAGAGAGTTAACCTTTGAGGAATTGAGGGAGATCCGCAGGAAGATTCCTGAGGAGATGGAGATGGAGTGCTTTATTCATGGATCCATGTGCATCTCCTATTCGGGACGATGCCTTCTCAGCAATTTTTTTACAGGAAGAGATGCCAACCAGGGCAGTTGTACCCATCCTTGCCGATGGAAATACGGCGTGGTGGAGGAAACCAGGCCTGGAGAGTTTATGCCGGTGTATGAGAATGAAAGAGGAACGTTCCTGTTTAATTCCAAGGACTTGTGCATGGTAGAGCACGTGCCGGAACTGATTGAAGCTGGAATTGACAGCTTCAAGATTGAGGGGCGGATGAAGACAGCCTTGTATGTGGCGACGGTAGCCAGAACGTATCGAAAAGCGATCGATGATTATATGATATCGCCAGAACAGTATGGAGAGAATCTGGAATGGTATAAAGAAGAGATTGGAAAATGTACGTACCGGGAGTATACCACAGGATTTTATTTTGGCAAGCCGGGGGCAGATGCTCAGATCTATGATAACAGTACCTATGTAAAAAGCTATACCTATCTGGGAACGGTGGAGGCCATAGATGACAGAGGCTACTGTAAAATTGAGCAGAAAAACAAGTTCTCCACAGGGGATGTCATTGAAGTGATGAAGCCGGACGGAAGAAACCTTCTAGCAACCGTAAGGGGAATCTATGACGAAGAGGGACAGCTCCAGGAAAGCGCCCCTCATCCTAAGCAGGTGCTGTATGTGGATTTGACAGCGGAGGCAGAAGCCTATGACATCCTGCGGGTGGAGACGCCAGACAGCAAAAGGGAGGCTTAGCGCTGCCTTGTCACTGGCAGGTGATGGGAAGCATCATGTCGTAGTATGAGGAGGTAAGAGGATGGTCATTTGGATTGCTGGGGTTGGGGCCATTATTTGTCTGGTATATTATGGGATAATTCTTTTGTACGCAGGATTCTCTGTTTCTTATTCTTGGATCTGGCTGGCAGGGGCAGGTTTTTTCGGGCTTCTGTTGCTGGGGGCGTGGTACCGCCAGGTACATCCCAAGAGAGTCCCTCTGTGGCTGTCTGTGGGAACTTGTACATTTTTGGCGGCATCGCTGGCTATTTTCGTTGTGGTGGAGGCATTGATGTTCTGGGGGGCGGCGGGAAGCAGCTCAGAAAATCTGGACTATGTGATCGTGTTGGGGGCCCGGGTGAGAGAAGGAGGAATCAGCAATTCTCTGAGGGCAAGGCTGGACAAGGCTGCTGAGTACAGTCGGAACAATCCGGGTACCATACTGATCCTTTCCGGCGGACAGTCATCCGGAGAACCGGTTGCCGAGGCACAGGTGATGTATGATTATCTTCTTTCCCGTGGAGTACCAGCCAGACAGATGGTTATGGAGACGGTTTCTACCAGCACAGTAGAAAATCTTGCATACAGCAAGGTGCTGATAGACCAGATGGAGGCCAGCCGGCGGGAAGAGATGCAAAACCGGGGGCCGGTGATTGCGCCGGGGCCCTTTTTAAGAGTTGAGGAGAAGCCGATACAGACAGGCATTTTAACTAGCAGCTACCATCTGTTCCGTGCCAAGGAGACGGCAGAAAAGTGGGGGATTTCCAATGTCCATGGGATTGCTGCAAAATCCGATCTGATTCTGTTGCCCCACTTTTGTGTCAGAGAGTGTATTGCCATATTAAAAGATAAATTAATGGGCAATATGTAATAATAGAATCATGATATAAAGATTAAATGTTTGGAGGCAGTGCAGATGAAGAGATGGGAAGAGATGACAGCCTATACGCTGTTGGATCAGAGGTATGTGAAGGAAGTGAATTCAGAAAGCTATATTCTGGAGCACAAGAAAAGTGGAGCCAGGTTATTCCTTCTTTCCAACGAGGATGATAATAAGGTGTTTTCTATCGGGTTTCGAACCCCGCCGTCTGACAGTACGGGAGTTCCCCACATCCTGGAGCACAGTGTGCTGTGTGGTTCCGAGAAATTTCCGGTGAAGGATCCATTTGTAGAACTGGTAAAAGGGTCTTTAAATACGTTTTTGAATGCCATGACCTATCCGGACAAGACCGTGTATCCTGTAGCCAGCACCAATGATAAAGACTTCCAGAACCTGATGGATGTGTATATGGACGCGGTTTTGAACCCTAATATTTACCGGGAAGAAAAAATCTTCAAGCAGGAAGGCTGGCATTACGAATTGGAGTCTGAGGATGATCCGTTAACGTACAACGGGGTGGTCTACAACGAGATGAAGGGAGCATTTTCCTCTCCGGAAAGTGTCCTGGAACGCTTTACCCAGGAGGTGCTGTTTCCGGATGTGTGCTATGGATTCGAGTCCGGCGGGGCTCCCAAGGAGATTCCCCAGCTGACCTATAAAGATTTTTTAGCATTTCATAAGCGCTATTATCACCCGGCCAACAGTTTTATCTACCTGTATGGTGACATGGATATGGTTCAGAAGCTGGAATGGCTGGACAAGGAATATTTAAGCAAATATGACCGACAGGATGAGGCGGCGCAGGTGGATTCCAAGATCTTGCTTCAGAAGCCATTTGACCAGCCCAAGGAGGCCGAGACCTTCTATTCCATCACAGAGGAGGAAGATGGGGAGGCAGGGGTATATCTTTCCATCAGCAATGTGGTGGGAACGGATCTGGATCCTAAGCTGTATCTGGCCTTTCAAATTCTGGAGTATACACTGATTGATGCTCCCGGGGCACCTCTAAAGCAGGCTCTTTTGGATGCGGGTATTGGCGGTGATATCCTGGGCGGTTATGACAGTGGGATCCTGCAGCCCTATTTCTCTGTAGTGGCAAAGGATGCCAGAGCAGAGCAGAAAGGGGAGTTTCTGGCAGTTGTAAAGGGAACATTGAGGAAGCTGTCGGATCAGGGAATCAACAAGAAAAGCCTTCTGGCAGGCATGAATTTTTATGAGTTCCGTTACAGGGAAGCAGACTATGGAAACTATCCCAAGGGGCTGATGTACGGCCTTTTATCCATGGACAGCTGGCTGTATGACGGGGATCCGCGGATGCACCTGGAGTATGAGGAGACCTTTGCATACCTAAAAGAGGCTCTGGAAGAAGGATATTTTGAAAAACTGATCAGGGACTATCTTCTGGATAATCCGTTTGAGGCAGTGATAGTTGTGAAACCGGAGAAAAATCTGACAGCCAAAGAGGATGCCAGGGTAGCTCAGAAGCTGGCAGAGTATAAGGAAACCCTTTCAGAGGATGAGATCAAACGATTGGTTACTGAGACCAGGGAACTGAAGGAATACCAGGATATTCCGTCCACGAAGGAAGAACTGGAATTGATTCCCATGTTAAAGAGGGAGGATATTAAAACCCAGGCGGAAAAAATCGTCTGGGCAGAGCATCAGATGAATGGAGTCCTGGTGCTGCACCACAACCTGTTTACCTCTGGGATCGGATATTTACGAGTTCTGTTTAACACAGACAGGGTGCCGGTGGAGGATCTGCCCTATGTAGGTTTGCTTAAGTCTGTGCTGGGGTATGTGGATACGGAGAACTACAACTATGCTGACTTGACCAGTGAGATTCACCTGAATACCGGAGGAATAAGTTTCAGCACCAGTTCCTATGTAGATCTTGACAGGCTGCCGGATTTTACAGGAGCTTTTGTGGCAGAAGCCAGGGTATTGTACCATAAGCTGGGCTTTGGTTTCTCCATGTTGGCAGAGATTTTGACCCGATCGAAGCTGGATGATGAGAAACGGCTAGGCGAAATCCTGCGGGAGACCAAGTCCCGCTCCAGAATGAAGCTGGAAAATGCCAGCCACAGCGCTGCGGTGGCCAGGGCGACATCTTATTTCTCACCTACTGCGGCATTCAATGATTGTACAGGAGGAATTCGGTATTATCAGTTTTTGGAGGATGTGGTCAGGGATTATGAGAAAAATAGGGGTTATCTGATCCGGAAATTGAAAGAGGTGGCAGCGAAGCTGTTTACCATTGACAACATGCTGGTTAGCTATACGGCGGATGAGAAGGGATTCGCACCTCTGGAAGAAGAGATGAAGAAGCTTACCTGTACCCTGCCGAAGGGAAGCAAGGAGATCTATCCCTTTGTATTTGAGGCAGGGAATCGGAATGAAGGGTTTAAGACTTCTTCCCAGGTGAACTTTGTGGCCAGATGCGGCAATTTCCGCACAGGCGGATTTGTAGGAGAGCAGGAGGAGGAGACCTTTCCAGGGTTTGCCTATACAGGAGAACTTAAGATCTTAAGGCTGATCCTAAGCTATGATTACCTGTGGCTGAATCTGCGGGTGAAAGGCGGAGCCTATGGATGCATGAGCGGCTTCGGGCGCTCCGGAGAAGGATATTTTGTGTCTTACCGGGATCCTAACCTGGCGGAAACCAATGAGGTGTATGAGAAGATTGTGGAATATCTGGAACAGTTTGATGTGGATGAGAGAGACATGACCAAGTATGTCATCGGAACCATCAGTGCGTTGGATACACCTCTTACACCGTCGGATAAGGGGGCAAGAGGGCTTTCTGCCTATCTGTCCGGGGTGACAGATGAGATGCTTCAGGAAGAAAGGGATCAGATTTTGGCGGCCCGGCCGGAGGATATACGGAAGCTGGCTGGGATTGTGAAGGCGATTCTTGGAACCGGAAGCATGTGTGTGATTGGAAACGATGACAAAGTTGAGAAGAATCGGGAATTGTTTGGAGAGGTTAAGAACCTGTACCGGGGGTAAATATATGCTCTCGGAATCTCCCTTGCATCTGCCTTTGCGGCTGATTTTCCGCCAGATGCACCAGGATTCATCAATGTACGTTCCACGTACGCCTCATAATCCCCAACACATCTGATAAAAAATCATTTCACAAAGACAGGTACAACGAGACTCCCAGAGTACATCGATGGCGAGAGGAGGAAAAAGATTGACAAAAGAAAATTATAAGTCTGGCTTTGTCGCCCTGGTGGGGCGGCCCAATGTAGGGAAGTCTACGCTTATGAACCATCTGATCGGACAGAAGATTGCCATAACCTCGGATAAGCCTCAGACTACGAGAAACCGGATTCAGACAGTTTACACAGATGAGCGGGGACAGGTTATCTTTCTGGATACGCCGGGAATCCACAAAGCGAAGAATAAGCTGGGCCAGTATATGGTCAGCGTGGCGGAAGGAACCTTGAGCGAGGTGGACGTGGTGCTTTGGCTGGTGGAGCCAGGAACCTTTATTGGGGCTGGGGAGAGGCATATTGCGGAGCTTCTGAACAAGGTAAAGACACCGGTAATTCTGGTTATCAATAAGGTGGATACGGTGAAAAACCGGGAGGATATCCTGACATTTATCGACGTGTACAGGAAGGTCTGTGATTTTGTAGAGATCGTACCGGCTTCTGCGCTGAAGGGCGAGAACATGGATACCATGCTGGAGCTTTTGTTCAAGTACCTGCCTTACGGGCCACAGTACTATGACGAGGATACGGTTACGGATCAGCCCATGAAACAGATTGCGGCGGAGCTTGTCCGGGAGAAGGCGTTACGGCTTCTCTCAGACGAGATTCCTCACGGCATCGCGGTGACGGTGGAGAAGATGACAGAGCGGGATAATGGAATGTTTGACATTGAGGCTACGATTATCTGTGAAAAGGATTCCCACAAGGGTATCATCATCGGAAAAGGCGGGGCCATGTTAAAAAAGATCGGCAGTTCTGCCAGACGGGAGATCGAGAATCTGATGGGGGCCAGGGTAAATCTGCAATTGTGGGTAAAGGTTCGCAGAGAGTGGCGGGACAGTGAACTCTATATGAAGAATTACGGTTATTTCCAATGAGAGATCGGATTGAGCTGACCGGAATGGTTATAAAGTCCACTTCAGTGGGAGAGTATGATAAGCGTCTGGTAATCTTGACAAGAGAGCGGGGCAGGATCACTGCCTTTGCAAGAGGTGCCAAACGGCCGGGAAGCAGCCTTATGGGGCCTACAAGGCCGTTTGCTTTTGGGATTTTTAAGCTTTTAGAGGGAAGAGAGGCATATAATCTTCAGGGGGCGGAAATCCGCCAGTATTTTGAGGAGTTGGTTATGGACATGGAAGGGGCCTGCTATGGCCAGTATTTTCTGGAATTTGGAGAGTACTATTCCAGGGAGAACTTAAACGGGGAGGCCCTGCTTCTATTGATCTACCAGTCCTTACGGGCCCTTTTAAAGCCCAATATACCCAATCCTCTGATTCAGAGAGTGTTTGAATTGAAGGCTATGGTCTTAAACGGAGAATATACGGAACGCCCTCCCAGGCCGGTTAGTGATTCTGCCACCTATACCTGGGAGTTTGTGACGTGTTCTCCTATAGAGAAGCTGTATACATTTGTGGTGACAGATGACGTGCTGGAGGAATTCAGGCAGTGTGTGGAGATCAACAAGCAACGCTATGTGGACAGGGAGTTTCATTCGCTGGAAATACTGAAGGCATTACAGAACGGGCTTTTGGCGAAGGGGGAATCGGAACCATACCCCTTTGGATAACTTCCGTGTACAATGTTACGATGTTGCTTCTGTGCGGGGGCTGGAAAGTGTAACGATTCGCCCATAAAGATATTGAAAGTATGGAAAAAACAGGTTATAATCTAAAAAGCAACAAACTCGAACATGTGCCAAAGCAGGAGGAAATTATGAAAAGGATCAAAGTGGCGGCGGTTATCATTTTGAGCGGCTTGCTGTTGTACGGATGTAAGATGGGTGGAGAGACCAGCACGTTTCCGCCGGAACAGAGTACGATCTATGTAAGCCGTGAAGGAGAAATATACACAGCCCTGGTAAAGGAGTACGATACCGGCAATGGTTACTACAGCGCAGAAGAACTGAAGGCCATGGCGGAGAAAGAGGTGGCGGAATATAACGCAGAGTATCCGGCTGGGCAGGAAGGCAGCACGCCAGTCGCTTTGACGGAATGCAGCCTGGAGAACGGAACGGTAAAGGTGGTGTACCAGTATTTAACTGGTGAGGATCTGTGCCGTTTTACGGAAGCAGCCCAGGATAAGATAAACGGCGTGGAGCATTTCCGGGTATCCACCGTAGCAGACGGATTGGGGGAGATGAATGAAACTGGCACAACCTGGGTGGACGTAAAAAAGAACAGCACCATAGATCCGGGAGAGATCATGAAGCAGAGCAAGCTGCAACTGGTTGTGGTGAACGGAGGCTCTTCCATCCAGACGGAAGGAAAGATTCTGTATTACAGCGGCAATATCAATCTGAAAGATCAGTTTACGGCGGAAGTTTTAGACGGAAGCGCATGTCTGATCTTTAAGTAAACCTGCGTGCACCCGGCAACAGACGCACCACCGCCCATGAAAGCGTGGCGGGCGCATTGGGCATACCTGAATTGATGCCGCCTAATCGGCGGCAGGATCTTTAAAGTAAAGCAATCATAAAATGAAAAAGAGGCAGGGAAGAGACGATGGAAAAGACAATGGAAAAAATAGTGGCTTTAGCCAAGTCCAGAGGGTTTGTATATCCAGGATCTGAGATCTACGGCGGGCTGGCCAATACCTGGGACTATGGAAATTTGGGCGTAGAATTGAAGAATAATGTAAAGAAGGCCTGGTGGAAGAAATTTATACAGGAGAGTCCGTACAATGTGGGTGTAGACTGTGCAATCCTCATGAATTCCCAGACATGGGTAGCTTCCGGGCATCTAGGCGGTTTTTCGGATCCGCTAATGGACTGCAAAGCGTGTAAAGAGCGTTTTCGTGCCGACAAGCTGATTGAGGACTATATGGCAGAGAAGGGGATCGTTTCTGAGGGCAGTGTTGACGGATGGTCCCAGGAGCAGATGAGGGCATACATTGAGGACAATCAAATTTGCTGCCCAAGCTGCGGAAAGCACGATTTTACGGATATCCGCCAGTTTAACCTGATGTTTAAGACGTTCCAGGGGGTGACGGAGGATGCCAAGAATACTGTGTACTTAAGGCCAGAGACGGCACAGGGGATTTTTGTGAATTTTAAAAATGTCCAGAGAACTTCCAGGAAGAAGATCCCATTTGGAATTGGGCAGATCGGGAAATCTTTCCGCAATGAGATCACACCTGGGAATTTTACATTCCGTACCAGAGAGTTTGAGCAGATGGAACTGGAGTTTTTCTGTGAGCCGGATACGGATCTGGAATGGTTTGCTTATTGGAAATCCTTCTGCATCAACTGGCTGAAGACCCTGGGACTTAAGGATGAGGAACTGAGAGTTCGGGATCATTCACCAGAGGAGTTAAGCTTTTACAGCAAAGCGACTACGGACATTGAATTCCTGTTCCCATTTGGATGGGGCGAACTGTGGGGAATCGCAGACCGTACCAACTATGATTTAACCCAGCATCAGAACACTTCAGGACAGGATCTGACCTATTTTGATGACGAGAAAAAGGAACGGTATATTCCGTTCGTGATCGAGCCGTCTCTGGGGGCGGACCGTGTGACGCTGGCGTTCCTCTGCGCGGCTTATGATGAGGAGGAGATCGGGGAGGGAGATGTGCGTACTGTGCTTCATTTCCATCCGGCCATTGCACCGGTGAAGGTTGGAGTGCTGCCCTTATCTAAGAAGTTGAATGAGGGAGCGGAGAAGATCTATA
Organism: uncultured Hungatella sp.; assembly: GCA_947425205.1. Classification (GTDB taxonomy): domain Bacteria; phylum Bacillota; class Clostridia; order Lachnospirales; family Lachnospiraceae; genus UBA3402. The sequence continues at coordinate 45,801 of CANDZL010000004.1, read as the reverse complement.
CGGAGCTTAGCCAGTATTTTAACTGTGAGTTTGATGACAGGGGGAATATTGGAAAGCGCTATAGGAGACAGGATGAGATTGGTACGCCGTTCTGCGTCACATATGATTTTGATTCGGAGGAGGATCATGCAGTGACCGTTCGGGACAGGGATACAATGGAACAGGTGCGGGTGCCCATTGAAGGGCTTAAGGCGTATTTGGAGGAAAGGCTTGGGTTTTAGGGAGATGTAAATAGTGAGGGGACGCGTCGCCGGGTGGATGGATTAGGTTGAGACATCGGGGGCGCGTTTTTGCGTTGGAAGGTTCTCTCCCAGCTGTTTTGTGTTTGGCTGGGGAAAGAATAAAAAGGGAAAGGAGATACAGGTAATGCTGGAAGGGTTGAAGAAGGAGGTTTATGAGGCAAATATGGAACTGCCCAGGAAAGGGCTGGTGACGTATACCTGGGGGAATGTCAGCGGGATTGACAGGGAAAAAGGATTGTTTGTCATAAAGCCCAGTGGGGTGGAATATGACAGGCTGAGACCGGAGGATATGGTGGTAATGAGCCTGGATGGCAGGAAGGTGGAGGGGGAGTTGAATCCTTCTTCGGATACGGCTACCCATCTGGAATTATACAAGGTGTTTCTGGAGATTGGGGGTGTGGTGCATACCCATTCGGTTATGGCTACAGCCTGGGCTCAGGCAGGAAGGGAATTGCCGTGTTATGGGACTACCCATGGGGATTATTTTTATGGGGCGGTTCCTTGCACCAGAAACTTAACGGAGAGAGAGATTGAGGAAGGGTATGAGAAGAATACCGGGCTGGTGATCATTGAGACATTCAAGGGGAAGAACCCGGTGCATGTACCTGGGGTTCTGTGTAAAAATCATGGGCCGTTTACCTGGGGAAAAGATGCAGCGGAGGCGGTGCACAATGCGGTGGTCTTGGAGGAAGTGGCAAAAATGAACCTGTATACAGAGATATTGAATCCTAAGGCGGAGACGGCGCCTCAGTATATGCAGGATAAGCATTTTATGCGGAAACATGGCCCCAATGCCTATTATGGGCAGGGAAGATAGTTGCAGGACTAAGGGGTAAACGGCAACGGTTTGGAGAACTTTGCAATCATTACAGGGGAGATTAAGAAAGAGAGGATTGTATGGATAACAGGAAAAGGGTCATAGAATCAGGGAAAGCGGTGTTGGGAATTGAGTTGGGGTCTACCAGGATCAAGGCGGTTTTGATTGGTGAGGATCATGATCCCATTGCTTCGGGGAGCTGCCAGTGGGAGAACCGGCTGGAAGACGGATTCTGGACATACCGGCTGGAAGATATATGGACAGGGCTTCAAAGATGCTATCAGGATCTGGCGGAGGATGTGCAGCGGCAGTATGGGATCCCGCTGAAGAGGACAGCGGCAATCGGAGTCAGTGCTATGATGCATGGGTATATGGCATTTAATAAGGAAGGGAAGTTGTTGGTTCCGTTTCGGACGTGGAGGAATACTACGACCGGAAAGGCAGTGGAGGAGTTAAGTACCCTGTTCCAGTTTCATATCCCAGAGCGATGGAGCATTGCACATCTGGATCAGGCGATGCTGGATAATGAGGAACATGTGCAGGAGATTGATTATGTAACCACATTGGCTGGGTATATCCATTGGAAACTGACAGGACAACGGGTATTGGGGGTGGGGGATGCTTCCGGAATGTTCCCCATTGACTCAGCTACCGGACAGTATCATCAGAGAATGGTGGAGCAGTTTGATGATTTGGCAGCTTCCAGAGGATGCCCGTGGAAGCTTCAGGACATTTTCCCCAAGGTGTTGTCTGCAGGAGAGGAAGCGGGAGCCCTGACGGAAGAAGGGGCAAGGCTTCTGGATGTTTCAGGAGAACTGGAGGCAGGAATTTTGTTCTGTCCGCCGGAGGGAGACGCGGGAACCGGCATGGTGGCTACCAACAGTGTGGAAATCAGGACCGGAAATGTGTCAGCCGGCACATCGGTATTTGCTATGGTTGTGCTGGAAAAGGAACTGTCTAAGCTGCACCGGGAGATCGACATGGTAACCACTCCGGACGGCTCTCCGGTGGCTATGGTTCATGTGAATAACTGTACGTCGGATCTGAATGCCTGGGTTGGGATCTTCAGGGAGTTTGCAGAGACGGCAGGAATAAAAATGGATGATAATGCTTTGTTCGGTATGCTGTATAAGAAGGCGCTGGAGGGAGATGCAGACTGCGGAGGGCTGATGTCCTACGGATATCTGTCCGGGGAGCCGATCACCAAGATGGAAGAAGGAAGGCCAATGTTCGTCCGTACTCCGGATGGGACGTTTACCCTGGCAAACCTGATGCGCACGCATCTGTATTCAGCCCTAGGGGCGCTGAACATGGGAATGAGGATCCTGACCGAGGAGGAGCATGTGGAACTGGATAACCTGCTGGGGCACGGTGGATTCTTTAAAACAGAAGGCGTGGGCCAGAGGATCATGGCTGCTGCAATGAATGTCCCGGTTTCCATCATGGAGACAGCCGGGGAAGGCGGCCCCTGGGGAATGGCGTTACTGGCTTCCTACATGGTGCGTGGGGAAGGCGGGGAGAGCCTGGGAAATTATCTTGGCAAGAAGGTATTTTCAGAGAATAAGGGAAGCCGGATGGAGCCTGTGGAAGCAGATGTGAAGGGATTTAAGGCATTTATTGAGCGGTATCAGGCCGGGCTTTCTGTGGAGAGGGAAGCGGTAAAGTGTTTTTGACAGAAGATTATAATGTAGAATTCGGTACAGAAAAATGTTGGAGATGCATATGAGGTACAGGACAGCCAACACAAACTATAGAAAAGACAGCGAGGAATAAGAGTGAAAAATATGAATCAGGGATTTTCCACTGAGCGATTGCTGCACGGTGGTGATTATAATCCGGAACAGTGGCTGGACAGACCGGATATTCTGAAACAGGATGTGGAATATTTTAAAAAGGCAGGGATCAATACCGTAAGCCTTGGCATGTTTTCGTGGACCAGCCTGGAGCCGGAGGAAGGAAACATTCAGATTAAGTGGCTGGAGGATGTGATAAACCGGCTTTATGAAAATGGAATTTCTACTATTTTGGCTACCCCTTCCGGTGCCCGGCCCAAGTGGCTGGCTGATAAATATCCGGAGGTGCTGCGGGTGGATGGCGAGAGGCGAAGAGCCTTGTTTGGCGGCCGCCACAACCACTGTTATACGTCCCCGGTTTACCGGCAGAAGGTAAAGCAGATTAATACTCAGCTGGTAAAACATCTGGGAGGCCATCCAGGCGTTATACTTTGGCATATTTCCAATGAGTACGGTGGGGAATGCCACTGTCCGCTGTGCCAGGAGGAATTCAGAAAGTGGCTGAAGGAACAGTATGGAACCATCGGCCGGCTGAATGATTGCTGGTGTACAACGTTCTGGAGCCATACATATCAGAGTTTTGATCAGGTGGAGAGCCCTTCCCCCATAGGAGAAATGGATCTTCACGGGTTGAATCTGGACTGGAAGCGGTTTGTCACAGACCGAACGGTAGATTTCCTGCGATTTGAGATTCAGACCATCCGGGAGGCAGGAAATGAAAAACCGGTAACCACCAATTTTATGTATGATTTTCTGGGACTGAATTACCGGAAATTTAAAGACGATTTGGATGTGATATGTTGGGACAATTATCCGGCCTGGCATAAGAAAGCGGAATCCCAGACAGCGCTGGACTGCGGGTTTCAACATGATTTCATGCGGTCTGTCAAACACAAGCCATTTCTTTTGATGGAGTCCTGTCCCGGGGCTACCAACTGGCAGCCAGTCAGCAAAACCCGCAGACCAGGAATGATTGCATTGTCCTCTCTCCAGGCAGTTGCTCATGGAAGTGACAGCGTTCTCTATTTCCAGCTTCGGCAAAGCAGAGGGGCGTCGGAGAAATTCCATGGGGCGGTGATTGACCACTATGGCGGGGACGATACCCGGGTGTTTCGGGAGGTCTCTGATCTGGGAAGAACCCTTAAAAAAATCAGGGAGGTTGCCGGGGCATCCATGAGAAAAGAGGCAGCGATTCTCTGCGATACAGAAAGCCGGTGGGCCATGGAGGATGCCAAAGGGCCCAGAAATGAAAAGCTTCCCTTTCAAGATGTGGTTTTAGGGCTTTACGGTGCAGTAAGAAGCTTTGGCGTACACACCGATGTGATCGATATGGAGGATTCTCTGGACGGATATAAGCTGGTGATAGCCCCTATGCTGTATCTGTTCCGTAAAAAGATTCAGGAAAAACTGGCTGACTTTGTAAAACAGGGTGGGACTCTGATCATGACATTCTGGTCCGGAGTGGTGGATGAACATGACCGCTGCTTTCTGGGGCCGGCTCCCGGCGGCCTGACAGACGTGCTGGGACTTCGGTTTGCGGAGATCGATGGCCTGTATGATGGTGAGAGCAACCGTCTGGTTCCGGTGGCTCCGGTTAGAGGCCAGGGAATCGAAGAGGAAAAGAATTGTCGATCCGGCAACGGTCAGTCCGGCCAATGCCGTTCCTACAGTTGCCATTCTCTGTGTGAGTTGGTTCGGCTTAGTACGGCCATGCCGCTTATGGTTTACGGGGAAGATTTCTATGCCGGGGAGCCTGCATTTACCTGCAATACTTATGGATTGGGGAAAGCATACTATCTGTGTACAGCCCCGGAACCGTCTTTTTATAGAGATCTGATGGCAGATGTGATTCCGGAGCTTTTTCCGGAACGTCCAGTGGAATCTGTGCCGGAAGGACTGGAGGTTACGGTTCGGGATAAGGAAGATGCTAGCTACCTGTTTTTACAGAACTTTAACAGGGAGCCTGTGGACGTGGAGGTAACGTGGGAGTTTGAGGAATGCCTTTGCGGGGAGTTTTCTGCAGGAAAGGGCGGCAGAGGAACCGTGAAAGCGTTTGATACAGTGGTGTTAAAGCGGTCTGGCGCTACATTGCAGAAATAGGGAGTGAGGAATAGGAAGAGAGCTTGGCCGCACAGTGTTAGCTGTGGGAACCTGTGGAAGGAAAGGGATGGATGTCATGGTGAAAGAATCGTGTTTCGTGGATTTATTTTTGTTTATGGGGCAATCTAATATGGCGGGCCGGGGAATCGTAAATGAGGAGTGGCCGGAGAAAGCTCCCAGGGTGATTAAGGGAGCTGGTTATGAGTACCGCGCTGTGTCCGACCCGGATGTGCTCCACCATTTGGAGGAGCCGTTTGGCTGTCATGAGAACCGGGAAGGCGGAATCCATGATGGGGTGATGAAAACCGGTTCGATGGTATCGGCATTTGTAAACGCTTATTATGAAAAGACCGGTGTCCCGGTGGTAGGTGTCTCAGCATCGAAAGGCGGATCCAGAATCCTGGAGTGGCAGCCGGATACGCCCTATCTGAACGATACCAGAGAGCGTCTGAAGCAGGCCAGAGATTTCCTTAGGACGCATGGGTATAAAATTCGCCATACCTTTATGCTGTGGTGCCAGGGCGAGTCTGATGGAGATGATCAGATGACGGCCAAGGAATACCAGGCACATTTTATGCGTATGTGGGATGTGATGAAAGCCGATGGGACAGAGTGCTGTTTTCTTGTGCGGATCGGGAACTACAACGGTACGGAAGACAGAAACTATGGGGAGATTATCCAGGCTCAGGATGAACTGCCAGAGGTGTGTAAGGATGTGGTTATGGTGTCCAGATGTTTTGCCGGGATGAGGGAAAGAGGGCTTATGAAGGATGGGTTTCATTACTATCAGAAGGCCTACAATGAGGCAGGTAAAGAAGCTGGGGAGAATGCGTCGGAGTATGTTAACAAATTCTTTTAGTATACAGAATTTGGAAAATGTGGTATGATATTACATGTAAATTTAATGATATGAGAGAGGAGCAAAAACTATGAAACTTTGTAAAGCAAGCTTAGGTGATGCCAGCTGGAAGCAGGCGGGGGTGAAGCTGCCGGGATTTGATGTGGACAAGATGGTATCAAAGACAGAGGAGAGCCCGGTATGGGTACATTTCGGAGCAGGCAACATTTTCCGCGGATTTATTGCCGTTCTTCAGCAGAGGCTGTTAGAGCAGGGGTTGGCAGAAAGCGGAATCATTGCCTCCGATACGTTTGACTATGATATCATTGACAAGATCTATACTCCATTTGACAACATGACCATGATGGTCAGCCTGAATCCGGATGGCTCCATGGACAGAGAGATCGTGGCCAGCGTGGCTAAGGGCGTGAAAGCCAACATGGAAGATGCAGGAGAATATGAGTACTTAAAGAAGGTTTTCCGCAATCCGTCTCTTCAGATGTTAAGTTTTACGATTACAGAGAAAGGTTATGCCCTGGCTAATCTGCAGGGAGAATTTCTTCCTGTGGTAAAGGCAGACATCGAGGCAGGCCCGAAGAAAGCCCATCATGCTATGAGTATTGTGGCAGCGCTTTTGTTGGAGCGTTTTGAGGCAGGCGCCACCCCTATTGCCGTAGTCAGCATGGACAACTGCAGCCACAATGGAGAGAAGTTAAAAAGCAGCGTCGTAACCGTTGCAGAGGAGTGGTTAAAGAAAGGCCATGTAAGCAAGCAGTGTGAGGCATGGCTTGAGGACGAGCCCATGTTATCCTGCCCGTGCAGCATGATCGACAAGATCACACCAAGACCGGCAGAGGTTGTGGAGAAGGCTTTGGAGGCAGATGGAATTGAGGATATGGCTCCGATCATTACCAGCCGCAATACTTACATCGCACCATTTGTCAATGCAGAGGTTCCCCAGTATCTGGTTGTGGAGGATCGTTTCCCCAATGGACGTCCTGCACTGGAGAAGGCTGGCGTTTATATGACAGATCGTGATACAGTGAATATGACAGAGCGCATGAAGGTAACTACCTGCTTAAATCCGCTTCATACTGCACTGGCTGTTTATGGCTGCCTGTTGGGATATACCAGCATCGCATCCGAGATGACAGATGAGGATCTGAAAAAACTGGTGGAAACCATTGGATACAAAGAGGGTATGCCTGTGGTAACCGATCCTGGCATTTTAAGCCCTATGGACTTTATCCATGAGGTCATTGACCGTCGTCTCCCCAATCCGTTTATTCCGGACATGCCTCAGAGAATTGCAACAGACACCAGCCAGAAGATTCCGATCCGTTTTGGCGAGACCATCAAGTCTTATGTGGCAAGCAATGAGTTGAACGTTCAGGATCTGACAGCAATTCCGCTGGCGATCGCAGGGTGGCTTAGGTATCTGATGGCTGTAGATGATGAAGGCAAGGAAATGAGCGTCAGCAGTGATCCGATGCTGGAAGAACTGCAAAAGCAGATGGCAGGTATCACTCTGGGCAATCCGGACAGCTGTGAAGGAAAACTGGCACCGATCCTGTCGAATCCAGTATTGTTTGGATTGAATCTGGTTGAAGCTGGGCTTAGCAATAAGATTGAGGGAATGTTCCGTCAGCTGATCGCAGGGCCGGGAGCAGTTCGGAAGACGCTGCATGAGTATATGAAATAGGATGAAAAGCATCTCATAGTGTTCCATTGAGCGCGTTTTTCGCTTGTATGAGCAACTGGCAGAACGTCTTAGGCCTGGCTCATGCACGAAGGACGATGAAGTACTGGCACATGATTGTACGTTTTGATTCAGGGTATGATATATTAGACCCTGGCGGATGCCGGAAGGTTGCGGGCCGTTTCAAAAATTGAGCAAGGATGTGCCGTACACGGGTGTCTTGTCCGGTTTATTTTCAGCGAAATGTAAACCGGACAAGACACTGGGCTCAACAGAATGTGGTGGGATGCTTTTTTGTTAGCATTTTACGACTGCTGATTGCTTGTTATGAAAGAGTTGCAGAGAATGGCATCTGTTATCCCCTTTTCTGTTAACCAGCGATTATTGACATAGAATCATTGAAATAAGATCGTCAAAGATTGCATAAATTGTTTGTAATCGTATATGCGAACAAAATACGGATATGTGAATATTGACAAGAAATATGGGGTTTGTTCAGCAGTTTTATGGGAAATATAGACAAAAAGGGATGGATTTTTTCCACTTTTACCCTTTACTTCAAAAGGAATTATGTTATACTTATAGCAGACCGCTGGCGGCCTTTTTCGTTGTGCCTGTGTGTAGATTTTCTGAACCAGCTGTTAGATGTTTGGCGATAGTTTGGACAAGTATTAAGTCTGTGCTGGCAGGCGGCAGTAAGGGATAAGGGCCGGGGGTAAAAAGAAGTAGACGATTCTACAAATTTGAGGAGGAAATACTTTATGGCAAACAAGTGGGTCTATCTGTTTAGCGAAGGAAATGCCAATATGAGAAATTTGCTGGGCGGCAAGGGTGCAAACCTGGCGGAGATGACGAACCTGGGCCTTCCGGTACCACAGGGCTTTACCATCACAACAGAAGCTTGTACTCAGTATTATGAAGATGGAAGAAAAATCAATGACGAGATCATGGCGCAGATCATGGAATACATCGGTAAGATGGAAGAGATTACCGGTAAGAAATTCGGCGACAAGGAGAATCCGCTGCTGGTGTCCGTTCGTTCCGGTGCAAGAGCTTCCATGCCTGGCATGATGGATACAATTCTGAATCTGGGGCTGAATGAAGAGGTTGTTGAGGTACTGGCCAAGAAGTCTGGCAATCCTCGTTGGGCTTGGGACTGCTACAGAAGATTTATCCAGATGTTCTCCGATGTAGTTATGGAAGTAGGCAAAAAATACTTCGAAGAGCTGATTGACAAGATGAAGGAAGAAAAGGGAGTAACTCAGGATGTTGAGTTGACTGCCGATGATTTAAGAGAGTTGGCAGAGCAGTTTAAGGCTGAGTACAAAGAGAAGATCGGTGCTGATTTCCCGACGGATCCTAAGGAGCAGCTGATGGAGGCAATCAAGGCCGTATTCCGTTCCTGGGACAACCCGAGAGCCAATGTATACCGTCGCGACAACGATATCCCATATTCCTGGGGTACTGCTGTTAACGTGCAGATGATGGCATTTGGCAATATGGGCGAGACATCTGGTACTGGTGTTGCATTTACCCGTGATCCTGCTACAGGTGAGAAGCACCTGATGGGTGAGTTCCTGATGAACGCACAGGGCGAGGATGTAGTAGCCGGTGTCCGTACGCCTCAGAAGATCGATCAGTTAAAAGAAGTTATGCCGGAAGTTTATGAGCAGTTCGTTGGCATCTGCAATACTCTGGAAGATCATTACAGAGATATGCAGGATATGGAGTTTACCATTGAGGATAGAAAGCTTTACATGCTGCAGACACGTAACGGCAAGAGAACGGCTAAGGCAGCTCTTAAGATTGCCTGCGATCTGGTAGATGAGGGTATGATTGATGAGAAGAAGGCTGTCGCTATGATCGATCCGAGAAACCTGGATACCCTTCTTCATCCTCAGTTTGACCAGGATGCACTTAAAAAGGCAGAGCCTATGGCAAAGGCGTTGGCGGCATCTCCAGGAGCAGCCTGCGGCAAGATCGTGTTTACGGCGGAGGATGCCAAGGCGTGGGCAGCAAGAGGGGAGAAGGTAGTTCTGGTTCGTCTGGAGACTTCTCCGGAAGACATCGAGGGCATGAAGGCAGCACAGGGTATCCTGACTGTCCGCGGCGGTATGACAAGCCACGCAGCCGTTGTTGCCCGCGGTATGGGAACCTGCTGCGTATCCGGATGTTCCGAGATTGCTATGGACGAGGCCAATAAGAAGTTTGTTCTTGCAGGTAAAGAGTATCATGAAGGTGACTGGCTGTCCATCGATGGTTCCACTGGTAAAATCTATGACGGAATCATTCCTACAGTGGATGCTACCATTGCTGGAGAGTTCGGCAGAATCATGGGCTGGGCAGATAAGTATAGAAGACTGAAAGTAAGAACCAATGCGGATACTCCGGCTGATGCGAAGAAAGCAAGAGAGTTAGGCGCAGAGGGTATCGGTTTGTGCCGTACCGAGCATATGTTCTTCGAGGGGAATCGTATTGATGCATTCCGTGAGATGATCTGTTCAGAGACGGTAGAGGAGAGAGAAGAAGCGCTGGAGAAGATTCTTCCGGAACAGCAAGGGGACTTTGAGAAACTGTATGAGGCTCTGGAAGGCAACCCGGTAACCATTCGTTTCCTGGATCCGCCTCTCCACGAGTTTGTTCCTACCGAGGAAGCAGATATCAAGAAGCTGGCTGATGCCCAGGGCAAGACGGTAGAGCAGATTAAGGTGATCTGTGATGCGCTTCATGAGTTCAACCCGATGATGGGCCATCGTGGATGCCGTCTGGCAGTGACCTATCCGGAGATCGCCAGAATGCAGACCAAGGCTGTGATCCGTGCAGCGATCAATGTGAAGAAAGCACATGCAGACTGGAACGTATGCACGGAGATCATGATTCCTCTGATCTGCGATATTAAGGAATTGAAATTTGTAAAGAAGATTGTTGTTGACACAGCAGATGCAGAGATTGCGGCAGCAGGCGTGGAACTGAAGTATGAGGTTGGTACCATGATCGAGATTCCGAGAGCTGCTTTGACTGCTGATGAGATCGCAAAGGAAGCTGAGTTCTTCTGCTTCGGCACCAACGATCTGACTCAGATGTGCTATGGCTTCTCCCGTGACGATGCCGGTAAGTTCCTGAACGCTTACTATGATACCAAGATCTTTGAGAATGACCCATTTGCAAAGTTGGATCAGATCGGCGTGGGCAAGCTGATGGAGATGGCTATCAAGTTAGGCAAGCCGGTACGTCCGGAACTTCATGTAGGTATCTGTGGCGAACATGGCGGCGATCCGTCTTCTGTAGAATTTTGCCATAAGATTGGTTTGGATTATGTGTCCTGCTCACCGTTCAGAGTGCCGATTGCACGTTTGGCGGCGGCGCAAGCTGCAATAATTCAAGCATAAAAAATATTTGACATGTATTTACAAGGCTTCTAGCTTTTTTGCTAGGAGCCTTTTTTATGGTATTTTTTACTATTTATACTGGGGAGATGTGGGAGCTGCTGTAAAGGGTAGCGAGTAAAATAATAAATGATATGGAATCTATTTAAGCAAATTCTATTTATTGAAATTAAGTAAATTTATGATATTCTATTTCTTATATATTCGTAACTATGCTTAGGAAGGATGAACAGCTAGATGTAGTTAAATACCAAAGAAGTATATTAGAAGCATGGCTAGATAAACAATGTGAAGTTCATAAAAATTGTAAGAAAGGAAAAATTTATATAGATACGAAAACAGGAAGAAAATTTAAACGCAATGCTTATCAGGAAATGATGGAAGCTGCAAGAAGAGGAGAAATGAACTATATTGTTTTTTGAGAAACAAGTCGATTTGGCAGAAATTTGGGTAGTATATTGAGAGAATGTTTTTCAATACGAGGACTCATGATGGTTTAGGACGGCTGGCTGAGGAAGCCAAATTTGCTGATGAGCAGAGCGGGCAAACAAGATTTCGTATAAAAAGAGGTATTACTGAAAAGCGACGTATGCTTGAGATGAGTGGAGATGGTTATTTATTTACGCATAGGGTATTAGGTTTAGAAAGTAAAAAAGGATTTAAGTAGAGACTATTCAGGGTGGAAGAGGAAGTAGAAACGTTAAATATGATGGCCGAAAAATTTTTAGAGTGCAGAAGTTTAAGCGAAACAGCAAGATATTTAACAAAAATTGGACGAAAAACAGAAAGGGAAATGTATATTGGCATACAACGACTGTTATGAAAACTTTAAGAAATAAAATATATGTTTGTTTTGAAGAGCAGGATAAGACAAAAGTATTAACAATGGCTGATTTTTATGAAGAAAAACGAACTATTATACCTGAAAAGGAACATAAATATGTTTATTTGCCAGAACGAATTGAAAGAATAAAGGAATATAAAAATAGGTATAATTATGGCATATTGAGAATATACGAAAGTTTACTTTTTAGACTATACTTATTAGTATAGGTTGTGCTATTTTTTATCTAACATTAATATATAGTGACTTTTTTTAAAAACTATGATATAATCAAACATATGTTTGGAAATTGGTGGATAAGGAGAGAGTATTTGAGAACAGCAAAAACAAAACAGCTATATTATAAAAGATTAGAAAAGTTGGGTTAGTAGAAAAGAAAAAGATGTAAAGGAAATGCTTGCTAGGGATGCTGCTTTAATGAATAAGCAAAAAGGATTTATTCCATTTGTATAGATGTTTTGAGAAAAATGAAAACTAATTATTTTTATGTTTATAATAGAATTGTAGAATTATGTTAGAAACTTATACCTGAAAGTAGTGCCGGAAAGAGGGGAAAGTGATGAAAAATATATCTCATCTAAAGGGAATGAATCATAGCGAATTGTGCTTTGACGATAAGAAACTGAATGAAAAGTTCATATTTTGTAAAAGCAGGTTGCAGGATAGCGTGAACTATGAATTGAATGCAGATACAGTCCTTTTAGATTCTTTTCATTCCGCCACAATAGAAGGAGCCAGGACAACGATTGAGAATGTTAAAAATGCTATAAATGCTCCAAAAAGTAAGAGTGATATTATGGTAGTAAATAATATGAAAGCTCTTGATAAAGTATATTCTGGTTTTCGTATCAATGATAACAATATTAGAGGGTTATGGGATATTGTTGTAAATATGGTATGTGAGAATAGCCATGTAAGAGGAAATAAATACAGAGATGGAGAGGTGTTTATTTCTTCGTTAGAAAGAGTTGTGCATACACCAGCAATTTACACGGAAATAGATTTTTATATGTCAACTTTATTTGAGTTTATAGATAAAGCTGCTTTTGATAGCTTATATAAAGGCATCATAGCACATTTTTACTTTGTATACATTCATCCTTTTTGTGACGGGAATGGTAGACTGGCCAGAATTCTTCAAAATTATTGTTTCTATATAGGAGGATATGAAGGGGTAAGAAAAATTCGTATTTCACAGGCTATTAATATGCATTTAGGCAGCTATTATAAAGTTTTGGAACATGTGGAAAAGCCTGTTATTTTAGATAATCATTTTATGCTTGATTTGACACAGTTTATTGATTATATGTTCGACAGGATTATTGAGGCTTGTAATCTATCAGAAAAGAAGCAGGATAGTTTGAATGAACAGGAGAGGAAATTGCTGACCAGGATGTCAAAGCGAGGAATAGGGGCGGAGATTACAGTAGCCCATGCTGCTTCTTTAATGAATGTCAGCTTAGATAAAGCCAGAAGAATATTAAATGAGTTAACTGAAAGACAGTATTTATATAAGACTAAGGTGGAAGGTAAAAATAAAAACCTTTATAAATTACTGGTTCTTATTTCGTAAGTGATGTAGTATAAAAATATATTTTTACGAATATCTATTTATTATTGTACTATTGCTGTAGGTTACTTGCCACCACGCAGACGGCTATATGCGATAGGAAGGGGAAGTAATCTATACTCCGATTTCACGATAGATTACGCACAGGCACTGGCTTTTCGCAGGGTGAATGGTGATTATCTGCGAGAAAGGCAGTGGAAAGACCTCACTGTTGAAATGTTTATAATTTAATGAAAAGGGACTGTCCGGGAAATAGATAACCCTACACAGGGGCAGGTGTGGTCTGTATGAACTACACCTCTGCCTTGCTTTTCCTAATCCATATTTCTCAGCATATGATGCGGCAATGATAGTTCCAATACTCTTTGAAATAAAGAGAGCATCATCATATCCAGACCAGTCAATATCTGTAAGTTCTTATTCAGACTGTGAAAACAGTGTTTCATATGCCTCTTTCATTTTTTCTTCATTGCCACGGATGTTTCCGGCGTTATATGTGTAGCTCACATTTTTGTAATCTTTATACCCAAGTTCACAAGCGCAATTCCTACTATAATAAAGAAGAGGTTTATCGCAATGATACCCAATACCAGGGAAGTGAACAGCTATTTTCGACATTATATTTCCTTTCAAGTTATAATTCCTATAAATCCATGGTGCTGTATAGGATAAATAATAAGTAATTAATCAGGATAAATTCGTTTACCAAATTCAAAGGCTTCTTGCAGATGGTTTGTTTTATCAATCTGTGGTTTTCCATATCGGCAGGCGTTGCAATCAAGGCATCCTTTGACTTCAGTTTTGATAAGTGAGATTTGTTCTACAGAATGTCCGCTTTCTTTTGCACCAGCCATAAAACAGTTGACAAGTTGAGGGGCATTCCCGTTGGGGCGGCCTCCGCCCTGGATGATAAGTATATTCTTCATTGTTTGCTCCTTAATTTTTTAAATTTGGTAGCAATAAGGCATCACCATGACATTCCATTTTACCATGCACTTCTCTGTATTCTATGAAAATCCATCAAAAGATAGAGCATAATACCTTTTTCCTCCTCCTTCATTTTCCCTATTCTCCCAAGAATATTGCATATCCCTAAATCCACATCAATAAAGAAAGAGTCTGGAGAGACAGAAGAGGGATCTATGTAAAAATATTGGATAAAGAGGATGCGTTCTACTTATATTGTCGAAAAGCGAGAAAGAAAAATAGGGAGAGAGGAGGGGATAACCTAAAAATTTCATTTTCTAAAAGGTTTCATATTTATAGCGTATAAAAAATTATTCAGAACAGGAGGTTTCGATGAAAGGAAGAAAATTTGGAAGGAGCGGTTGTATATATGAGAGAGGGATGAAGGGAAGAGGAATTGACAGCTTAAGCAGATGGATCTCTGGCGGAGAATTTTGGGGAAGAGCTGTTAATACTCTTGCCAGCCCTACAAATAAAGGATTGACACAAGGCTTATGGATTTCTTGTTTACAGGGCAGCAGACTGTGTTGGATGTACCAGAATGGTGGGATTGTATCTGGATATGGCCGGCATAGAATGGGAACATGTATCGAAGAGGTTTAATTCAGGTGTATGGCATCATTGGTGTGTGGTGACAGTTGATGGAAAAAGATATATTACAGATCCGTATACATGCTTATTCGTAGAAGAAACAGTCCGAAATGATCATCCCATCTCAGAATATTACGACCATATTAGTTTTGAAGGAATAATCTCTTAAGAATTTTCTTGGATAGTATCTATTTTAAGAAGGCAGTATGGTGGTTCATTTATAATCTTTATGATTTTAATATTCAATAGGATAAACTTTCCGGCAGCAAAGGCGATGGTTACGAGGACATTGAGGGAGATTGTACCTTCAGGGTCCTCTTCCTCTCCCTACCTTCTCACACCCTTGAAAATGACATTGTGAAAATTATAATGTGGTAAATATGCCATAACTGTCCAAGTGTACCTTCATCCAATATACCTTCATCCAATAGATGGTTCTTCTTATCAAACAGGAAAATATGCCGATATATTACTAAAAATGCTGTGCAAAAATACCTTAAAACCTGCGCAGTAATGGGCAAAAGATATGTATGCTGGAAATCTCTTTGTGCCTGATTTTGACAGGAAACCAGCTTAAGAAGCAGATGCAGGGGAGATTCTCAGCGTATATAAGAAAAAGGAGGTTAGAGACTTGATCAACTACATACGAAATTTAAGAATCAGATTGAAGCTTTATATCCTCATAGGAGTTGCGCTGATTGGCATGCTTATTATCGGCGGAATGTCATTTAGCCTTATGGGACGGATGAATGACATGACAAGCGATATTTCAACAAGCTGGCTTCCAAGCATTAATACGGCAAGAGATTTGACAGCTACCATTTCTAATATACGTCTTAACGAATTAGGATATCTTACTGCAGTTTCTGATGATGTAGAAGCATCCAGCCTTCAGTACCTTGAGAAGGAAAAAGAAGAAATGAATGCCCTTTTAGCCACATATGGGGAATTAATTGATGAAGAAGAGAGAGCGTTCTATGAAAATGCAAAGAGTTTGTGGACGCAGTACGATAAAGCAGATGAAGAGATGGTAGCGTTAGCCAAAGAGGGTCGTTCCGAAGAAGCCCGCGCTATCCTGGAAGGTGAATGTGTAGGGCTATATAATTCTTTAAACAGTGCTTTCAATGATATTATCGTCTACAATACAGAAGGCAGTGACGCTGCAACCGAGGAAAGCTTTTTTCTTTACAGGACAGCTACCTTCCTTATGGCGGCAGTTATTATTGCAATCATCCTTGTGGGCGTATTTTTCTCATTTGTGATTGTGCGCTTGATTAAGCAGCCTATTTCTGAAATTGAGAATGCAGCTATTAAAATGGCAGAAGGAGATTTGGATGTAGAGATTTCCTATACCTCTAAGGATGAACTGGGAGTTCTCGCTGCGCAGGTACGCAGGCTAATCCATAAGCTGCAGCTTATCATTGATGACGAGAATAAATTTCTCGCAAAAATGGCTGCAGGAGATTTTACGGTGGATTCTATCTGTGAAGAAGAATATACAGGAGGATTCCAGCCGGTGCTTGTCTCTTTCCGTGGCATTGCCGAAAAGCTTAATGACACCATGTTGCAGATCAACCAAAGCTCTGCTCAGGTTGCAAGTGGATCCGAACAGGTATCTAGCGGTGCTCAGGCCCTTTCCCAGGGAGCAACAGAACAGGCAAGTTCCGTGGAAGAATTGGCTGCCACTATCAATGAAATATCCAACAAGGTGAAGCAGAATGCTGACAATGCAAGGCAGGCCAATGCAAAGGCTGGAACCATCAGCAAGGAGATGGATGTAAGCAACGAAAAAATGCAGCAGATGATTCAGGCGATGGGTGATATCAGTAACTGCTCTAGTGAAATCGGTAAAATCATTAAGACAATTGAAGATATTGCTTTCCAGACCAACATTCTCGCACTTAACGCTGCTGTTGAAGCCGCTCGTGCAGGCGCAGCTGGAAAAGGATTTGCTGTCGTAGCTGATGAAGTCCGCAATCTGGCAAGCAAGAGCGCAGAGGCTTCTAAGAATACCTCTGTTTTGATTGAAAATTCATTAAATGCAGTGGAAAACGGAACCCGGATTGCCGACGAGACAGCCCAGTCTCTGTTCCAGGCAGTAAATGGTGTAAATGAAATGGCAGGCATTATCGGACAGATTTCCGAGGCCAGCAGCATGCAGGCAGATTCCATCGCTCAGATTACCATGGGAATCGACCAGATTTCCAGTGTTGTACAGACCAACTCCGCAACTGCCGAGGAAAGTGCAGCAGCAAGCGAAGAACTGTCCAGCCAGTCACAGATTATGAAGAGCCTTGTGGAAAGGTTTAAGCTGAAAAGCGGATTTGGGGGGCTTGGAAAGTAAAGAAGAAGCATAGCGCAGAGCAGAGGGAGAGATTCCATCTTAAAAAGATGGGGCCTCTCTTTTCTTGTTCTTTTTCTTGACGGGAGGAAACAGATGTGGTATATTTAATTGGTACTACCAATTCTGAAGGGAGAAAACCGAATGAAATATATAAAACAGTTTGGGATCATCGTACTTCTGGCATTTCTTGGAGAACTGCTGCATGAGGTTCTGCCATTTCCGATTCCCGCAAGTATCTATGGCATCCTCCTACTGTTTCTGTGTCTGGAATGGAAGGTGATTCCAGTATCTGCCATCAGGGAGACTAGCCGTTTTTTAATAGATGTCATGCCGATTATGTTTATCCCAGCTGCTGCAGGGCTTATGGATTCCTGGCAGATCATAAAGGCATCATGGGTTTCCTATGGGATCATTACCGTTGTATCCACATTTGCGGTTATGATCATATCCGGAAAGACTGTACAGGCGGTTATGAAGCTGGCAAAAAGGAAGGAACCAGTGGGGAAATAATGTTTTTAATGAGATGGGATGTTACACACCAGGCATATGAGAGAGGAACGAAAACATGATCCGTGAAGCAGTTTCACAATCTATATTTTTTGGCGTATTTATCACACTGGTTTCCTATGGAATTGGCGTTTGCCTGAAGAGGCGGCTTAAGCTTCCAATTTTTAATCCGTTGTTGATTGCAATTCTATTGGTTATTCTGCTTTTGCGGCTGTTTCGCATTGATTATGCAGCATATGAGGACAGCGCAAAGTATATCAGTTTCTTGCTGACTCCCGCGACGATCTGCCTTGCTGTTCCGCTGTATGAGCAGATGGAATTGTTAAAAAGGAATGTTAGGGCAGTGATTGCAGGTATTGTCTCAGGAGTGTTGGCAAGCCTTTGCAGCATCTTTCTTTTAGCGTTGGTATTCCGTATCGACTATGCTTCTTATGTAACCCTATTGCCAAAATCCATTACCACAGCAATCGGTATGGGAGTCTCAGAGGAACTGGGAGGATATGTACCCATTACAGTGGCGGTGATTATCATTACAGGAGTGATTGGCAATATGTTTGCTGAGACAGTATGTAAAATGTTTAAAATTAACGATCCGATTGCTAAGGGAATCGCCATAGGGACTTCTTCTCATGCCATAGGAACGGCAAAGGCGATGGAGATGGGAGAGGTTGAGGGCGCAATGAGCAGCCTGTCAATTGTTGTCTCAGGAGTACTTACTGTTATCTGTGCCAATCTGTTTGCACAGCTTATGTAAATGCACTCCCGGGAACTCTCATGAATCCGTCCGTGCGGTAGATGGACAGATGGAATAATAGGCTACAGAGGTAACATGGCAACAGGAGAGGGGAACGAAGGATGGAATCGAGGGAATATCAAAAAGCCATAAACTATCTCTGCGGGCTTGTGAAAACAGGAGAACTGGCAGTTGGGTCAAAACTTCCTGCGGAGAGAACGCTGGCCCAGACGCTGTCCATCGGACGCAATTCCACAAGAGAGGCGCTTCGGATACTGGAAAGTATGGGGGTAATCGAAAGCAGGCAAGGCTCCGGAAATTATATTGTGGGGGATATGGCTAGAACCATATCTGGCATGATTGAGATGATGCTTTTGCTGAGGAAGATCACTGAGGAGGAAGTCATTGTGTTTCGGCGGGATGTGGAGAAGGTGATCTGTAATTTGATTATTACAAATGGCAGTATGGAGCGATGGTATGATCAGATCAAAGAGGTTCTTGAGTCGGAGATGGAAGTGCAGCGTTTAGAGGAGCAGATAGAAGCGGATCAGAACTTTCATTTTATGCTGATTTCAGCTGCGGAAAACCGGTTATGGATCGGTATTTCAGAGGCAATTACGGATATCTATCAGGATTGGATTAAACGTGTGCTGATGAATGCGGATTATGATACAAAATGCCGACTGCATCAATGTCATAAGGAATTGCTTCTGGCGTTAAAGAAAGGGGCAAAGGAGGAGGCGGAAAAAGCGGTTGATCACCACTATGATCTGGTGGATATGGAGCTTAGGAAGGAAAGGAATGACCATGGCAGACTGTAAGCTTGCCATGGTCATATGCCTATATAGAACTCCACTCATTTTTTTAAGATTTGGTCACTTTGTCTGAAATTGAGGCAAACCATCTGGCAAAATGGAAATATGTCAGTATATTGGCATCTGAAATTCTGTTATGTGGGCAAAATTCCCTTCTCAATGATTCCAAAGCCCAACGGATAAGGACCGGTATGGACACCAATGGTGGCTCCGATCTGATAGGCGGGAATCTCCTTTATATCATATCCTTTTTCCTGCAATACAGCCAATGCCTGATCCCGGAAGGCAAGCCCTTCTTCGATATCGTATCCATATCCGACCGTAAGGCTGTAGCACTCGATTCCTAAAGGGCTTTCCTCTAAGTATTCCAGGAGAAGATTCTGAACCTTTTTTAAGGTACGCTTCCGGCCTCTGTCTACACCAGAGGGGAAGATCTCTCCTTCCTTCAGGGTGATGACTGGGCGGATATCCAGAACACTTCCGGCAAGAGCGGATACCTTTCCGATTCGGCCACCATGCTTTAAGTACTCCATGTTTCCTACTGTAAAAAAGATTCTTCCGGTGCGTTTGATCGTTTCCAGGCGGGCAATGGCATCCTGGTAGCTAAAACCATGATCCCTTAAGTTTACTGCCTCCAACACGTAAAGTCCCTGGAGGACTGTATTGACAGTGGCATCAATGATTGTAATCTCTGCCTGAGGATAATTCTCGTGGATAAGCTCTCTGGCATTGAGGGCGGACTGCATAGAACCGCTGAATTTGGTGGTGATGCAGATACAGATAACAGGAACTCCGGCCTGGGCAAAGGGAAGAAATGCTTCCTCATAATTCTGAATGGAGGGCATGGAAGACTTGGGGTATACGCCCTTTTTATCTACCATCTGCTGATAAAAATCACGGATATCAATCTCCACATTTTCTTTCAGGTAGCGCTCATCATCGAAGGATACATAGAAGGGCACCACAGTAATGTTTTTTTCTTGTGCCAGTTCAGGAGGCAGGTCACAGGAACCGTCACTTATAATATGAAATGCTTCTGTCATATCAAAAACCTCTCTGTATGTAATATTGGTGTTGGGGAAATTGCTGTGGAAGACAGCACCATTCCCTTTTAATATATAGAATACTACGTTTGTATGGAAAAAGCAATTACTTTCTGGGCGAATATTACATAATAGGGCTATAAAAACTGTTTAATATCGTTATTATTACTATATTATAAAGCCCTAATGCAGTCCAATGGACAAACAGACCAATGAGTTTGTCTGATTTTAGCGGGACAAGAACAAGGGAAATATAGGGAGGGGCTGGCATATCCAGAAAGAGCGTGGTATACTGGGAGATAGTTGGCACTGATACGGACAGCGCAGCCCTACAGCAAGAATTCGAGATTTTCACAACTATTATTTCAGAAAGAAGGGGAATACGATGGTAAAGCATATCATTTTATGGAAACTGAAAGAGGAACTTTCGGCAGAGGAAGTCAGACAGGTAAAAGCCGGTATAAAAGAAGGGCTTGAGGGACTAAACGGGAAGATACCGGGGCTTCTGGATATTAGAGTTTTGGAGGAAGGTCTTGATTCATCCAGTGCGGATATCATGCTGGATTCATCTTTTGCCAGTGAGGCAGCATTGAAGGAGTACCGGGTACATCCTGCCCATGTGCAGGTGGCAGATAGTAAAGTCAGGCCCTATGTTAAGACCAGGATTTGCTTTGACTACAAGCATTGACAACATCATATGGGCTTCCTGCAACAGAACGGCTGAGAAAGGCTAGTATTTTCTGGACAGATGGTATATAGTTGTTCCAGGCCAAAGACAGGAGGCAAGATGTGTGATTAAGATTGCTGTATGTGATGATGAGCTGGTGGTATGCCAGCAGTTAAAAGAGATGGTGTCTGGGATATTGGAACAGTGGAAGGAGCCATTTAAGGTTGTGTGCCATACCAATGCTGCCAGCCTTCTGTTTTCGCCGTTGGATTATGATCTGATCTTTTTGGATATTCAGATGCCAGGTTTAGATGGAGTCGGATTGGCAAAGCGGCTTCGCGGGCAGATGTTTGGCGGAGATTTGATTTTTGTGACCGTGTTGCCAGAGTATATGCCGGATGCTTTTGAAGTGGAGGCTATGGATTATCTGTGTAAGCCGGTAGACGAAGGAAGGCTTAGGAGAACGCTTAAGCGGGCCCTCAAGCATTTTCATGAGAAAACAGAGAAATGTCTCTTTATCCGAACCATGAATTGGTACAAGTCTGTGAAAATTTGTGATATCTATTACTGCGAGGTAATAAACCGAAAAATATATCTGCATACAAAAAATGGCCTGATTGATTACTATGGGAAGATAAAAGATGTGGAGCAGCAGGCGATGCCTGGCATGATTCGATGTCACCGCAGTTTTCTTATCAACCCCGACTATTTGAAGGAGTACGTGAATGGAGAGATTATCCTGGAAAATGGGGAGCGGATTCCGGTTTCGAAACGGTATCATCAGACATTTGTGGAGAGAATGATGAGATATATGGAACAGGAGAGGTAGAGTTTGGATTGGGAGATGGTTGATTTTTCTTATGTTTTCCAGTGGTATATTGTTGTTCCAAACGTTCTTGCACGAATTGTCCTGCCGGTTATCACATGCTTTTTTTTCTGTTGGTATGTGAGGGTTTCTTTTACCTGGAGCCTTGGCGTGGTGTATACCGGGCTGTCAATGGGGCTCTGGGGACTGGAGATGAGGTTGGGAATATCCGGAGGGGTGGGGCTTGTGATGGAGATTCTGCTGTTGGTATTCTGCGGCGTTTGCTTGTTAAAGAGAACATGGATGGAAGCGCTTACTATGGCAGTTCTTATTATGTCGGTTTTAAGCGTTACCAGCAGCATGATACGGTGGCTGGATTACAGAGTGATTGCGCCATTGGTGATTGCACATGAAACCTTGCTCATTCCTTCGGATGGGATTCGGGAACTTTTAAGGGTTTTGTTGGTGATAGCCCTTTTTGTGTTGATCTTGAAAGAATTTCGGGAAGGGATTGTATCGGAAAGCAGGATGACTCTTATGCAGTTTACGATTCCTGCTTTTTTAATCGCTTTAATTGAACGGGTGATCCAGGATTCCATCTATGGTAATGGGCTGGTTGTGGATTACTATACAAAAGAAATATTGCCCAATATAAATATTCATTATGGGGAGATTTTTTTTCTGCAGATTTTTGCCTGTATCTGTCTGTTTGCGGCTTTGCTGGTGAACCAAAGGATTGGGAAGATTCTTCGTGCTCAACAGAAACTTCAGCTTTTAGAGCAGCAGGCTGCACAACAGGAGAACTATATTCGAGAGGCAAAGATACGGTATCAGAAGACAAGCTCCTTCCGGCATGATATTAAGAACCATCTGATCGTCTTGGCAAAACTTTTGAAAGACGGACAGACGGAAGAGGCATTTGGATATCTTGAGAATCTGGAGGGGATTTCCTCAGAGCTTTCTTACCCTGTATGGACAGGGAACGGGGCGGTGGATGCACTTCTTGGAAGTAAGTGTTTCATTGCAGAGCAAAAGGGAATTGAGATCTGGTGTGAGATAAGGCTGCCAGAGGATGGCGGAGTAAAGGATGTTGACTGGTGCATCCTATTGTCCAATGCTGTGGATAATGCCATATCAGGATGCGAGGAAGTGGACGGCGATGGGAGATATATTCATATTTCAGATAAGAGGAAAGGGAATTTTTACGTGCTCTCCATAGAAAATAGCTGTAGAAGAGACTTGCAGGAACCGATCAAGGAGGGGACTGGGCTTTTTAATATGCGAGCCACCGCAAAGAAATACGAAGGCACGGTGGATATATCTGTTTCCCAGGGAGTTTTTAAATGGAAGGCGCTTTTTATTATGCAGGCTTCAACCCAGGGGGAAAAGGTGTCTCCGGGGAGGCCTTTCACACCATAAAAATGGCATCTTGCAGCAAACGTATAGTTGGGGAGCATTGTTTCGGCGATATAGGAAACAGGATGATCATAAAATGTCCTGAGATAACAGAAGATTGTGCGAACGGAACCGAAGAAGGATTATGAAGCCAGAGGCAGGAGCGGTTTTGGGAGCGCATAAAAAGAGTGTGCTTGAAAAAGAAACGGAGGTGTGAGTCGTGAGTGTGAACTCTGTAAGTTTTGCAGCGCCTGAAGTAAATACAGGCGGAAACAATGCCAGAATAAAGGCTTTGGAGCAGAAGCTTCAGAAACTAAACGAGGATAAGAAGAAAGCCATTCAGCAGAAGGATGAGGAGAAGGTTAAAAAACTGGAGGAAGAGATTCTGAAGGTTGAGAAGCAGATTGAACAGCTGAAGAAAAAGGATGAAAAGAAACAGGAGGAAGAAAAGTCGAAAGAGGAAGGAAGAGGGAACGGCTTCTTAAGGCCAGAGGAGATGGCGTATGGAAGATATGTGGATGTGAGGGTTTAGAGTAACCGAATACGTAGAAAGAAGGAGCTTGTTGTGGTATCTGGTATACCTGCAGGCTCCTTTGGTTTGTAATAGAAATTTTATAATTTGTTCTCTGTACATTTTAAATTGGCTGTGTTACCCTCATTGGACAAGGGGATAATTGAACAATTAAGAGGAGTTGGCTGAAGGGTAAAGGGTTATGAAAATTATGATTGTAGAGGATGACAAGGCTCTGGCAGGGGAGATTCATTCGTTTCTTTCACGGTGGGGATATGAGACAATGGTGGCCTGCAGTTTTGACAGGGTCTTGGATGAGTTTGTGCGATGCCGGCCACAGCTGGTGCTGATGGATATTAATCTGCCGTATTTTGATGGATTCTACTGGTGTGAAAGGATCAGACAGGTTTCTGATGTGCCGGTTCTTTTTATCAGCAGCAGGAACGATGACAGGGACAAGATTATGGCAGTGGTTCAGGGTGGGGATGACTATGTGGAGAAGCCGTTTCATCAGGAACTATTGAGGGCCAAGATTCAGGCATTGCTTCGAAGAACCTATGAGTATAAGGTAAAGGATCAGGAATTTTTGGGAGGGGGATTGCGTTTTGCATGGGGGCAGCAGGCCTTGTATTTTGGGGAGAGGGAGATCGAACTGACGAAATCGGAACGTCGGGTTTTTGGAAAGCTGGTGGAGAACCGTCCGGATGTGGTTACCAGGGAAGAATTGATGATGGATCTGTGGGAGACAGATGAGTATGTGTCTGACGGAACGCTGACAACCATGATATCCAGGCTGCGAAACAAGTTAAAAGGGGTATGCGGACAGGATGTGATCGGTACGAAAAAGGGGTTGGGGTATTATATAGAGTGAGGTTTCTGAGGGAGATGTTATGATGTTGGGGGCAAAATCCGCCCTAAACGGGCTGCTTTTTCATGTTTTTTGCGGGTCCCAAGATCAGAAATCCTCTTGCAAGCAAGCTTGCGCTACATGAAGATCTACGTTCCGCTCCGGCTATTGCTGAACAAGGCCATTGGAACTTAGCAACATAGCGGTACTTAGGAACTAAAAGACAGTGCCTAAGTACCGATGCCAAATACCCAAAACAACATAAGTCCATCTTACGGCTACGATATCTCGGAAGGCAAAGGGAATCGGAGAGGATAGGGATTAGACAGGATAGGGATCGGACAGACTATGGATTATATCAGGAGAATGTGGAGGCGGATGCTTCCCTGTGGGATAGTATTTGCTGTTTTTAATCTTTATTTTTTCTTTTTTATACAGAATGGAACGTTGGGGTATCTTTTGTATGTAGATACTCTTTTTTTGGTACTGGCAGGTCTTTGGCGGGCAGGTGATTATTGGCGGTTTCGAGGAGAGAAAAAAGAAAAGGAACGTCTCATGGGGGAGGGAGAGTTGATATGTCGGGTGTTTTCTGGTTTTGAGAATCAGGATATTGCGGAGCATGATGTGAGGGTGATGGAGGAACAGGCGGATCTGCGGTTTAGGGAAAACTGCGACCTGCAGGATTATGTGGCAAAATGGTGTCATGAGTTAAAGATTCCTTTGGCCGCCGCATTTTTGATGGATGAGAAGATTGGGGATCAGGAATTAAAGGCGGCCATCCGGGAACAGCTGGAGAGAATGAACCAGCAGATTCACTCCATGCTCTTAGGATGCAGGCTTCAGAGCCCTCTCATGGATCTGCAGGTGAAGCGGGTGAGGATAGCAGAGTGCGTGAGACAGTCTGTGGGGAACTATCGTTTTTTTCTGATTCAGAATGGGTTTGAGATTATGGTGGAGGTGGGGGAGATTGAGGTCTACACAGACCCGGCCTGGCTGGTGTATATTTTGGATCAGCTGATGAACAATGCAATAAAATATAAAAGAGGCAGGGGTGGAGATCGTTCCCGCACAGAGATCAAATCGGAGGTTGAGACGGAGCCTTATGAAGATGCTTCAGAAAAATGGGAGACAGATTGGAAGGAAACAGATCGGAAGGAAAGGACGGTTCCCAGAATCCATATCTGGGCGGTGCAGCAGAAGGAAGAAGTACAGCTTTTTGTGGAGGATAATGGGGAGGGGATCAAAGACTGTGATATTCGAAGGATTTTTGAAAAGGGGTATACGGGAAGCAACTACCACAATGGGCAGTATAAATCCACGGGAATGGGGCTTTATATGATCGCGAAAATTGTGGATAGGCTGGGGCATAAGATACAGGTGGAAAGTGAGTATGGGGTGTATACCAGATTTGCCATTCTTTTTAAGGAGAACCCGTATTTTTTCCGACATGGGTGAAATGTAAGGTTGCTGCCTTTTTTGTAATGCAGATGTAAGGATTTTTTCTGCTTTGTGTTCTAAACTGTTGATGATAACACGACAGCAGCGTTATCACGAGAAGCAAAAAAGAATGGAGGCAGACAGAATATGCGTGAAACACGAGATGAGAATCCGGAGAGGAACAAGGCGGTGGAAGTGAAGAATCTGATGAAAACCTATGGGGCCAGGGGATTTCAGACCAGGGTTTTGAAGGGGATTGACTTAACCATCTACAGACAGGATTTTATCGCGATCATGGGGCCGTCTGGTTCCGGGAAGACCACCCTTTTGAATATACTTTCCACCATCGACAAGCCGACGGAAGGGACGGTGATCCTGGACGGGCAGGATATCACCAGGGTATCCAACAAGGAACTGTCCAGGTTGAGAAGGGAAAAGATCGGATTCATTTTTCAGGATTATAACCTTTTGGATACCATGACGCTTCAGGACAATATTGCCTTGCCGTTGGCTTTAAACGGGGTTTCCGCCAGGGGATGTGTGGAGAAGGCGCAGGAATTGGCCGGCTTGTTTGGGTTGGAGGATCATTTAAAAAAGTATCCATATCAGCTGTCAGGAGGGCAGAAGCAGAGGGGAGCGGCGTGTCGGGCGCTGATTACCGGCCCGGAGATACTTTTTGCGGATGAGCCCACAGGGGCTTTGGATTCCAGGGCGGGAAGGGATCTGCTGGAATGCCTGAAAATGGTAAATGACAGGGGGCAGGCTACGATTCTTATGGTGACCCATGATCCGTTCTGTGCGTCTTATGCCAGGGATGTGTGCATGTTAAGCGATGGTGTCATCACATGCAGGATCAGCAGAGGGACGGACCGGAAGGAGTTCTATGACCGGATCGTAGATGTTCAGTCTTCCATGGGAGGTGATTTTTCATGTCAATGATGCGGTTGGCGTTTCTGAATTTTAAGAACAGCTTTCAGAATTATCTGTCTTTAGTGGTGTCTCTGGCGTTCACTGTCCTTGTATTGTTTAACTTTCAGAATTTGATTGATTCGGAAGCCTTCGGGGTGCTGGGAACCAGGAATAAGGAGTATGTGGAAATCATTGTCCAGACGGTATCCTTTGTGCTGGGATGTTTCATGTTCTTTTTCATCTGGTATTCTACCAATGTATTTTTAACCAGGCGGAAAAGGGAGATGGGCATCTATGTGTTTATGGGCTTGTCCAATGAGAGGATCGGGAAAATGTATTTTATTGAGACCATTCTCATTGGGGCATCGGCGTTGGTTCTGGGATTAGCGCTGGGGGCCTTAAGCGCCGGATTGTTTCAGATGATTCTGCTGGCGGTGTCGGATCTGGCGGTGGATATCCGGTTTCGGCCAGGAATCCGGCCTATGGTTTTTACGGCGGCGGTTTATGGCATTCTCTATATGATATTTGTGGTGAAGGGGTATGTGAATATCGTCCGAAGCAGCGTGCTTGGCATGATTTCTGCGGCGAAACAGAATGAGGCGGTGAGGCAGAAGGGGATTGTGCTGTTTCTAAAGGCGGTTGTGGGAGTGGGAATCCTGTGCAGGGGGTATTCTCTGGCTATGAGGGAGAGCCGCACAGATGTGATGGGAAATGCACTGGCGGCAGTGGTTTTGGTGATTGTGGGGGTGTATCTGCTGTTTGGGGGATTGATTCCTCTTGTCTTTCAATGGCTGGCCGGGAGGAAGAGATTTCTCTACCGGAAGGAGAGAACCCTCTGGATCAACAGCGTGATTTTCCGGATGAAGAAGAACTACCGCACCTACGCCATGGTAAGCGTGCTGATGCTGTGTTCTGTCACGGCCCTTGCCACAAGCGTTGCCATGAAGGACCGGTATCATTCCATTATACAGTTTGAGAATACGTATACCTTTCAGCTGCTGAGCCGCCGGGAGGATCTGGAAGGGGCGGCAAGGGAGGCGATAGAGGAGAAGGTTTCGGTTGAGATGAGCACCTGGATTCCCATGCTGGGGCTGGATCCTTCCCTGGTTCATTCCGGGGAGTATTCTGGAAAGTACGGTATTCTTCCGTTTTCCCGTCTGAAGGAACTGGCAGAGGCGGCGGGAATGGAGGTAGAAGTGGAGGAACTTGGGGAGGATGAGGTGATTCGGATCTCCCATCCGGTTCTTCTGTCTCTGATTACGGAACGAGGGGAAAAGCCGGTGGATATCGGAGGAAAGACTTACCGGCAGATTTTGGATACAAGTACACCTTATCTGGGGTATCTTCAGGAAAGCATCGGATTTTACGTGGTAAATGACAGAGAGTATGAGAGGCTTCTGCCTATGGGAGAGGAAAATTTTGTCTACAATTACCGGATCGGGGATCCGGGGGCGTTTGCAGAGGCCAGGGATTGTCTGGATCAGATGATTCTGGACATGGGAGAAAAGGGAAAGACCGGCAGGGTGGCGGTGGATCCTGGGAGCAATGAGCTGGATTGGGTGAAAGTATTTTATTCTGTATGTATTTTTATGTTTCTGGTGTTTATCCTGGCAAGCGGCAGCATTATGTTTATGAAATTGTACAACGATGCCTTTGAGGAGAAGGAGCGGTACCAGGTTCTGATGAAGCTGGGGTTTGACCGGCAGGTGCTCAAAAAGTCTATCGGGGCGGAGTTGGGGGCTTCTTATGGGGTGACTTTTGGGGTTATGGGGATTTCTTCTTTCTTTTCTGTGGGGGCTTTGGGGAAAATGATGTACCGGGATCTGACGGCAGTGAATGTAATCAGTGTGGCGGTTGTGCTGGGGATTCTGGCTGTGTGGTATGGTTTGTCGGTGTGGGCGTATGAGAGGAATGTGGGGATGGAACGGAGGCAGGGGGATCTGTGAGTATGGGGAGGGGAGAGAGGATATGATGGATGGGCGGCGTTTTACCGCCGCCTATTTTCTGAGTTGCTTCTATTTTCCGCGCCGGGCGTTAGGGCTTGTGGCCACAGGCACCCCTTATTTCAGATATTTTTTCAACTTGTAAGCCACGACTTGAATATCAATAGGCTTTGCCAAATGATCATTCATACCGCACTCTAAACACTTCTGAATGTCTTCTGAAAACGCATCGGCGGTCATGGCGATAATAGGAAGATTCGCATCTTCGCGCTTCAGTTTCCGGATGGCCATGGTAGCTTCGTAGCCGTCCATAACAGGCATCCGCACATCCATAAGAATCGCGTCATAATACCCGACAGGAGCATTCTCAAAGGCTGCAACGCAGAGTTCTCCATTTTCAGCCCAATCTAGTTCCAGTTCAAGGACAGAAAGAAGCTCCCTTGCAACCTCCCAGTTCAACTCATTATCTTCCGCCAGTAAAACACGCTTCCCGCGAAGCGCCAGGCTCGCCGTGTTTTCCGTGTCGGTGGATTCTTCGCCGCCAGTGCTGATAAGTGATTTCAGGGCATCAGACAAGGTGGACGGAAACAGGGGCCTGGAAATAAAGCCGGAGACCCCAGCCTCTCTGGCCTCTTTTTCTATTCCGCTCCAATCGCAGGCCGACAGCAGGAAAGCCGGGCAGTCTTCCCCGCAGCTTAAACGGATTTCCCGGACAACCTGGGCCCCGTTCATGTCTGGCAGATCCCAGCCCAGAAGAATCAGGTGATAAGGATCATTTTGGCGGCGGTGAGCAACCTGTTCCATTGCCTTCTTGGCGTTCAGACAACACTCAGAGTGGAATCCCAAGGACTCTAAAATATGAACAGTATTGATGCAAAGCCGTTTATCGCTATCCACCACCAGTATATTCCAGTTGGGAAGAGCGGTATCCATCTTTAGCCCTTGTGATTTTTCCAGGTCAAGGACAACATGGAACTGGCTGCCCTTGCCCTGTTCACTGTGGACAGAGATAGAGCCACCCATGGCATCCACAATGCACTTGGTAATGGACATTCCCAGCCCGGATCCTTCAGTTTTTTGTACACGAGTATTGTCTTCTCTGCTGAAGGATTCAAAGATTTCCTTTTGGTACTCCTTAGACATGCCAATTCCTGTATCGCTTACCAGGAAATGGGTGCGGATCCTGGACATATCTCCTGGCAATGCCTCCTGATACACAGATACCTGGACAAAGCCTTTTTCCGGGGTAAACTTGACAGCATTTCCCAACAGGTTAATCAATACCTGATTCAGCCGCACACTGTCACAGCGCACATGTTCTGAGAGGATCTCGTAGGCAGCCGCATTGAACCTCTGATTTTTCGCCTTGACCTGAGGCTGTATGATATTGACAATGCTGTCCATCACCTCTCTTAACGACACCGGCTCAACATTCAGCGTCATTTTGCCGCTTTCGATTTTGGATATATCCAACACGTCATTAATCAGGCCCAGCAGGTGTTTGCTGGACAGCGCAATTTTATGCAAGTAATCATGAACCTGTTTTGGATTGTGCATATTGTCAATGGCTAAGGATGTCATACCAATGATGGCGTTCATTGGAGTGCGTATATCGTGGCTCATGCTGGAGAGGAAATCTTGCTTTGCCGCGTTGGCGTGTTCCGCTTCTTTCTGCGCCTGTTCTGCGGCCTTCCGCGCCCCATCCATTTCCGTGTTCATACGCTTCAATTCAGATACCTGGTTTCGGAATACCCTTAAATACTGAAAGAATATGTAGAGAAGCATGGCGATCACTGCAAAGGAGGCGGCATAGACAATGGCAAGCCAATGGCTGCCCATGCCTGAAATCGCCTGATCCAACCCGTCAAAGGGAAGAACCGTCACAAGATACCATTCACAATAAGGAAGATCGGTACAATACAGGTGGCGGCGGGAGTCACCACTTTTCAGGATAACGGAATAATCTTCACCTTTACTCATGGCAGCCGTCAGCTGTTCAACATAGGAAGCGGCCTCATCCTTCTGATCATCATAGATACTGGAAAGCCTGTCAAAATAATTTGTGTAGACATCGTCTTCATTTCCAACAACATAGCTGCCGTCCTCTCGTATGACAAAAGAATAGCTCAGTGAATTATCTGAATCCAGGAAAAGGACCTGGCTCATATATTGGGTAGAGAGGCCTACGACTATAGCAAGACTGTCTTTTCCATCGGACATGGGATATTCACAGGGAACGCCAAACAGAATCACACCATTCCCGCTGCTGTCTGCAGCGGATGCCGCTTTACGTTCCCCGTTTCTTAAACTCTCTAAAAACGGCTCAGGGTGGTTAAGCGCCACAGGATCGCCGAAAATCATTTCAATTTCCCCATCAGGGGAATAGAGAGCGGCGCACAAAAAATGTCTTGCCTTTGCACCATATTCGATCTCCTCTTTGGAACCGTAACCGGAAGTTCCCTCATCTGTCGCAATGTGCGCAATAGATTCCGCCATCGTCAGGCGAAGCTCAATGATTGTCTCAAAGTGCAAAGATACCTGCTCATTCATTCCAGCCATATAAGCAGTGCCGATATCCTCAATTGTGTTTTCACTCATATTGTGAATGGACATTCCCAGGAAGGAAAACACGAAAATCGTTAAACAAATAATCACCGCAATGCTGATTTTTAAAGAACGGGGCAAAGTCTTGTTTTGCATACGTTTTCCATCTCCATTGTTTATCATATTTGTGCTGTCTGCCTGTCAGGAGTTATCTGTTTCACACTCTTAACAGCCTCTCAGTCGGCTCATAACCTGAAACATTTTGTGGATGTCCACTGGCTTTGCCAGATGTTCGTTCATTCCGGCATCCTTTGATAACGCCACATCCTCTTCAAAGGCGTTGGCTGACAGCGCTATGATAGGTACAGTTTTTGCGTCCGGCCTCTTAAGGCTGCGGATTACACGAGTCGCTTCATATCCGCTCATAACCGGCATCATCAAATCCATAAGCACGCAGTCAAACATTCCCGGTTTTGATGCTGTAAATACATCTACAGCGGCTTTCCCGTCATTGGCAGTCACCACATCAGCACCCGCCTCTCTGAGGATGTACTCTACGATTTCACAATTTAGTTCATTGTCCTCCACCAAAAGGACGCGCATACCACCAATATTATCCTGCTCATTAGACTCTTCGTCCACAGGTGGCTCGCTCCAGGACTCATCGACACGAATAGGCAGGGTGATCCGGATCACGCTTCCTTTGCCAACCTGGCTGTCTACCTCAACGGTTCCTTTCATCTGGTCTACCAGCTTCTTGACAATGGACATACCAAGCCCAACGCCATGATAGCTGGTTCTGGCATCTTGATGTTCCTGGGTGAAAGGCTCAAAAATATGTTCCCTGAAGTCCTCCCCTATGCCAATTCCAGTATCTTCAATCATGAACTGGCAAGTTACTGTCCCATTCTGAAAGGCAGTCTCCTTTGCATGGATAAATACAGAGCCATGAGGGCGGTTATACTTGAGGGCATTGTCGATGACATTCATCAGAATCTGCTTCACATATAATGGATTGCCGATTACTTTGCTGTGGTGTAAGCCGGATTTTTCCAGTTCCAGCCGGATCTCTTGCTCATCGGCCAGAGGGGACAGAATTGTGATACAATCCTCCAATATATCATGAAGGTCAAAAGGTTCTTCTACTGCTGCCGGCCTTCCGCTTTCCAGCTTGCTTACCTGAAGGACATCGTTCACCAGGGACAGCAGATGTTCTGTTGACACGCGTATTTTCCTCTGGCACTCTCTCTGGCGCGCTGGGTCATCCTGGCTTTTTTCCAGAATGGCCAGCATTCCCAGAATCCCGTTGATCGGTGTGCGCAGATCGTGGGACATATGGGAAAGAAATTCGCTTTTTGCCGAATTGGCCAGCCTTACCCGCTCTAAAAGTTCCATGATGGACTGCTCCTGTTTCCTCCTAGTCACCATGGTCTCCGTGATATCCTGATGGTATCCGTTCAGACAGGCGCCTGGCTTTTTAAACGTCTTGTCCGGCACACCGCCGCAACGGACATAAATTTTCCCCAGATTCGGATGGTTCCAGGGATAGATCACCTCGGCGCGTCCAGTATCCAATATTTCCCGTACTGCTTCCTGAACCATCACCACATAGTCTGGCTCAATACGTTCAAACCAATGCTGGTAACACTCTTCCGGCCCAATCCCATTGGGTACGCCCAGGAGAATCCCCATAGTTCGGTCTGCGTACATTCTGGGCTGGCAACCCTCCTCCAGCTCAATGGTCCAGATACCAGTTCTGGCTCCCTCCAGAATGTTCTCCAGACTTCGCCTTGCATCCTGCTTGTATTTTTCCTCCTGCTCTACCACGGCATTAACATCCCGCTGGGCAAAAATCGCGCAGTGCTCTGTCTCCGTATTCCCGGTAGAAGAAAAATGCATTTCCAGGTATTTCAGTCCTGAGAAGTTGTCCTTTACCTGGTACCGGACAGAAAATTTTTTTTCTGTTTTAAGCTGAGCCAGCACATAGTCTTTCTTCGTCATAGCCCGAAGGCGTTCCTGATCCTGGGGAACCACGCACTTGGAAATATATCGCTCCATAGCTGCCTGATAGCCGTCCTTAAAATGGGCGGCCCAATCTAGCTTCATATGTTTGCTGCTTCGATAAACCTGACATTCGCCTGTGTCCAGGTTTACCTGATAGATGCCTAAGTAGTCCACACTGAGGGCGTGGAGAACATTATAGCTTCGCTTTTGAAGTTCCCGAAACAAGTTGCGCCGCTTTAAGGATGATACAATAAAATATGCCGCTGTCTGGAGCATATTCGACGCGTACTCCAGCGACTTCACAGGGGGATTGTCCACACCGTAAAAGCCGATGATCCGTTTGCCATCATAAAGGGGAACCACCACAAGGGAATGGATGCCCTGCCGCTTCAGGTTCTCATACTGGAGGGGCTCTGACTCCCGGATATGTTCCAGATTCTCAATGATAATATGTTTGCCGATATTGAAATTCCGATACCAGCTGGCACACACCTCTGGCGGAACATTTTGAAGGTTTTCCTTTTCCGGCTCCACCCCGTCAGCCACCCACTCGTAAGTGTTGTCGTCGCAGCCAGTTTCATTTTGCTCAAAAATATAGGTTCGCTCCCCGTTCAGCGCTTTTCCCAGATGCTCCAACAACACATCCAGTGAATCATCCGGAGTTTCCTCCAGCAGGGAAGCACGAAGGCCTTCATTGATGACAGCCTCCAAATTCTGAACACTTTGAATATCATTGTGTTGCTGGCTGGCCTTGGCAGCCCAAACGCCTTCTCCGGATCGTCCAAACAATCCATCTGAATACCCCATATACCCATCCTCCCTATTGACCATGTTCTGGACAAAGCAGCCGCAGATCCAGTATAGAAAGATTCCCTGCGGGAAAGCTTTGCTTTGGAATATTGGTAATTGTTCCGCTTCGTTCCTGCAGCTTTGCTGCAAGGTTCAGAAAAATCGTTGTCATAATACCATATACCCCCAATCACGTCAATAAATAAGTAACATTTTGCAAGGTTTTTGGAAGGTTATGGGGTAAAAAATAATTTGACATACCGAATCCGGTGTGCTAGAATAATTCCAGTTTGAGCGAGAGGGGTGAAAGGATGAGAAAATAGTTTACTTTTGTTTGCATGAAATCAGTTGACAGTGTGATAGCTGGCCGTGGCGGAAAAGGATGCGGTGGCTGTGGTTGTAATGCTGTCTTATCATGTTGCCAAAAGTAGATTATGTTCTCATAACCTCTCTTTTTGTGTGTCTGAAAGAACGGCTGGCTTCTGGTATTCTGGAGAATATGGTTATGGTATGTAATGGAACTGTTTGGCGACGGACGGTTCCTGTTTTTATTCAGGAATCAGAAGGGAGGAATTGCTTTATGTCACAAATCCGTGTAAATAATTTGACTTTTTGTTATGAGGGAAGCTTTGACAATATATTTGAGGACATCTCATTTTCCATTGATACCAATTGGAAGCTGGGTTTTATCGGGCGGAACGGAAAGGGGAAGACGACATTTTTGAATCTCCTGCTGGGAAACTATGAATATGAGGGCAGTATCCATGCCTCTGTAGTGTTTGATTATTTCCCGTATCCAATTATGGAGAGGCAGAGGAGCCTGCCGGCAGCGGAATTTCTGGAGGAATGGAAGGCAGGGTGTGAACTGTGGAGAGTGCTGTGTGAATTGGAGGAGTTAAGGCAGGATGCAGAGGTCCTGTACAGGCCGTTTCAGACTTTGAGTCCCGGTGAGAGGACAAAGATTATGCTGGCGGTTCTGTTCTCAGGGGAGAATGATTTTCTTCTGATTGACGAGCCTACCAATCATCTGGATCAGGAGTCCAGGGAGAATGTGAAGCAGTACCTGGCATCAAAAAAAGGGTTTATTCTTGTCTCCCATGACAGGGAGCTTCTGGATGCCTGCATCGACCATGTGCTGGTGTTAAACCGGCAGAGTATAGAGGTGCAGAGCGGGAATTTTTCCAGCTGGTGGGAGAATAAAAGCCGGAAGGATCAGTTTGCGGTGGGAGAGAATGAGAAGCATATAAAGGAAATCGTGAAATTGAGAAAATCGGTTGCCAGAACCGGGCAGTGGGCGGATAAGAGTGAGCAGACCAAGATCGGATTCTACCGAAAGGCGGCTGTCAACGAGCATGAACGGGCCGTGGGGATGCGGGCGTATATCGGTTCCAAGACCAAGAAGATGCAGAGCCGGGTAAAGCAGATGGAAAAGCGGATCAACCGGGAGATTGAGGAGAAGGAAGGGCTTTTAGTGGATCTGGAGCAGCCGGTGGACTTAAAGATTATGCCTATGGAGCATTATAAAAAGGTGTTGGTGAAAGTAGAGGACTATTCTGTACGGTATGAGGGCGCAAAAGAGCCGGTGTTTTCCGGGGTCACATTTTCCGTGGAGAAAGGAGAGCGGGTGGTTCTCCATGGAGAAAACGGGTGTGGGAAATCTACGCTTTTGAAAATGATTTTGAAAAAGACCGGGGGGTGGACAGAAGGTGGGCCGGGATGGAAAGATAGCGGGATGGAAATGGGGGGAACAAAGGCAGACGAAACAGAAGCAATGGAAGTAAAAGTGGGGGAAACGGGAGTCTGTGAAACAGGAGTCTGCCAGACGGCTTCCGGCCTGGTGGTTTCCTACGTAAGCCAGGACACTTCCACGCTGAAAGGAGGAATCTCCCGGTTCTGTATGGAGAGAGGGCTGGATGAAAGCCTGTTCTGTGCCATACTGCGGCAGCTTGACATGGATCGGATACAGTTTGCAAAGAACATGGAGGAGTATTCGGAGGGGCAGAAAAAGAAGATCCTTCTGGCGGCAAGCCTTATGACACCCGCCCATCTGTATGTGTGGGATGAACCTCTTAATTATATTGATGTTTTTTCACGGATGCAGATTGAAAAACTGCTGGCGGAGTATCAGCCCACCATGTTGTTTGTGGAGCATGATGCCAGATTCCGGGAGAAGGTGGCAACCAGGGTGGTGGAGCTGTAGCGGCTTTACCACCTTATCTTATTGAGAAAAAGTATTAATTATTCATATTGACAAAAACAGGAAGTTAGAATATACTAACATATGGTTAGTGATGAATAACTGATAAAAAACGCCATAATTTAAGGGAAGGAGTGAAGAATGATGCCACTGTCAATGGTAAATACAGGGCAACCCAGTACAGTGAGGAAGGTTGGCGGAAGGGAAGAGACCAGAAGGTTTCTGGAGAATTTGGGATTTGTAAACGGAGCCATGGTAACCATCGTGTCTGCTGCCAACGGGAATATGATTATCAATGTGAAAGACTCCAGGGTTGCCATAGGAAAAGAGTTGGCAAATAAGATTCTGGTAGGATAAAGGGCGCGCAGCGACGCGTGCCAATTCATATTATTATATCAGGGAGGAGAAGTCATGAAATCATTAAAGGAAATACCTTGTGGCCAGACTGTAAAGGTAGTGAAACTGACAGGTGAAGGACCGGTGAAAAGAAGGATCATGGACATGGGGATTACAAAGGGCGTGGATGTATTTGTTAGAAAAGTTGCACCTCTTGGAGACCCGGTGGAGATCACAGTGAGAGGATATGAGCTGTCAGTTCGCAAGGCGGATGCTGATATGATTCAGGTAGAGTAAAGCATACGTTTATTTTTTGAACGGTGGTTAGTGTAAACTAATTATTGAAATGGGTTATGAGACAATGATTCAGTATAAAAAATGGAAATAAAAAATCAAAATGGTACTGTCAGTAAAGAGGAAAGATAACTGAAAACATGCTGGCAAGGAGGAGAACAATGGCACTTACAATCGCATTAGCAGGGAATCCCAACAGTGGCAAGACCACGCTGTTTAACGCTCTTACTGGATCCAATCAGTTTGTGGGGAATTGGCCGGGGGTGACGGTGGAGAAGAAGGAAGGGAAACTAAAAGGGAGAAAGGATGTTGTGATCGCAGACCTTCCTGGCATCTATTCCCTGTCTCCGTATACATTGGAAGAAGTAGTGGCAAGAAACTTCTTGATAAATGAAAAGCCGGATGCTATTTTAAATATTGTAGATGGTACGAATCTGGAGAGAAACCTGTATCTTTCCACACAGCTTATGGAACTGGGGATTCCAGTGGTTATGGCCGTGAACATGATGGATCTTGTAAGAAAAAACGGAGACCAGATTTATGTGGATATGCTTTCGCAGAAATTAGGTTGCCAGGTGGTGGAGATTTCCGCGTTAAAGGGTGACGGGATTCAGAAGGCAGCAGACATAGCCGTGGAATTGGCCAAGGGAGGGAAATCTACAGCTCCTGTCCATATTTTTGGGGATCAGGTAGAAGCGGTTTTGGACTCTATTGAAGATAAATTAAGGGGTCAGGTGCCGGAGGAGCAGAGGCGGTTCTTCGCCATCAAGCTGCTGGAGAAAGATTCCAAGATCGGAGAGCAGTTAAACATGGTTCCTGATGTATCCCGGGAAATTGCCGATATAGAAAAAGAGATGGACGACGACACGGAGAGCATTATCACCAACGAGCGTTACGTCTACATATCTTCAATCATTGGAACGTGTTATAAGAAGAAGCAGGCAGGAGGGAAGCAGACGGTCTCAGATCGAATTGACAGGTGGGTTACCAACCGTATCCTGGCTCTGCCTATCTTTGGGGTAGTTATGTGGCTGGTATATTATGTTTCTGTCACTACAGTGGGAACCTTTGTGACAGACTGGACCAATGATGTGCTGTTTGGGGAAATCATTCCTCCAGCAGTGGAAGGGGTTCTGACAGCTTTAAATTGTGCCGACTGGCTTCAGGGGCTGATTCTGGACGGAATCGTGGCTGGTGTGGGAGCGGTTCTGGGATTTGTGCCTCAAATGTTGGTGCTGTTTCTTTTCCTGGCGTTTCTGGAAGGATGCGGATATATGGCAAGGGTGGCATTTATCATGGATCGCATTTTCCGAAAATTCGGCCTGTCCGGCAAGTCCTTTATTCCTATGCTCATCGGAACCGGGTGTGGAGTTCCCGGGGTTATGGCTTCCCGTACCATTGAGAATGACCGTGACCGGAAGATGACGATCATGACCACCACCTTTATTCCCTGTGGTGCCAAGCTGCCTATTATTGCCCTGATTGCGGGAGCGATTTTCGGCGGAGCCTCCTGGGTAGCACCCAGCGCTTACTTTGTGGGAATTGCTGCTATTATTTGTTCTGGTATTATTCTGAAGAAGACGAAAATGTTCTCCGGGGAACCGGCTCCCTTTGTCATGGAACTTCCGGCATACCATATGCCTACCACAGGAAGCGTGGTACGCAGTGTGTGGGAGAGAGGATGGTCCTTTATCAAGAAGGCGGGAACGATTATTCTTCTCTCTACGATTCTGGTGTGGTTTACCTCTTACTTCGGATGGGTGGACGGACACTTTCAGATGCTTGAGGCTATGGAATTGGATCACAGCATTTTGGCGGGAATCGGAAATGCATTTGCATGGATATTCCGCCCTCTTGGATGGGGCGACTGGAGATCTGTCGTGGCGGCTATCACAGGCCTGGTTGCCAAAGAAAATGTGGTGGGAACCCTGGGGATTCTGTTTGGTATGGAAGAAGTGGCGGAAGACGGCTTGGAAATCTGGGGAAGCCTGGCAGCTTGTATGGGTGCTTTGGCAGGGTATTCATTCCTGGTATTTAACCTTTTATGCGCTCCATGCTTTGCGGCTATGGGTGCCATCAAACGTGAGATGAACAATACCAGGTGGTTCTTATTTGCAATCGGTTATCAATGTCTGCTGGCATACGTTGTGTCTCTGAGTATTTACCAGATTGGCAGCCTGATTGTATATGGAAAGTTTGGGATTTTAACAGTGATTGCATTTGTTTTGGCGGCTGGATTTTTGTATCTGCTGTTCAGACCATACAGGGAAAGGGATACACTTAACATCCATGTAGGAAGCAGGGCCAGGGCTAAGTGACAAAAAGGGACGAAGTATTTTGACGGCAGCTTGCCAGTGCCGGCAGGGCATTACAGGCAGCAGGCATGGTGGCACATAGGGAGGTTTAAGGATGGGAACAATTATCGTATTGGCAGTGTTGATATTACTTGTGGGGTTGGCTGTGAGAAGTATGATCCGGGATAAGAAAAACGGAAAGTCTCTTCAATGTGGCTGCAGTTGTGAGCATTGCGGTGGCTGCTGCGGCAGCAAGATAGAGAAGACGGCCGGGAAGGCGGGTACACATGTCGATGCAGGATAAAAGGCCTGTAAGCTTTCCCGGGGCTGCTTCAATTAGAAATTGCTGCATTTTGAGAAGAATCACATCCGCGACTGTAATAGGCGGCAAGCATTTCAAGGGCCATAAACTTTCCAAAGCGCCGAGGTCTGCTGACACAAATATATTTTTCCTTGGTACTCAGAAGACTGTTGGTACAGGCGATCAGCCCGGTCTTGTCTACATAGATGCTGGAACGGATGGCTTCCTCAAAGCCTCTGTTACCCGGATTCAGATAAAATTCCATGGAATACCTCCCCTTTGCTCCTGTCTGCCACTCTGTTTATTTTAACATATTACATTGGAGTAGATAAGAAAGAAAAAACGATGCAACTATTGACATTACAACAAAGCTGTGATATAAATATTGATGTATCAATGAATGTTACAACAGAAAGTAAGAAGGGAATTAATATGGCAAATTATAACAAGGTAAATGTGGCATCCGATGCAAGAACAGAGCTTCATGACCTGCTATCTCTGACAGGAGCGGAGGTGAGCCTGAATAATCTTCCGGCAGGAACAGGCGTTCCCTTTGTCCATGCACATAAGAATAATGAAGAGATTTACGGGATTCTTGCTGGGAAGGGGAAGGCTGTGATAGATGGAGAGACAATTGCACTTGCGGCCGGAGATTGGATTCGTGTTTCTCCGGCGGCTAGGCGTCAGTTTTTTGCATCGGAAGATGCGGCAATCAGCTTTGTCTGCATCCAGGTGAAAGAGAATTCTCTTGGGGCATATACAAAGGAGGATGCCATCGTATAAGGCAATACTCATTGCTCGTCGTCAGCCTTGTCCAGTGCGGAGACAAACAGATATTTTCTCACAAGGAACAGGATGGCGATTGCTATGATTCCGACTAGTTCAAAATAGATAGGCATGTGTTCAATAATCATCTCCCGGGCCACGGAAAACAGGAGCACTTCAACGATAGAATCCAGGTCGTGGCGGCACAACATTTTCAAAAGCTCAATTCCAATGATTAAGTCGAACATCTTTTTCAAGAATTGGTTGAACTCTCCGTTTTCCACCAGCAGCTTCAGATCCACTGGTACCTGGGCAAACATGATGATAAGGGCGATGATTACAATGAGCGCGACAAGAAGTTCCAGCAGCATGGCTGTGTTGAAGATAAAACTCTGCACATGGCGGGAACTATTATTTCCGGGGTGCTTCATGAAAAGTCCTCCTTTCTATAAATAGGGGGGGTGGGCCGTTGTGAACCGCCTAGAGAGAGAAGCCTATTGTATTCTCCTGGGCACGTTTGCTTTACATGAAGCTCCAGGCTGTGTTATCTCTGGCGGCCAAACATTAACGAACTGACATTAATAGTGTACCATAAGAGCGGTATTCTTTCCAGGGTTCGTTTGAAAGTCATTGACAAACATCATTGACAAAGTACTGAAAACAGCCCTGGGGCTTTGCAGCCCCTTGGGAATGGGGATACAAAACCACAGGGCTGCTTCTTTTTTGGTGCAGCATATGAGGCGGCAGGTTTATTAATTTACAAATTGTCAGATTCCGCAGATTTGCAGGTAAACCTATGGTCCTTCTGTCGTTCAGAACCATTTATGCTCTCTTATATTCCAAGTCGTTCGGGAAAATCGATGACCTATAATATAAGTCCAAACATGTTTCTTGTCACCATTGCGTGTTTTCTGCCGCTTGCTGGAAAGAGAATAGAAATCTCTCCAACTGAATCTGATAAAGCTGGGCGCCAGCTTGATTGCCAGACTGTTTTTGCATGGCGATATAGTCGCTGTAGTACGACTCATAGTCTGTTTGGGAGTCGGTGCCGAAAACTCCTATGGATGACCACAATGCCACAGGGCTTGCGTCATTTTTGCCATTGATTTTAGACAGGTGGGCATTCAACGCTATCATTTCCCCTGGGGTTGCGTCATGGGGATTCACATCATTTAGATGAATGATGGTTTCATAGGATCTTCCGCCCGAATCTGTCCCCCAGATGACGGCAATCGGATCATCTTTGGTTGAACTTTCATGATATCTTGCGTTTACTGTGCCGCCATTTCCTCCTACAGAAGCTAGCATATCTTTGGACCAGTGAAGCGTTCCCTTTTTCCCACCTGATGTCTCAAAACGCAGCGTCATGTTATCAGAAGGAATGGAAGACAGCGCGTCCAGGGCTGTGTTTTTCTTCTCCTGAGCAGCACCGGAAGAGCGTTCTGCCGCCGAGGAGTTTGGGGAGGCATATCTTAAAGGTCGGCCGTTTCCTGGTACCGCCAGGTTTATGGTTCCTAACATGTTTCATACTCCTTTCTTGTATCTCATCTGTCATATTCCTTATGGGTCATGTTTCTTTGTAAATCTGAAAACCTGTTTTTACACCACCTGCCGCCTTGCTGTCGGCAGGATTTTCATTGGCCGACGGAATTATTATACATCGGCCTGGGATTTTTGAAAATGGATTTTGGGAAAAATTTTGGGCTGAAGTGAAAGAACTTTGGATTCTGTGAAATAATATGCCGGCTCAATCGCTTACAGTTCAATGATTTAGCGGCAATTTAGTGGCAAGATTTAGCGGCATGCCCAAGTGGCATATTGACTTTACAGGAAGTTTGTGACAAAATAAAGGATTAGAAAGAAGGGAAAATATTATGACAAAGATTGATATTATCTCCGGCTTTTTGGGGGCTGGAAAAACTACATTTATTAAGAAACTTTTGGAGGAGGCGATCGCCGGGGAGCAGGTGGTGCTGATTGAGAATGAGTTTGGTGAGATCGGTATCGACGGAGGGTTTTTAAAGGATTCCGGAATCGAGATCCGCGAGATGAATTCCGGATGCATCTGCTGTTCTCTGGTGGGAGATTTCGGAAAGTCCCTGGAGGAAGTGCTGACAAAGTACAAACCAGACAGGGTAATCATCGAGCCGTCAGGGGTTGGAAAGCTGTCTGATGTGATGAAGGCGGTGCGGGACGTGGCCGCGACGGTGGATGTGACGCTGAACAGTGCGGTAACTGTTGTGGATGCTTCCAAATGTAAGATGTATATGAAGAATTTTGGAGAGTTTTTCAACAATCAGGTGGAGAATGCAGGGACGATTGTGCTCAGCAGAACCGATGTCACGGATGAGGCAAAAGTACAAAAGGCGGTGGAAATGCTGAGACAACATAATGAGACCGCTTCCATTGTGACAACTCCGTGCAATCAGTTAAGTGGAACCCAGCTTCTGGAGATTATCGAGAAGCCGGATACTATGGCGGCAGATCTGATGAAAGAGGTGGAGGAGAGCCGGAAACATGGACAGGAACATCACCACCACGACGGTAAGGAAGAATGTGGCTGTGGCCACGACCATGAGCATCATCACTACCACGACGGTGAGGAAGAATGTGGCTGTGGCCACGATCATGAGCATCATCATCACCACGACGGTGAAGAAGAATGCGGCCACGACCATGAACATCATCACCACCATGACGGGGAAGAATGCAGCTGCGGCTGCCATGACCATGAGCATCACCATCACCACGCAGACGAGGTCTTCAGCAGCTGGGGTATGGAAAATGCGGCGGGATGCAACCGTGGGAAGTTGGAAGAGATTTTGGATGAACTGGCCAATGGCAACGCATACGGCGACGTTCTACGGGCTAAAGGGATGATACCCAGCGAGACTCCTGGAACATGGTATTATTTTGACTTGGTTCCGGATGAGTTTGAGATCCGGGAAGGAGAGCCGGATTATACAGGAAAAGTATGCGTCATCGGCGCAAGGCTGAGAGAAGATGCGTTAAATAAAGCATTTGGCAGGAGTTGATAGAGATGGGACCAATGATTGAGG
Source organism: uncultured Hungatella sp. (assembly GCA_947425205.1). Classification (GTDB taxonomy): domain Bacteria; phylum Bacillota; class Clostridia; order Lachnospirales; family Lachnospiraceae; genus UBA3402. Next base: position 2,416 of record CANDZL010000004.1, on the reverse strand, counting down.
ATGATGTGATGCCGTTGTTTCTCATCAACGGATTTCTGGAGGCAGGGAAGACCCAGTTCCTTCAGTTTACCATGGAACAGGAATATTTTCAGGCAGAAGGAAAAACCCTTCTGATTGTGTGTGAAGAAGGAGACACAGAATATGACGTTGATCTTCTGAACCGAACCAGGACATCCGTGGTCTACATGGATAGCTTAGAAGAGTTAACCCCGGCCCGCCTGGAAGAACTGGAACTTCTGTATAATCCAGAGAGAGTGCTGATGGAGTGGAACGGCATGTGGAATCAGGATGAGTTGAAGCTTCCCAAAGACTGGACAGTCTACCAGCAGGTGACCATCATTGACGGCTCTACCTTTGATCTGTATGTGAAGAATATGAAACCTCTTCTGGGAGCCATGGTGCGAAATTCGGAACTGATTATCTGCAATCGCTGTGACGATGTGGAAGATCTGGAGGGATATCGCCGTACACTGTTGGCCATGAACAATCAGGCAGAAATCGTCTTTGAAGACGAAGAGGGAGAGATCACGGAGATATCAGAGTCTGACCTTCCCTATGATATGTCCGCTGATGTGATAGAGATCAAGCCGGAGGCTTACGGCATCTGGTATATTGACTGCATGGATAAACCGGATCGTTACAGGGGGAAGGTTGTGGAGTTTACCGGCATGGTGTTGAAATCAAAGAACTTTCCGAAAAACTATTTTGTGCCAGGGCGGATGGCCATGACCTGCTGTGAGGCGGATATGACGTTTCTTGGGTATGTATGCAAGGCCAGGGAGGCAAGGCTTTTGGAGACCAAGCAGTGGGTGAAGGTTCGCGCCAGAATCGAATACGAGGAGTGGCAGGATTACGGTGGCGTAGGGCCGATACTGTATGCAGAGGCAGTGGAGAAGACGGAACCGATTAAAGAGGTTGTGCAGTTTTAATAGTGAAAAGGTCAGATGCCCTGGATGCCATGGAGTGAATGGACCAGGGCATCTGATTGTTGATGGCTGTACAAAGGGTATCTCTTGAAGGAGGTACGCCTTATTTAAGGTGTGTTGGTCAAAAATGGGTGAAATGGCCACAAAAAACACCAAAATTCTGCCTGAAAATCAAAAATTCCGCTGGATTTTTTCATGTTAATGCTTTAGAATGGTATCTTAGAAATGTGTAAATATTCAGATACGCTCCAGATATGCTTAAAAGGGCCGTTCAGTATGCCGGAATGTAACAGGCAAGGCACAAAAAAGGACTGTCATGGGGAAAAATGGTTACATAAAAAGGAGAATTTCATAATGGAAGCTGTGTTCGATAAATCTTACTTACTGGCCGTGATGGAGAAAATGATCAATACTCCCAGCCCGGTCAGTTATTATGAGGAAGTGAATCCGCTGTTGGAGGAACTTGCCGGGGAGTTAGGGTATCCGGTAGAGTTTGACAGGAAACGGACCGGATACATTAAGGTGAAAGGGAAGGATGAGACAAAGACCATCTGTGTAGGTGCTCATCTGGATACCCTTGGCCTGATGGTTCGTAAAATCGATAAGGATGGAAAAATCCGTGTCAGGAATCTGGGCGGAATCAATTACAACAACATCGAAGGGGAGACGGCAGTGATCCATACCCGGGATGGAAGGACATATACAGGACTTGTTTTGTGCCAGTCCCATTCGGTTCATGTATTTGACGATGCCAAGACCCTTACCAGGGATGAGAAGACCATGATCCTTATTCTGGATGAGGATGTTCACTCTGAGAAGGAAGTGAAAGATCTGGGAATCCAGCACGGGGATATTATCTCCCTGGAGCCTCATTTCACAGTGACGGAAAGCGGATATATTAAGTCCCGGTTTATTGATGACAAGGCATGTGTAGCATGTGCTCTGGCTGTCCTTAAATATATGAGGGAACAGAACCTGGTTCCTTCCTGCAACGTATGGTTTGCCTTTCCCCACTATGAGGAGATCGGACACGGCGGTTCCTATGTGCCAGAGGAGATAAGTGAGTACATTGCCCTGGATATCGGCGTTCTGGGTCCGGATCATGCAGGAAGTGAGAAGAAGGTGTCCATCTGCGTAAAAGACAACTTCTCCCCGTATGACAGGGAACTGACAGACCGGCTGATCACATGCGCGAAGGAAGCAGACATTGATTTTGTGGAGGATGTATTCTACCGTTACGGCACAGACGCCAACGCAGCAGTTCGTGCAGGAGGGAATATCCAGGCAGCCGCTTTCGGCATGGGCACCTTTTCCTCCCATGGAATGGAACGAACCCACATCCAGGCAGTCATGGATACGGCAAAGCTGTTAGCTGCTTTTATCTTATGATACAAAGCAGTTGATATAAAATTACAAGGAAGTAAAAAAACAAGATAAAAGTCCAGCTAAGAAATGTCAATAGGTAAAATGAAAAATGTTTAAAAAGTTTT
>CANDZL010000003.1:0-110462 GCA_947425205.1 uncultured Hungatella sp. | reverse complement strand
TAATACTGCATTTAAGAAAAAAGTTTGGATTTTATATAAGTTTGGATAATGATAGTATCTGCTTCTTTTCGGAAGTTCTTTCGTATCACTTGCCTGCATTTCAACGTTGTACACTACATTTTCATTATCTTTCACATAGACATCCAGACGAATGCTTTTTGCATCGGCATCTGGCTTTATTTCCTTTTGCAATTCCGGATACTCAATATGTCCTATTTTTAGTTCCGGAAGAATTCGCTTAAGCAGTTCTTTACACAACTTAGGATTCTGCATAACTTTCCCAAATAGAAAGTCATTGGATATCCCTAAATCTTCCCAATTTGTTTGGTTGGCATTCATCTGTTTACCATCCTTTCTTTTATTTTATCATGCTTTTAACCCTAATTCAATTGGAACTTCATCATCCTGCCATCGAGCCATTCAGGGTTACCGTTTGGAATCCTGCTATCCTTGAAAGATTCACTCATAGATTCTTTATGAACCAATATTCACCGTCTTTTTCTGCTTTCATTGTTACTTTTCATGCTGAAATATTCCAAACGAACAACCAAACCATCTACCGCCCCACAGAAGTATTCCACCATTCCTTCTTCATTCTCATACTCCCTTCCAATCAACGCAGAAATTCCCTTTCGCAGCTTCCGATCCCTTTCCATCTGATCCATCCGCTCCAATATCTTCCCTATCCGCCCATAATCCGTTTCCTCCAAATCCATCTCTGCAAATGGTTTTCCTGCCAAAATATGCCCAGATACACACCAGAGAACTCCTTCGCAGACATTTTCCGCCATTTCTCTGTAATCCCTGTTGTATAATGACAGCATATGCATCACATCTCTCCTGGGAAATAACCTTAAAAACCTCTGCTCCCAATGGATACACCGGATGAATTCATAGATCTGATCGATTCCTGTAACCCTGGAAATATCCTTTAGCACCGGATAATCCAAGGCCAAAATACTGTTCTGCGGCTCAAACCGAATATCATACCGCTTGAAAAATAATGGCAGCCTGCGGACAAACGTATCATACAGGCATTGATTTTCATAATGGGAAAATATAGGCAGGATCTCATTATATAAACGAAGCGCTGTTTTTACCTTCTCCTCAATCAACGCCATCCCCATTTCATAGGCCTGCTGTGCCGATACCCCATTGGTCGGGATGATATAAGATTGTCCCGGCTGTTCCAACTGCCCTATGGCATACAAAACAGCTCCCATCATCTGTTCTGCCTTCTCATATGTCACCGATGTACTCTCCCCGGCAGTATACGCTTTTGCCAGTTTTCCCACAATGGGTACCAATTCTTCCATCTCATATCCCATCATCATCACCTCCAGAAAAGATCCTTCAACGCTTCCAGATACAACTCATAATCCCATCGCTTTGAGTCATCAAATTTCGAATACTCCCCGTATCCGTCTGAACCTTTATATCCGTCATAACCTGCCCGCACCGCCTGAGAAAACTGGGCAAGGCATGTCCCTTCCAGATAATCCAAATCCCCAAAACAGATCCGTTCAAATTGTTCCTTCATCAGATGAAGAAGCTCATCATCCGTAATTTCATCCTGCATTTCATTTTTATACAGATAAAATATCTCCTGCAGCCGAATAATGGTATCCACATAATGATTCTGATGGATGTAATCCGAATCACAAAACTCATAGATAATTTTTGTCACAATGCTTTCCCCGAATTCCACTCTTCTTTGTTCCGACAACACACTTTTTTGTTCTTCCAGAATCAAACTGGCATCCTGCTCCGTAAGGACAAGCCCAAACTGTTCCGTCACCTGATTGGTTTTCATCACCTTAACCATTTGGTTTTGCTGCTGCAACAACATCATCCATTCCTTGCCCACAAGACATCCCTCCCTTTTTAAATGTACTCCTGGCTTCTCTTTGCGCCTGATCATATGAGATATTTTTGTCAGATGCATATAAATTTATATGGCGTACGTAGAATGTACACTGAATAAATTTAAGTACATATGACAGAAAGCCAGCCGTAAAGACAGGTACTTGAGAATCCAAGAGTGTATCCTGCTTGGAGAAATGAGTATAGCACGTTGCACAGCCAATAAACAGTCTTGTATTTCAGGCATTTTTGTTCTATAATAATAGTGGAAAGAGAATACTTTCTGAATCTTATGAAATCATTTCTAACTTCTTGTTATCACGCCATCGCCCCCACACAGACCGTCACCCCATACACTCTGGACACTCCCATCTGTTTGAGCACGCCGGTACAAGCCTCCAATGTGCTTCCCGTAGTATAAATATCATCTACCAATATAACCGTGCAGGCCCCGCCTGGCAACTGCCCTGGCGCGAAGGCCTCCTTCAGATTACGCAGGCGTTGCGAAGGATTCAGCTCCTTTTGGGGCGCTGTCTTTTTTATTCTTTTTAAAGCATCAGGATAGATTGGGATTTCCAGATTGTCACTGATATGTTTTGCCAGAATTTCAGCCTGATTAAAGCCTCTGATTTTCTTTCTTGAAGAATGCACCGGAACAGGAACCACCCCGTCCGGATGAAGACGTTTCAAAATCTTTCCATACTTAAGACAGATAGCCTGTCCATAAAAATCCAGATATTCTCTCCGGTTTCGATACTTGACAGCCGCCATAGACCGGCTGGCCGCCTCATTATAATTGAGCAACGCCATGTTTCTCTCAAACCCACGCCGATACCTGGTACAGTCAAAACAATATTCCACCCTGTCACTTTCCACCTCTTTCCCACATGTTTTACACACAGGCTGGCGAACCAGAGACAACCGTCCCACACACCCAGGGCAAATAAGATCTCCAAAAGGGATTACAATCCCCTCACACACCGGGCAACGCCTAGGAAACAAAACATCAACCCCCACATCCGCCGCCCACTTTACTGTTTGCTTTATTGTTTTCTTCATAATAACCTTTCTATACACATCTTTATCTACCTTTTTTCTTATATCCCCTTTCCTCACCACCCTTCCCCTTTATCAGCAACACCATTCCCTCCCCCTTTCAACAACACGATTTCTTCTTCCAGCAACGCCACTCCTCTCCCTGCCAGCAACACCATTCCTCCCCCTGCCAACAAAGCAGCTTCGGAGTCATGGTAAAACATCTGTAGACCATTTTTCACGTCGGCACTTAGCGCACGTCCTTCGGGCGCTTAGTACCGTTACGTGAAAACCTGAGCGAGAGCGTGTCGGAAGATGTTTTACCATGACTTCGAAGCGGACCCAAAGCATCAGACCTCCCCTCACTCCCACTCATAAATCTCACAAATCCTATCTCTAAGCCCGGAATACCGTTTCTGCTCCGTCTGATTCGCTGCCATCCCCAAAAATGTCTCCGGCACTCCCACCAGGCACACACATTTCCTTGCCCTGGTAACCGCCGTATAGATCAGATTTCGGGTCATCAGCATATGCGGCCCGGAAAAAAGGGGAATAATCACCGCCGGATATTCACTCCCCTGAGACTTATGAATCGTAATGGCATAAGCCAACTCCAACTCCTCCAGCTGCTTAAACGTATACTCCACCATCTTCCCATCGTCAAACTCCACAGTCAGGCTCTCCGCAAACACATTCAGTTCCCGTATGACCCCCATATCCCCATTAAAAATCCCCACACCGGTATCCAGCGGGATTCCATAGGAATTGCGCACCTCCCACTCCATCTGATAATTATTCTTGATCTGCATCACCTTGTCCCCCAGACGGTAGGTCACGCCACCGTATTCCTTCTCCGGCTTGTTCTCATCCGGCGGATTTAAAAAAGACTGGAAAATAGCGTTCAGCCGCTCCACTCCCAATGCCCCTTTCCGCATAGGTGTCATGATCTGGATATCCAATGGATTGGCTTCAATATACTTAGGCAGCTTTTGTGTCATCAATGTGATGGCAGCACTGATAATGGCATCTGGATTCTCCCTGCGGATAAACAGAAAATCTTTGCTCCTCTTCCCCAGATCCACCGGCTCCCCGGCATTGATTTTATGGGCATTGACAATGATATCACTCTTTGCAGCCTGCCTGAAAATGTGGGTCAGCCTCACCACGTTAAAACAGCCAGAAGCGATGATATCCTTCAGCACGTTGCCAGGTCCTACGGAAGGCAGCTGGTTAACATCTCCCACCAGAATCAGGCGGGTACCTATATTCACCGCCTTTAAAAGGGATTGCATCAGCTGAATATCCACCATGGACATCTCATCAATGATGACCACATCCGCATCCAGAGGATTCTCCTCGTTCCGCTCAAAACGCATCCGAGTAACATCCCCTTCCCCCGGCACACCGTTCAGCTCCAGAAGACGGTGTATGGTTTTGGCCTCATATCCAGTGGCTTCCGTCATCCGCTTGGCCGCTCTGCCAGTGGGGGCAGCCAAAAGGATCTCCATCTCCTCCTCCTCAAAATACTGGATAATGGTATTGATGGTGGTAGTTTTTCCTGTACCAGGACCTCCGGTAATGATAAGCAGGCCGCTGTTCACTGCTTCTACCACAGCCTGAATCTGCAGCGGATCCAGCTCAATATGCTCCTGCTCCTGAATCTGAACCAACCGCTTTCGGATCCCCTCCTCCGATGCCGATGCCTTGACATTCAAATCATGAAGCATTCTCGCAGTATTCAATTCCATGTAATAGTAGGCGGACGCATAGACAATCTGCCTCTTTTTCTGGCTGACCGTCTGATACTCATCCGTCTCCTCCATAGTGTCCCAGCCAGTTTCCCAGTCACCGGTCATTTCCTGCCTGGATGCCTTCTCCCTGATTCGTCTGGCTACATCCTCTCCAGTCTCCCCAGCTACTTTCTTACTAGCTTGTCCGGCTACATTCCCTCCGGCTTCCCCGGATGCCTTCTTTCCAGCCTGCCCGGCTACATCCTCCCATCCTTCAGGCCTTTCTCTCTCTTGCCTCAGCCAGGTTCCACCTTCGTTCTTCACTACCAGACGCTTATCCATCTGCATATCCATCAGGTGCTTGTCCACTGACTCCTCTGGCACCTTTAAAAGTTCCGCCGCCTGATGGAACAATTCCTCTTTGGGCAGATATGTATGGCCCTGGCCGGATGCCTGAAGAAGGGTGTACAGGATTCCTGCCTTGATCCGGTAGTCGGAATCCGTAAAAATCCCCACCTTCTGCGCGATCTCGTCCGCCATCTTAAAGCCTACTCCCGGAATATCATCAGCCAAACGATAAGGGTTTTCTTTTATGATGCCGTACATCCGCGGTCCGTATTCCTGATAGATCTTGGCTGCCAGATTCATGGATATGCCGTATCCCTGCAAGAATATCATGGCCTGCCGCATATCCTTCTTCTCTTCTACCTGGTCGGAGATAGACATTGCCATCTTCTCACTGATTCCTTTTACCTCTGCCAGCCTCTCCGGCTCCTCCTCTATGATTCGGAAGGTATCCGCCTTGAATCTGCGGACAATTCTGGCAGCCAAAGCAGCTCCCACGCCTTTGATCGCGCCGGAGCCAAGATACCGTTCCATGGCTTTCGTATCCTCCGGAGTCTTAACCTGGTAGGATTCGACCGTCATCTGTTCCCCATAAACCGGATGATCCGTCATAGTTCCGGATGCCTCAATCATCTCCCCCTCACTAATATAGTGGAAGGTTCCTACCAGCACATACTCCTCGTTGTCCGCCAACACGCTTAACACGGTATATCCGTTATCCTCATTGCGGAACTTTATCTTTTCAACAAAGCCTGTTATCGTTGCCATAGGTCCTAGAATTCTCTCTTGCTGTTATCTCCGTGGCTGAACTCAATATATTTGCCGGTGCCAATGGCCACTGCTGTCAATGGATCCTCTGCAATCATAGTGCTGATGCCGGTCTTCTCCTCAATAAGGGCATCCAGACCGCTAAGCAACGAGCCGCCGCCGGTGAGAACGATCCCTCGATCGAAGATATCCGCTGCCAGTTCCGGCGGAGTCCTCTCCAATACATTATGCACCGCGTCCACGATCTGCATAGCCGGTTCCCTTAAGGCCTCCAGGGTCTCGTCCGACGTGACCACAATGGTCTTGGGAAGGCCGGTCACCAGATTGCGGCCTCTCACTTCCATGGTAAGAACCTCCGGCCTCCGATACGCTGCTCCAATATTGATCTTAATCTCCTCGGCTGTCCTCTCACCGATCAAAAGATTGTGTTTTTTCCTCATGTAGCGGACAAGAGCTTCATCAAAATCGTCTCCTGCCACCTTGATAGACGTACTGACTACCGTACCCCCAAGGGAGATCACCGCGATATCCGCCGTACCGCCTCCGATGTCCACAATCATGTTGCCGCAGGCCTTGGCAATATCGATCCCTGCTCCGATAGCGGCCGCCACCGGCTCCTCAATGATGGAGACATCCCTGGCTCCTGCCTGGTAAGTAGCGTCTTCCACTGCCTTTCTCTCCACCTCCGTAGCCCCACTTGGGATGCACACGCTGATCCTTGGCTTTCTTAAGGTTTTTTTGCCTACTGCTTTGGTGATAAAATATTTCAACATTTTTTCTGTGACAGTATAATCGGAGATCACGCCCTGGCGCAAAGGCCTGACCGCCACAATATTACCTGGGGTTCGTCCAATCATCAGACGAGCCTCCTCCCCGATAGCCATAATCTTGCTGGAGTCCCGGTCAATGGCTACCACAGACGGCTCCTTCAACACGACTCCCTTTCCTTTAATATATACTAAAATACTGGCTGTTCCCAGATCGATACCTATGTCATTTGACATTACCATACTTCCTGCTTCCTCCTGTCTCATGGCGTTTTCTATATTGTGGATATGGAATGATTTCCCATCTCATCCATATTGTTTCATATTATCTTTATTATTATATACAATCTCCAGGGGTTTTTAAAGGTTTTTTTTTATTTTATTTTTTTTATGATTATTTTATCAGGAGTACACATTTTTGTCACAATTATTGGATATATTATAAGTACGTTATCCGAAAGGGTAACGGGCCTTTGTTTCAAGTTAACCACTTGAAATCACAAAGCTTTTTCATACTCATACCTGCTAAGGGTCAAACCTTAGCAGGCCCCCCTTTAAAAAATTTTTATTTTTACCTACCATTCCCTTAAGAGCGGCCCTGGAAGACAGGGTCGTTTTTTATGTCTTAAAATGATCTGTTTCCTCGTAAGGTTTTCCTTATTTTTCTCTAAATTTCTACGAACTGTTACATGCATATATCTGCCTGCCCACTGTCGCATCTCTGCCAAATTCAATCAGAGCCCTTCTGTACTAGCTGATTCTGAAAGAGATTTCCAAGAGGAAATCCTATAGAAAACAGCATATGGGAATCGAATAAAAAAGTAGTTGAAATACCACACTAAACTAGGTATGATAGGACATGTACCGAAGAGATGACTCGGTATCTTTCGGAACCAGACCGTTGGGGAGGCTTTAAAAGCCTTGTTATCAATCTACACAGGAGGGTACGAACACCATGTACACTTACCCATGGTATCATTGGATCACGTTTTTCTATTTGTACTGTTTTTTCGGGTGGATTTTTGAATCAACCTATGTTTCTCTTAAGACACGGCATTTTGTAAACAGGGGGTTTCTGCGGCTTCCCATGCTGCCTTTATATGGCACCGGGGCCGTTATGATGCTGTGGGTGTCCCTGCCTGTTAAGGATAACCTGTTTTTAGTCTATCTATTCGGCGTCATCGCCGCTACTATCCTGGAATATGTTACCGGGTATGTGATGGAACGATTATTTAAAATGAAATATTGGGATTACAGTAACCAGCGATTCCAGCTAAACGGCTATATCTGCTTAAGCTCTTCCATCGCCTGGGGATTTCTCACCATATTTATGACTGAGGTGATCCACCGCCCTGTCGCAGACCTTGTGCTGGGCCTGAATCCAGTGGTCGAATTCTGTTTCATATTTATCATCAGTGTCTTATTTACCGCGGATTGTGTGAAATCCACCAGGGAGGCCTTGGATCTCGGCCGCGCCCTGGAGGCACTCACCAGACTGAAGGCTGAGGCTGAGGAAATGCAGGTTCAGCTTGCTTTGCTGAAAGAAGAAGCTGCCATAAGGGCAGCAGAAATCAGAGAATCAGCAGCAGACCGTGTGGCAGATTTAAAAAGCGATACCAAGGCCTGGGCTGCCGATATAAAGACCGATGCTGCATCCAAAGTAGCTGAGTTTAAAATGGATGCTGCCGTCATGGCAGCAGGGCTTCAGGAGGAGGCTGCTGCCAGAGCAGAACACCTTCATCAGGAAGTCTCACAGAAAGCCATGGAGTTCTCACAGCGTGTATCAGCCCTGGCCGCACAGCGGTCAGAAGAATATGAGCAGAGGGAGGCCGCTCTCTCTGAACGCCTTCACGTGCTGCGAGAGCGCCGTCAGAATCTGACCTCCCATATGTCCTCTTATAGAAAGCGGCTTTTAACAGGCAATCCTTCCTCGTCTTCCCAACGATTTGCGGAGGCTTTGAGGGAGTTGCGGGATACGCTTTCACAATAGCCGCCATGAATGAAGGAGAGATTCCTGTGAATCCCCCCGGGACACACATGGAATGCCACCCCCCATTCTGGCACACTGTACGGCCTGTGCAGCAATTATATCTTTGGATACACTATATCCCAAAATGGCAAAAGCAATTCTTCCTTCGGATTCTGGCAGTCTGCAGTGACTGCCAGAACCGCATGTTTCTCCTCCATAATTACAGAATACTGGCCGTATTTTCCATCTGCACGGTATGTGTTATAAGGCCCTATCCAGAAACCATATCCATATCCAACGTCATTCCCCTTCCCCTCCTTGTCCTTCAAAAAGGGAGTCTGTACTTCTTCTATCCATTTCTCTGGCACCAGCTGTTTCCCTTCCCACACTCCATGGTTCAGATACAGTTCTCCGAATTTAAGAAGATGCTTTGTGGTTGCCATCATGCCTCCTGCCCCGAAATAATTTCTGTATGGATCCACCTCCCAGCTGGGAAACCAGATTCCCATGGGCGCAAGAAGTTTTTCATACAGGTAGGAGGCCAGGTCTTTTCCTGTACGCCTGGCAATCAGAATTCCCAACAGATAGGGACCTACGTTGGTATAGCAAAACCGGGTTCCAGGCTCCTCTGTAAATGGCCGGCTTAATGCAAACCGAACCCAATCCATCTCTTTCATCTCCGGCCTGGAAGCGCCCATAAGATACGCCTTATCCTGTCCCATGGTCATAGAGAGCAGGTGTTTTACTTTCAGATGCTTCAAATACTCGCAGGGGTTGTCCGGAATCTCATCGGGAAAACAGTCTAGGATTGCCTCCTCAACTGACAAAAATCCTTCTCCCTGAGCGATTCCTACAGCAGTTGCCGTAAAACTTTTCGTCACAGAGTACGCATTTCGCAGACAGTCATCATCTTGATGGTTCTGCCCAATGATATCGCCGTTTCGGCTCAACAGAATATTTTTAACTCCCTTACCATCTGTAACTCTGCAAAATTCTTCCCATGCCTTTTCAAACATTTTTCTCATTCCTTTCCAGAGCATATTGTTTTGTGAATCGTTTGCCAAATCCGTTTCTGCTTTTTCTATTTATCCCGGAAAATGATTCTGACTCTGTCGTCTTACTGAAACTGCGCCTCATACATCTTCCGGTAGAATCCATCCTGCCTCATCAGCTGGCTATGGGTTCCCTGCTCCACCACCTCTCCATGATTCACCACCAGAATCAGGTCTGCATTCCGAATGGTGGAAAGCCTGTGGGCAATGACAAAGCAGGTCTTCTTCTCCATCAGCCTCCCCATAGCCTTCTGGATCTGCCGCTCTGTTCTTGTATCTACGTTGGAGGTGGCTTCATCCAGGATCAGCATCGCGGCATCTAAAAGCATGGCCCTGGTGATGGTTAAGAGCTGCTTTTGCCCCTTGGACAGGCTAGTTCCCTCCTCACTGAGTATAGTATCATATCCGTCAGGAAGCTGCTGAATAAACCAATGGATTTTTGCTGCCTTAGCGGCCTCCTCCACCATCTGTCGGGTGATCTGCGGGTTTCCGTAAGCCAGATTCTCATAGACTGTACCGGTAAACAGCCAGGTATCCTGGAGTACCATGGCATATGCCTTTCTTAAACTGTCCCTGGTCCAATTCTCTGCCTGTCTTTTGTCTACCAATATCTGGCCGGAATCCACATCGTAGAACCGCATTAAAAGGTTGATCAAGGTAGTCTTGCCCGCACCAGTAGGGCCTACGATGGCCACCTGGCTTCCTGGCTTTGCCTGGAGGGACAGATTGTGAAGAATCCTCTTTCCTGGCTCATAGCTAAAGTCCACATTCTTTAGTTCCACATCCCCTCTGGCCTTGGATAGGGTCTTCGCTTCCGGTGGATCCCCTTTCTCTATCTCTTCGTCCAGGATGGAAAAGATCCGCTCTGCCGCAGCCAGGGCTGACTGAAGCTCGCTTAAAATATTGGCAGCCTCATTGATGGGACCGGAAAACTTTCTGGAGTACAACACAAAGGAGGAGATCTGCCCCACTGTCATCCTTCCAATCATAAACAGGAAGGCTCCTGCCACGCTGATCAGAGTGAGGGAAAGGTTGTTGACAAAGTTTACCAGAGGGCCTGTACAGCTGGAATAATATTCCGAGCGGTAATACTGCTCTACCCCGTCATGATTAAACCGGTCAAACTGATCCTGCTGGTTTTTCTCCTGATGGTAAGCCTTCAAGGTCTTCTGTCCGGTTACCTGCTCTTCTGCATAGCCATTTAACCTTCCAAGGGCCTGGGAACGCTTGGCAAACAACGGCCTGGTTCTGGATACAATGAACCGGGTGATACAAAAGGACAGAGGCACCGTAAAGAAAAATACCAACACCAACTGTCTTGAGACCAAAAGCATCATACAGAATGAGCCGGTGACCGTTACAATCGTGGTCATCAGCTGAACAACATCATTGGACAGAGAGGCGCTTATAGTGTCAATATCATAGGAGATCCTGCTTAAGATATCTCCAGTTTGCCTGGTATCAAAATATCCGGCAGGCAGTTTCAGCAGATGGGAAAATACATCGGTTCTCATCTGGCAGACCACCTTCCTGCTTAGGCTTATCATCATAACCTGAAGAAAATAGGCCAGGAAGGCAGAGACAATATAGCATACCACCATCCATCTGGCATAGTAAAAGACTCTGGGAAAATCTACCAAGCCAGATTGTGGCTGTATAGCATCTACTGCTTTGCCAGACAGTAACGGCCCTGTAAGCGCCAGCAGATTCCCCATAAGACTCATGGAAACCGCCAGGAAAAGAACTGGCCAGTGCCGCAGAAGATAGGCTCCCAGCCGCAGAAGCGTCCTTTTTTTGTCTGCAGGCTTTTCCTGCCTATGGTTCTGTCTCACCACATCCTCCTTTCCCCTCCCAAATACAAGCAGGTTCTGTTTCCATTGTTTCCACATCTTCCAGCCCGGTCTGCATCTGGTAAAGTTCCTGATAACTTTTGCAGGTTTTCATCAATTCCTCATGGGTTCCATATCCCAGCATACGTCCTTCCTCCAAAACCAGAATATGGTCGGCATAGCAGACAGAGGTGATTCTCTGGGCAATGAGAATACAGGTAACTGCCCCGTATTCTTCCCGGATAGCCGTCCGGAGCCTCATATCGGTCTCGTAGTCCAGAGCGCTGGAAGAGTCGTCCAAAATCAAGATATCCGGCTCTGCGGCAAGGGCCCTGGCGATAAGGATCCTCTGCTTCTGTCCACCGCTTAAGTTGGCCCCTTTAATGCTTAGCATCCCCTGGCTCTGCCCTCCCTTTTCCCCTACAAACGCTTCCGCCTGAGCCACTCTGACAGCTTTGTCTATCCGGGCCTTATCAAGGCCCCGTCCCAGGTTAATATTGTCGTAGATGGTACCTTCGAACAGGGTATCATTCTGAAAGACTACGCCGATTCTCTCTCTTAACTGTCCCAACGTCTGGGATCTTATATCCGTTCCTCCCAAAAAGATCCTGCCGGAATCCGGTGTATAGAAGCCAAGGAGCAGAGAAACAATAGTAGATTTGCCGGATCCGGTTTCTCCGATGATCCCCAAGGTCTCTCCTTTTTTCAGACAGAAGGAAATGTCTTTCAGAACTGGCTTTCCTGGGTTGTAGGAGAAGGTAACGTTTCGGGCGGAGACATATTCCTTTGAGAAATCCTGCCCCAAGCCCTGTTTTTCTGGCGCACATTCCTCTCCGGATAATAACGGTTTTTCTACCCTTCCCGTTTCTTTTCCAAGTGCCAGCAATTTTTCTTCCCTCTCCGCCCCTCTTCCAGATGCCAACTCTTTTTCTTCCCTGGCCCAGTCCGCTATCCTCCGGCTTTCCAGCTGCCGCTCATCCTCTGACAAAAGAATCTGCGTGATTCTCTCCGCCGATGCCTGTCCCTTAGAATAGATAGTAAACATCTTGGAGATGGAAAGCATGGCTGTCAAAATAATTGTAAAATATGTTAAAAAAGCAAGAATTGTCCCTACTTCACCGGTTCCTGTATGCACTCTGTATGCACCGATAAGGATAACGGATACCAGTCCCAGGTTCAGGATCAGGTTCATAGCAGGGTTCAGCACTGCCATGACCATTCCTGCCTTCTGTTCCCGCTCCACCAGCTGACGGTTCCAATAGTCAAACCGCTTCTCCTCATAGTCTGTCTTGGAAAGGGCTTTTATCACCCGGATGCCGGCGATATCTTCTCTTACCAGACGGATGAATCCGTCCAGGGCTTCCTGAGTCTTTGTGTATAACGGCATGCCTTTTGTTGTCACATACCACATAAGCACCCCCAGAACCGGCAGCAGGCACAAAAGCACAGATGCCATGACAAAATCCAGATTCAGGGTCATCACAATGCCTCCCAGAAGAAGGATGGGAGCCCGTACCCCCAGCCTCTGAATCCGGCTCAACATGTTGTGCACATTGTAAGAATCACTTGTCAGCCTGGAAATCAGCGCTGACTTTGTCCAGTAATCTATCTTAGATCCGGAAAAATACATGATCTTCTCAAACAGGTCATGACGCAGAGTCTCCACAATCTCTCCGGATACCTTGGCTGCCCTTCGGTTGGCACTTACATTGCCTGCCAGGGCAAGAAAGGAGCATCCCAACATGATCAATCCCCAGACTGCCAGCTGTTCCTTGTTTTTTCCTGGTATGACCACATCAATCATATAGGCCAGGATCCAGGGCAGGAACAGATCCATGATTGTCCCCATAAACTTGATGACAAGCCCCAGAAAAATACGGCCCCTATATGGCTTTACATATACCTTTAGTAAATAACTCATACTCCTCTCCCTTATCCCCTTTGATAACAAAAGAGCCAGGCGTACAAAATCCTGGCTCTTTTATAAGCGCTCTGGTATATCCCTCCCGTGAATCAGCAAGCAGAGGATTTAAGATCCCCCTGTACTGACCGGCTGCTGGCTGGTCAGCACAGGAATCCAACTCCTGCTCTAAATCATGGAATTCACCATAGCCTGTACCGCTTCGCCAAACACCTTGGACTTAGCCTCGGCATCCTCCAAAGACGTTCCCTTCACGCCATAATAGAACTTGATCTTCGGCTCTGTCCCGGAAGGCCTTACACACATCCAGGCACCGTCATTCATATCATAATAAAGAACATTGGAGGACGGAAGCCCCGTAGGCTTTACCTCTCCTGTGGCCATATCCTTGATGGTATCCAGCTTGTAGTCCCTGGCGGATACCACCTTGTAGCCGCCTACCTCTGCCGGTGTGTTGTTACGCAAGGTATCCATAATATTCTGAATCTTTGCCAGGCCCTCGATTCCCTTTAATCCGATGGACTTCACCGCATCCTTGTAGTATCCGTATTTCTCATACATGGCAACCATCGCATCCCACAAGGTCATGTTCTTGGTCTTATAGTAAGCGGCAGCCTCACACAGAGCCACGCTGGCAGACACAGCATCCTTATCCCGGGCATACGTTCCGATCAGGCATCCGTAACTTTCTTCCAAGCCGAACATATACTGGCCCTTCTTCGTATTCTCTTCTTTCAGGATCTGCTGGCCAATCCACTTAAATCCGGTTAAACACTCCACCAGCTTACAGCCGTAAGCATCAGCCACTGCATCCACCAGGTTGGTAGTTACAATGGACTTTACCACTTCCCCGTCTGCCGGGATCTGATTCTTGGCTTCCTTCTGGCTTAATACATACTCGCACAGAAGAGAACCTGACATATTGCCGGTAAGGGGAATATATTGGCCGGATTTACTGTCTTTCACATAAACGCCCAGACGATCCGCATCTGGATCCGTCGCCAGCACCAGGTCTGCATCCAGCTCTTTTGCCATGCCAAGACCTAAGGTGAATGCTTCCTCTGCTTCCGGATTGGGATAGCTTACTGTAGGGAATTCTCCGTCCGGCAACTCCTGCTGTGGAACAACATGTACATGGGTAAAGCCGATCTCCTTTAACACTCTCCGCACCGGAATGTTGCCTGTGCCGTGAAGAGGGGTATAGACAATGGTTATGTCATCCTGCATCTTGTCAATGGCATCCTGATTCACTACCTGCGCCTTTACATTGGCGATATACTTGTCATCAATCTCTGCACCGATTACTTTATACAGCCCCGCTGCCTTAGCGTCGGAAGCGGACATGGTCTTCACGGAGGAAAGATCCTCGATGGCCAGAACTTCTTCTGTCACACCCTTGTCATGAGGCGGTGTAAACTGTGCGCCGTCCTCCCAGTATACTTTATATCCGTTGTACTCCGGCGGATTGTGGCTGGCTGTCACGTTGATTCCTGCGATACAGCCCAACTCCCGGACTGCAAAGGACAACTCCGGCGTAGGACGAAGGGATTCGAATTTATATGCCATGATCCCGTTGGCTGCCAGGGTTCTTGCCGCCTCGTCTGCGAATTCCGGCGACATACGTCGGGAATCGTAGGCGATGGCAACGCCCTTCTCTGCGCCACCCTGCTTGATGATATAATTGGCCAGGCCCTGGGTTGCCCTGCGGACCACATAGATATTCATACGGTTGATGCCTGCTCCGATGATTCCCCGAAGACCAGCAGTGCCGAATTCCAGATCCATATAGAACCGCTCTTTGATCTCATTGTCATCCCCTGCAATGGCCCGCAGCTCCGCCTTGGTAGCCTCATCAAAGTATGGATTGCCCAGCCATTCTTCGTAGATTTTTTTATAATCTTTCATGGTATAAAACTCCCTTCCTGGTTACATATTTTCATCTATTATAACTCAAAACAACCAAAAAAGGAAGGTTGTTTACCGCAGAATTGCCAAAAATTTCTTCCGGGCATCAGTCTGCGCCTCCAGCGTCTGTATTTTTTCCATATTCCGAGCCGGAATCCAGGTTTTTCTGGCATTGTAATAGAAGTTTACCTGCTTCCAGTATTTTTCCGGATAGAGAAACAGATAGTACAGGGAATCCCTGTCACTCTGATTCAGAGGCAGGATTCGGCCATAAGCGGAAAGCATCTGTTCCCCTAGCCTTTGATTCCACTCATGTTTTTCCATAACCTTTCGCATGAAATGATACAGATCCGTCATCTGATTCCCCAGATGCATTTTATTGAATTCAATGACAGCCACATAGCCGTCTCCTAAAAGCACATGATGGTGGTCTACGTTTCCGTGGCATAAAAAGGGCTTGCTATGTCCGTCCTGTCCAAGAGCTTTCATGCCTTCATAGGCCTCCAAAGCCTGCTCATAGAACATGGAATAGCAGCCTGTCATGCACCGTTCAAATTCTGTCTTTTTCTTCTTATTCCGGATATAATTCCTTGCCCGTTTCAATTCCTGATTATGGCGCTCCATCTCCTTTTCCAGAGATTCTATGACAATAGAGCCTAAATTCCAGTCTTCCCTTGTGGGGATCTGACGGAAGCTTTTATGAAGCCTGGCAATCTGCTGGACAGCCAGGAGGATCTCCTGCGGATCCTTCAGATTACACTCCCGGTCTGTGAACCAGTGCTTCAGCACATATTTGGTTCCATCTTCCCCCAGGGCGATTAACCCATTCTCTTTTGTAAGTATATAATCGTCAACCTGCACAAGGCCTTCCGCATTGACCTGTCCCAGAACCTGGCTCTCAAATTCCAGGCGTTTTTGTGTACCGCGGTATTCCTTTAACAGCACAATTCCCATACTGGTCTCGCAGATCCAGCCGCTTCGGCCCTTTTTCACACTGTCTGTGGCCATGTCGTACTGAGCCAAAGCTTCCATATATTTATCGTTCACATCCACCCCTCCTAACTACTTCTAACGTATGTGAGGGGCAGGGAAACTATGACAAATGAAAAACCGGTTGCCAGAAAAGTTACGCTCAGGAAAGGATTTCCTGAGCGTATTGATCCAGGTATTGCATTAGAATCTCTTTTTGATTGTCTTCCGGATGCTCCAACACATGCTCCAGAAGCATATGAAGAGCCTGGCCAATCTGCTTTCCCGGCTTCATTCCCCAGGCAATCAGGTCACTTCCGGTGACGGCAAGCATTTTCAGATGGATGCAGTCCCCCCGAAGACGAATCTCCCGGGATAGACGCTGAATCTGATCCAGCTGGCAGATCTGGGAATCCTTTGGATGTCCGTCTGTGCCTACCATCGATCGTTTTAGCAACAACAGGCTGTCAAACAACTCTTCCGGCATCTGGCTCATGGCCTTTCTGATCTCTGCCAGCGACACCCCTATGGGCACCGGGTACATCTGAACCAGACTCGTTACCTTGCAGATGGTATCATTGTCCATCTTAAGTTCTCTGAGAACCTGGGCTGCTTCCTTTGGAGTCTGGCCCATAAGACAGGAGGCCCACCGCAGATATTTAAACGCTGGAAGGCCTGGGCTAACCCATAGGCTTTCTGGCGCAATCCTTGAAAATGCCGGGGAGATATAGGGCTCCAGATTGCAGGTAAATATATGCCTGATCTGATTTGGGTGGTCAGACAAAAGCAGCTTGGTCAATTCTGTCTGTATCCGCTCTTTGCTTACATTGGCCAAGTTGGGGCCAATGGCCTTAATCGCATTCCAGGTATTCTCTTCGATCTCAAAACCCAACTGGGCGGAAAAACGAAGGGCTCTCAGCATCCGCAGGGCATCTTCCCCAAACCGGTCCGTAGCTGTGCCCACACAGCGAATCCTGCCATCCTCCATGTCTTTGACTCCGCCAAACAGGTCAATCAACCCGTCTTTGTGGCTGTAGGCCATGGCATTGATGGTAAAATCCCGGCGTTTTAAATCTTCCTCCAGACTGGAAGTGAAGGCTACTTCTTTTGGATGCCTGCCATCCTCATATTTACCGTCAATCCGATAGGTAGTCACCTCATATCCTTTTTTCCCTTTCATGATGGTGACTGTTCCATGCAGAATTCCTGTATCAATGGTTCGGCCAAACAGGGATTTTACCTCCTCTGGCCGTGCCGAGGTAGTAATATCCCAATCCTCCGGCTCCTTCCCCAGGAGAGAGTCTCTGACACACCCTCCCACAATGTAGGCTTCAAACCCATGTCGATTCAGTTTTTCCAGAATCTCCTGCGCAGCACTTGGCATGTGTATCATCATATTCTGGGTTACCCTCCGTCTTGCAGCCTTAATATGCCCGTCCCCAGTAGACCATCTTCTTGGCCGGCTTCCCACATAAGACACAAGTTTCGGCCAGCTGTTCCTGTTTAAACGGCATGCAGCGGGAAGTTGCTCCTGTGTCTTCCTTAATCTTGTCTTCACATTCCCGGCAGCCGCACCACATGGCTTTCACGAATCCTGGCTTCTCATTGATCACCTTTACAAAGGAATCGTAGTCCACAGCCTCATACGTATGGGTATCTCTGTGTGTCCTTGCCCGCTCAAACATGTCATTCTGAATGGTCTCAAGCATGGCCTTCACCTCTTCCTCCAGCCTATCCAGAGATACCGCCGTCTTTTCATGAGTGTCTCTGCGCACCAGCACTGCCTGGTTGTTCTCCAGATCCTTAGGCCCGATCTCCACCCGAAGAGGAATTCCCCTCATCTCGCACTCGCTGAATTTCCACCCTGGACTCTTGTCAGAGTCATCCACTTTCACGCGGAAACCAGCGCCCGCCAGACGACTTCTCAGTTCATAAGCCTTGTCAAGAATTCCCTCTTTCTTCTGCTGAATCGGCACGATCATCACCTGTGTGGGGGCAATCCTCGGCGGCAGAACCAAGCCGTTGTCATCACCGTGTACCATGATGATAGCGCCAATGATCCGCGTGCTCATCCCCCAGGATGTCTGATGCACGTATTTTAACGTATTATCTTTATCCGCAAACTGAATTCCGAAGGCTTTGGCAAACCCGTCGCCGAAATTATGGCTTGTGCCGCTTTGCAGAGCCTTTCCGTCATGCATCAGTGCCTCAATGGTGTAGGTAGCCTCCGCCCCGGCGAATTTCTCCTTATCTGTCTTGCGGCCTCTGATCACAGGAATGGCCAGAACCTGTTCACAGAAATCTGCATACAGATTTAGCATCTGCTCAGTCCGGGCTTCTGCTTCCTCTGCGGTGGCATGGGCGGTATGGCCTTCCTGCCATAGAAACTCTCTGGAGCGGAGAAACGGCCTTGTCGTCTTTTCCCAGCGAACTACGGAGCACCATTGATTATACAGCCTGGGAAGATCACGGTAAGAATGGATATCGCCTGCATAGAAATCACAGAACAGCGTCTCCGATGTAGGGCGGACGCACATCCTTTCCTGCAATGGCTCCAGGCCTCCATGGGTCACCCAGGCAACCTCCGGCGCAAATCCTTCCACGTGATCCTTCTCCTTCTGCAAAAGCCCCTCTGGAATGAACATAGGCATGTATACATTTTCCACTCCGGTTTCCTTGAACCACCGGTCCAACTCCTTCTGGATATTCTCCCAGAGCGCGTATCCGGCAGGTTTAATCACCATACATCCTTTTACACTTGCATAATCACACAATTCCGCTTTCTTTACTACGTCGGTGTACCACTGGGCAAAATCCACGTCCATAGACGTGACCGCTTCCACCAGTTTCTTGTCGCTTGCCATGATAATCCTCCTTGTAATCATTGATCATTTCGAAATAGGAAAAAGAAAAAGCCATCCAATCCCTGCCTTCTGGACAAGGGACCGAATGACTCTGCATATCGGCGGTACCACCCCGGTTAACCGCTGGGAACGTAAGCCAGACAGTCGCCGTATTTTCATACAGAGTTCCAAGGCAGGTTGGATTTCCTATTATTTCCGAAACCATTCGAATGTATGCTGATTCTACGACAAATTGACTGGATTGTCAAGATTCCTTCCGGAATTTGCTGCAGTTTATGTTGTTGGTTGGTTATGTTTCACATTCAATGTCAGTTGGTTACGTTTCTTCACAGGATCCATCAGAAGTGGAAAAGGCAAGAATCCATCGTTTTCAACAGATACCAGAAGCGGATTGTTATTCTCCCTCTATTCGTGTATAATATGTTTCAGAACAAATCATAGAAAGGAGTACGTTCATGCACTACAGAGAACTTGGACGAACCGGATTGAAGGTAAGTGAAATTGGCCTGGGAGGTGAGTGGCTGGAGCGCCACAATACAGAGGAGGTAAAGGAAGTCATCGACTGCTGCGCTCAGGCAGGAATCAATATCCTGGACTGTTGGATGTCAGAACCCAATGTACGTTCCAATATCGGAGCCGCCCTAAAGGGACAGCGTGATAAATGGATTATCCAGGGACATATCGGCTCCACCTGGCAAAATGGGCAATATGTAAGATCCCGGGACTTAAATAAGGTGGACAAGGCATTCAATGATCTTCTGACACGGATGCAGACAGACTACATAGATTTAGGCATGATTCATTTTGTAGACGAGCCGGCGGAATATAAAACGATCATGGAAGGAGCGTTTATCTCCTATGTAAAAGACTTAAAAGAAAAAGGAACCATCCGCCACATCGGCATGAGCACCCACAACCCGGATGTGGCAAGGCTGGCCGCCCTAAGCGGTGTGGTGGAGATGATCCTGTTCTCTGTCAATCCTGCCTTCGACATGCTTCCGGCCAGCGAGAACATCGACGACTATTTTAAGGAAGAATATGAAGAAACCACAGACGGTATCACCCCGGAACGGGCGGAATTATACCGTATCTGCGAGCAGCAGGGAGTGGGAATCACTGTGATGAAAGGCTATGCCGGAGGGCGGCTGTTTACATCCAAGACTTCCCCCTTCGGCGTGGCCCTCACTCCGGTCCAATGCCTCCACTACGCATTGACCAGGCCAGCTGTGGCCAGTGTCCTGGTAGGCTGCGACACCCCGGCCCATGTAGATGCCGCTGTCTCTTACGAGACCGCATCCGATGAGGAAAAAGATTACGCCACAGTCCTGGCCCATGCTCCCCGCCACGCCTATTCCGGGCAATGCACCTACTGCGGCCATTGCGCCCCCTGTCCTGCTGGCATCGATATCGCTATGGTGAACAAGCTGTACGACTTAGCCCTGATGCAAGATACGGTTCCGCCTACTGTCCGCGCCCACTATGAAGGACTGTCCGCCCACGCAGATGACTGTATCCAATGCGGTGGATGTGAGATTCGTTGCCCCTTTGGAGTCCACGTGATTGCCCGGTTGGCCGATACCGCTAGGCTGCTGTCTTAGTATATGATGCAGATTTTCCACAGATATCCATTAAAATTCTGTAGAATCACCAATTTTGCCCCCAATATCATGATATTTTGGGGGCAAATATGATACATAGACAAACAGGATCAGCACTTAGGCAATGCCCACTCAAATGCCCCTCTCTCATCTACGCCATAGAAATCCGCAAAACTGATATCAAACACATCTTTTCCAACCTTGCCCACAGGAATCTTATTCTTAATTAGATACTGCCAGATCCCTGCATTGGCAATGTTTCCTTGGAAAAGGATTCCTTCCACGATGCCATCCTTCATAAGTATCCGCTTATACTGATCCTTATCCTCTTTCACCCTAACCGTATCCCCCTCCTCTTCAAGGATTCTGCCTACGCAAAGGGTTACCAGGCCAAAGAAATTAATGGTGTTTTTCGTGGCAAAGGTATCTGTATACTCCGACTCCAAACCGCACATATTCCGTCCGGCCACTCTTCCCTGATCCGCCGCATTGGGCCAGATTCCGGATCTTCCGGTAATATCCCCGGCGGCAAAAACATCCGGCACGGAAGTCCTCATGTGAGAGTCCACCACAATCCCTCTGTCACAGGCGATCCCACTGCCCTCCAGACAGGACAGGGCCGGCCTTACTCCTGCTGCCACCACAATCAGATCACAGTTAATCTCCTCCCCATTGTCCAGTATGACCTTGTGAATTTTCCCGTCTTTCTCACACACTGCTTCCGAAGCCCTTCTCCCAAGCACAAAGCGGACACCGGCTTTCTCAAACCGCCTTTGATATTCCTTGGCGGCATGGGCATCCAGCTGAATGGGAAGAATCCGATCCGCCATCTCCACAACTGTGATTGTTTTCCCCAGTTCCAAAAGCCCGTAAGCGCCATCCAGCCCCACCAGGCCAGAACCGATGACAAGCACATGTTCTGCACCGGCCGCCTCTTTCACAATAGCCTGGGCATCGGGAAGATTGCGCAGTCCATATACATTGGACGCTTTCCGAAGTTCTCCCACCGGAGGGATAAAGCTGTCTGCCCCTGCAGCCACTAAAAGCTTGTCATAGGAAACTTTCTCCCCATTCTGCAGATGAACCTCCTTTGTCTGGGGGCAGATCTTCTCTACCTTCTCACCTTTTTTCCAGTTTACGCCACAGGTCTCAAAAAAATCCTTCTGTGTAAAATCCAGCCCCTTTTCATCCCGCTCGCCGGAAATATATTTGTGAAGCATACAGCGGGAATGCACAAAGGCGTCTTCGGAAACCATGGTGATCTCTCCTGCTTGATCCTGCTGCCGTATCACCTTTGCCCCTTCAATCCCTGCCACGCCTGCGCCGATAATTACATATTTCATAGCCCTACACCTCCTCTTCTGATGAATCGGCACGCGACAATCTCCGTCACCTGCCAGCTTATTTCTCCTCAACATAAATTGCCTTTTTTGGGCAGGAACGTACGCAAGACGGCTCTCCTCCTGCATCTACACAGAAATCACATTTTATCACCTTGCTCTTTGTCATAGTATCCGGCTTCAGTACGCCAAATGGACAATTCATGACACACATAAAACAGGAACCGCACCTGTCCTCGTCATAAAATACATGGCCGCTTTCCGGATCTTTGTAAAGCGCTCCGCTCATACAGGACTTGACACATTCCGGCTCGTCACAGTGGCGGCAAAACAGGGGCTTATAATTTCCCTGGCTGTCTTTTAAAATATAATTGCGGGACTCATTGGCCGGGTCTGTCAGATCCAGGTCATAGATGGTTCCCGGTGCCTTTCTGTGGGCCTGCATGCAGGCAGCGGAGCAGTTTTTGCAGCCATCGCATTTCTTATGATCTATCATGATGCGTTTCATCTTACCCCACCCCTTTCTATATCTGAAGTCCCTGCCGTTTTTCCAAAATGATTTGTTCCAAAATATCAGCTGACGCTTTCGCGTCTCCATTGATAATGACCTGACCTCCAGTCAGCGTCTTCATGTCTTCTGTCAGCACCTGAACGGCTACCTTGCTTCCGGTGACAAAAGGCGGAAGGCCCAGGTGGAGGGGAAGGCCTAAGGCAAGCCCATAGCAGCCATCTGCCAACGCCTGTTCCTCCAGCCACTGAGCAGCAGAAAGTACCAACGGAAGCTGAGGCAGATCCACATGGAGGGCCTCCGCAAGTTCCGTAGCCACAATCTCCAGACGGCCGATGGCCAGACACGGCCCAAAATTCAGTACCGGCGGAATCCCCAGTTTCTCGCAGACAGCCCGAAGCTTCGGCCCTGCATACTTTGCGGCTTCCGGCGTCATAAGGCCGCAGTTCTCAATTCCGCCGGAAGAACACCCGGCTGTCAGCACAATGATGTCTCTGGCAATCAGCTCCTTCACAAGGTCAACTGTCAGAACGTCATGGCCGCCTGCTGTTAGATTGGAGCAGCCTACTACCCCAGCCACACCCTTGATGTCTCCAGCCACAATCAGGTCAATCAACGGCTGCCACGTTCCCCCTAAAAAGTTTTTTAAAGACACTTCGCTTACGCCGGTAAGGGTATTGTCGTTTCCATGATCTTTAAACAGATTCATCTCCACGCTGCCCCGGCGGGCCTTGTATGCCTCGATCACCTCATCAATGATTTCCTCTGTCACAGCTGGACGGTTCTCAAAATCAAATTCTTTCAGTTCTGCATTGGCTTTCTTCGCCACATTGTCGATACAGATCTCCTTAATTTTAAGCTGATCGCAGATTGGCTCAATCCCTGGCAGCGTACAGTTAAACTCAGATATCACCGCATCAATGCCGCCAGTAGCCAGAATGGCCTCGCTGGTATAGTTGTTGCCTGCATGGCCGTCAAAAATCTCTGTATAATGGGCGCCTCTCAGCTGCAGATCCTGGCCTACGCAAGTGCATCCTACCAGCTTAAATCCTTTTGCCCCCGCTTTTCTTGCTTTCTCCTTCACGTCTTCATCCGTAAGGCGGTTCTGCAAAAAGGTAAACATGGAATGCTGGTGGCCAGTGATCATGATATTGATGTAATCCGGGTCGATCACACGGAGCCCTACAGGGGCCTGTCGAATCTCCGGCTCACCAAGAACCACGTCATTCAGCAGATTGGTCAGCACCAGACCGTATATTCCGGTGGAGATTCCCAACTTTAAACAGTCAAGAAGCATGTTGACCGGATCGGAATTTAAGTTGGTAGAGCATTTTACCACACCGTGGAACACTTCCGACTTTGCCCCGCCTGGAAGAATTCCCAATTCCTTCCATCTCTCATATCTGGGTCCATAAGCCAGCTTCTCGGTCAGTTCCATCTTCTCATATTCCGGCAGGTACAGATCTTTAAGTACAGCATCCGCCACAGCCTCTGCACGCTTATGTACATCTGTTTCCTCAATCCCGAAGATGGCAGCCAGACGGTTTAAGGTATTCACTCCTTTGATTTCTCCCCTAGCCCTGGCTGTGTTTCTTACATTGAGGGCTGTGTTTTCCACCACATGGATATAACAACCAGAGCCGGAAGCCACTGCGCGGAGAAGATTCCTGACTACAATGGTATCTGCATTGGCTCCGCAGATTCCTCTTGGTGCCTCCGGAGTGATGCGGCACGGTCCGTTGGAACACAGGCGGCAACAGACTCCCTGCAGGCCAAAGGCGCACTTGGTACTCTGGCCTTCCACCCTGTGGTGGGATGTCTCCATGGAGAGCCCTGCGATGTATTCCTCCAAAGGCTTGTCAGCGCTTTTACAGGTGTTGCATCCATAACATTGATTCATATGTCATACCTCCTTTATGAATTGTATTAATGTACACTTTTCTTTGACACTCCAGTCTCCACAGCCTTCCTGGCCACGGCATCGGCCACGGCCTTGGCCACACGCTCATCGAATGCGCCGGGAATGATGTAATCCTCAGCCAGTTCTTCCTCCGGAATGATCCCTGCGATAGCATACACCGCGGCAATCTTCATCTCCTCCGTGATATCCCTGGCCCTTGCATCCAATGCGCCTCTGAAGATTCCCGGGAAAACCAGCACGTTATTGATCTGGTTAGGGAAATCAGAACGTCCGGTGGCAACTACCCTGGCACCACCCCGCTTCGCCTCATCTGGCATAATCTCCGGTGTGGGATTGGCCATAGCAAACACAATGGCATCCTCCGCCATAGTACTCACCATCTCGGCCGTAACCACGCCTGGCGCAGACACGCCGATAAACACGTCTCGTCCCTTCAAGGCATCAGCCAAGATACCATGAAGCCCTTCCTTGTTGGTACACTGGGCCATCTGTGCCTGAGCCGGATTCATCCATTCCTCTCCGGGAGCCAGAATACCCATCTTATCCACCAGGATCACATCCCCCACTCCGATCTCCTGCATCAGACGGCAGATGGAGATGCCTGCTGAGCCTGCCCCGTTGATCACAGCCTTAACCTGGCTTATCTCCTTTCCCACCAGCCGTAAAGCTCCTACCAGCCCGGCACAGACAACAATGGCAGTCCCATGCTGGTCATCATGGAATACCGGGATATCCAGTTCTTCCTTCAGCCGCCTCTCGATCTCAAAACACCGCGGAGCTGAGATATCTTCCAGGTTGATTCCGCCAAAAGTAGGGGCCAGCCGCTTCACTGTCTCTATAATCTCCTCTGTATCCTTGGTATCCAGACAGATTGGAAATGCGTCAATCCCTGCAAATTCCTTAAACAGAATGGATTTTCCCTCCATCACAGGCATAGCGGCCTCCGGCCCGATATCCCCCAGCCCTAAGACCGCTGTTCCATCTGACACTACTGCCACCAGATTTCCCTTTGCCGTATAGCGGTATACCTCCTCCTTATTGTCACGGATCTTCCGGCAAGGTTCCGCCACTCCCGGCGTATAGGCAGTGCTTAAATCATCTCTGTTCTTTACAGGCACTTTAGAAACAACCTGAATCTTTCCTTTGTTCTTCTCATGCATCTCAAGAGCCAATTTGTTGTAATCCATCGCTTAATTCCTCTCCTTATCTTACTTTAATAGTGTCAGGGCCAAACATTTTTTGCCCTCTATGATATCACGAATTGCTTTGCACTACACGCTGTCACGATACACTCAGTATATCATCATACCACCTTTATTCCAACCACCAATTATCAAAAAAGGCTACAAAAAAGGCAGATTAAATGCTTTCAATGAATCATTTAATCTGCCTGCATGACAGGTCACATATACTACTTATTCTCCAAACACTGCAATGTAATCCTTTTTAAACTTCTCGATTCCCTGATCCGTCAGGGGGTGTTTCGTCATCTGCATCAACACCTTGTAAGGAACCGTGGCAATGTCAGCGCCAGCCTTTGCACAGTCGATCACATGAATGGCATGGCGCACGCTGGCTGCAATAATCTGGGTGTCAATATCATGGATAGCAAAGATCTGGGCGATATCCTCAATCAGATCGATTCCTGGCATGGAGATATCATCCAGTCTTCCCAAGAACGGGGAAACATAGGTAGCCCCTGCCCTTGCGGCCAGAAGAGCCTGTGCGGAGGTAAACACCAGAGTCACATTGGTCTTGATTCCCTCCGCAGCCACAACCTTCACTGCCTTCAAGCCTTCGCTGGTCATAGGAATCTTCACAACCATGTTGGGATGGATCTTGGCGATCTCCCTTGCCTCTTTAATCATGGTTTCTGCGTCTGTGGTAGTCGCTTTTACCTCGCCGCTGATGGGCCCGTCCACAATGGAGGCGATCTCTGCGATCACCTGGTTAAAGTCCCTTCCTTCCTTTGCGATCAAAGAAGGGTTGGTGGTAACACCACAGATGATCCCCATCTCATTGGCTTCCCTGATCTCATCTACATTGGCTGTATCAATAAAAAATCTCATGGTTCTTCTCCTTTTATTATCCATTCTGTGTCTGCCGGTAAGCCGGGCATCCTCCTGCTACCGTCAGACACAATGGTATTCTTTGTCCTCTCAAAAAGGCCTTTTTTACAGCCCTTTCACAACCTCCACCACATGGTCAACTGTAAATCCAAAGTGGTCGAACAGCTTCGCATAAGGGCCGCTGGCTCCAAAGCCTTTCATAGTCACACAGGCTCCATCTAATCCTACATACCTGCCCCATCCGAAGTCACTGAGAGCCTCGATAGCCACACGCTTTCTCACTGCCTTTGGAAGCACAGATTCCTTATACACATCGCTTTGCTCCTCAAACAAATCCATACATGGCATGGACACAACCCGCACCTTCTGTCCCTCTGCCTCCAGCACTTCCTTGGACTTCACAGCCAGTTCCACCTCGGAGCCGCTGGCAATCAGGATCACATCTGGCGTTCCGTTACAGTCATCGATCACATAGCCACCTTTTAAGGCTTCCTTGCTGCTTCCGGCCATAGGTGCCAGATTCTGCCTTGTAAGAACCAGTGCCGTAGGAGCATCCTCAGAAGTCATGGCGCTGTACCAAGCTGCCGCTGTCTCCACTGCATCACAGGGACGGAACACATGGAAATTGGGAAGGGCACGAAGCATAGCCATCTGCTCGATCGGCTCATGGGTAGGCCCATCCTCCCCCACACCGATGCTGTCATGGGTAAACACAAAGGTGAGAGGCAGCTTCATAAGGGCGGAAAGCCTTGCCATAGGCTTGGTGTAGTCGCTAAACACAAAGAAGGTTGCCACATAAGCCTTCAGGCCGCCATGAAGCATGAGGCCGTTTCCGATGGCGGACATCGCCTGTTCCCTGACACCGAAATGAAGATTCCTTCCCTCCGGCGTTGCCTTGGAGAAATCCCCGGCTCCTGCCATATTCGTCTTGTTGGATGGCGCCAGATCCGCAGAACCGCCAAACAAGTTGGGCAGCTTATCCTTCATATAGTTAAGCGTCTTACCGGAAAGATTCCTGGTAGCCTCCGGCTTCTCGGACTGTTTCCAGAATTCTTCATCCTCCCACAGACATTCTGCAGCCTTGGGATCATGATACTGATTCCAAAGGGCCTCCATCTCAGGATATTCCTGGCAATAAGCGGCAAACATCACATTCCAGGCAGCCTCTGCCTCTGCCTTTTTAGCACTTAGTTCCCTGTAATGGGCATACACCTCTTCCGGAACATAGAAAGGCTCCTGTGACGGCCACTCCAAAAATTCCTTCATAGCCTTTATATTGTCTTCTCCCAATGGCTCTCCGTGAGCGCTGGCCTTGCCCTGCTTTGCCGGACATCCGTACCCGATCTGGGTCTTTATGGTGATAAAAGACGGTCTGGCAAGATCTGCCTTGGCCTCCTCAATCGCTGCACCGATGGCTGACAGGTCATTACCGTCCTCCACCATCAGAGTCTGGAAGCCGAATGCCTCCATCCTCTTCTGTACATTTTCCGTAAATGCAATGTCTGTGCTTCCTTCAATGGAAATGGCATTGGAGTCATAAAGCACGATCAGTTTTCCCAAGCCAAGAGTCCCTGCCAGAGAAAAGGCCTCGGAGGAGATTCCCTCCATCATACAGCCGTCGCCCCCCAGCACATAAGTGTAATGGTCAACCACCGGATAACTCTCTTTGTTAAATACAGCTGCCAGATGGGATTCTGCCATAGCCATACCCACTGCCATGGCCATCCCTTGCCCCAAAGGTCCTGTGGTTGCTTCCACTCCTGCTGTGTGGCGGTACTCCGGATGGCCCGGGGTCATGGAACCAAACTGGCGAAACTGGGTTAAATCTTCCTTAGACAGGTTTCCATATCCGAACAAATGAAGCAGGGAATACAAAAGCATGGATCCATGGCCTCCGGACAGCACAAACCGGTCACGGTCCGGCCAGTCAGGATCCGCCGGATTGTGGTTCATGTGATTGGCCCACAACTCATAGGCTGCAGATGCCGCCCCCAGTGGAAGACCCGGATGACCGGATTTTGCCTTCTGGATGGCATCGGCAGATAGCACACGGATTGCATTCACTGCAGATTCTTGCACTGTTTTCATTCTTTCCGTTCTCCTTCTCTTATCTGAATTCCTTTCTTTCCCTCAATCCATTATCTTCCTGCAAATGGATTTTCAGACGGATACAGCATCCCTTTCGGCTGGTTGAATCCGATATCCTCTACGCCAAGATACTTAAAGACCTCGAACAGTGCCTTTCCAAAGTGTCCGAATGCAACTGCTCCGTGATGAGGATACCCCTTCTCTAAAAGCACATGACGGTAGAATCTACCCATCTCCGGAATAGCGAAGATCCCTACACCGCCGAAGGAACGGGTAGCCACCGGAAGCACCTCGCCCTGGGCCACATAGGCCTTTAACTGGTTATCTGCCGTACTCTGCAGGCGGAAGAACGTGATATCGCCTGGGATAATGTCTCCTTCCAAGGTTCCCTGGGTTACTTCCTCCGGAAGAGATCTGGCCATGATCATCTGATACTTCATAGAGCAGGAAGACAGCTTCTTGGAGTTGGTGTTGCCGCAGTGGAAGCCCATAAAGGTCTCCTGATGGGCATAATTGTAACTTGCCTTGATATCCGAATCGTACATATCATCCGGAACCGTATTGTTGATATCCAGAAGGGTCACTGCATCCTGACTTACACAGGTTCCAATAAACTCGCTCAGTGCTCCGTAGATATCTACCTCACAGGAAACCGGGATTCCCATACCAGTCAGACGGCTGTTTACATAACATGGAACGAACCCGAACTGTGTCTGGAATGCCGGCCAACATTTACCTGCGATTGCCACATACTTGCGGTATCCCTTATGAGCCTCAATCCAGTCAAGAAGGGTGATCTCATACTGAGCCAGCTTCGGCAGAATCTCTGGCTTTAAGTTGCCTTTGCCAAGCTCTGCCTCCATATCCTTTACCACGTCTGGAATTCTTGGGTCATTGGCGTGCTTATTGAATGCTTCAAACAGATCTAACTCCGAGTTCTCCTCAACTTCAACCCCCAGGTTGTAAAGCTGCTTGATCGGTGCATTGCAGGCCAGGAAATTTAAAGGCCTGGGACCAAAGGTAATGATCTTTAACTGGGAAAGCCCTACCAAAGCCCTGGCAACCGGAAGGAACTCCTCAATCATATCCGCGCACTCCTGTGCAGTTCCCACCGGATACTCCGGAATATAAGCCTTTACGTTGCGCAGTTTTAAGTTGTAGCTGGCATTCAGCATACCACAGTAAGCGTCGCCTCTTCCCTGAGTCAAGCTGTCTCCGCTCTCCTCAGCCGCCGCGATAAATATCACAGGGCCGTCAAAATGCTTTGCCAGCAGAGTCTCAGAGATCTCCGGGCCAAAGTTGCCAAGATAAACCGCCAAAGCATTGCACCCTGCAGCCTTGATATCCTCCAAAGCCTGTACCATATGAATCTCGCTCTCCACGATACATATAGGGCACTCATAGATGTTGGACTTGTCGTACTTCTTTGCATAGGCCTCAACCAAGGCCTTCCTTCTGTTAACCGATAAAGACTCCGGGAAGCAGTCTCTGCTGACTGCCACGATTCCCAATTTCACAACAGGTAAATTGTTCATGATAGTTATCCTCCATTTTTATTTTATACTTACATTCTCTCCCTTAAGACCGATCCATGCATTCTCTGGCAGGCCGCCCTCCTCATGTCCGATCAGCCACTTATTCTTGGCGAACAAAAGCTTATCCTCTGGGAAAATCTCCCGAATCTCCCCCATATCTGTGTTGGTATCTTTTGGAAGAACCACCACACACCGGAATCCGCCTTCCTCCACGTGGCAGGGCGCATAGTGAAGGGTTGTGGCATATACCTCAATCACCGTTCCCTTGGGAACCAGAAATGCCTCCACCAGGCTGGTATCATAGGTATTGTCCTCCTGGATGTCCTGCTGTCTCCCAAGAAGCAGCACCAGATCGGTCACCGCCACATTGATCTCTGAATTTCTGTGATACTCCAGGGCATTCAGCTTCTTATTGTGCCCGTTACAGTATCCCACCTGAATCGGCATCTGCCCATACAGATTCCGCTCCATATCCTTCGCCACCGAAAGAGCCTCCAGCTCCTCCACCGATGCCACATAGATCACATCCTCCGGAAGCGGCGTCTTCTCCATGGCCCTCAAAAGTTCCTGGCAGTCATACCCCTCAATCACCTTGCCGTAGGCCTTAAATGCAGGATCTGTCACCTTCTTAATCTCCAAGCCAATCTCCTCCTGTTCTCTCTATTACTATGAAAGTATCAAATTCTTGCTGTAGGTCTGCGCACTCGCTGCGCAGACCGTACAGCGCCAAAATATCCGCTTTTTGCATCCCCGGAGGGTTCATACGCCCATAAAGCGGCATAAGTTCAGATATGCCCAATGTGCCCGCCAGGCCTTTCTGTGCGGAAGTGTGCCGGCAGCCGGGCACATGCAGGCTTACTGAATCAGTGTACAAAACACCTTCTATAATTACAGCGTTGCCAGTTCCTTATAGCTATCCTTCAGATTTCCATACAGCCTCTTGTACAACTGATGATATGCATAATACTTCTTCACATCATCTGCTGCCGGCTCGCTGCACTTATTTACTGAAATCAATTCCTCACAAGCTTTCTCCACACTCTCATAGATCCCGCAGCCTACTCCGGCCAGAATTGCCACTCCAAGAGCCGGTCCCTCCGACTGGTGCACGGTCTTCACCTGGCAGTCATACAGATCCGACAGCATCTGCCTCCAGATCGGACTCTTTCCGCCGCCTCCGCAGGCCATCATCTGATCAACTTGAACCCCCATCTCCTTAAGAATATCATTGCAATCCGACAGGGAATAGGACACGCCCTCCATCACTGCCCGCAAAAGATGAGCCTTGGTGTGAATCGCAGACAAGCCGAAGAATACGCCTCTGCAGTCCGGATCCAGATGAGGCGTCCTCTCCCCCATCAGATAGGGAAGATACACCAGCCGATCGCTTCCCACAGGAATCTTCTCAATATCCTGATTAATCAAATCATACACATCCACTCCGGCTTCTTCAGCCCTGGCCACATAATCCTGGCAGAAATTATCCTTAAACCACTTAAGAGACAGCCCGGCACCCTGGGTCACTCCCATCACATGCCATGCACCTGGCACTGCGCAACAGCAAGTATGAACTCTCCCCTTTGGATCAATGGTCATCTGGCTGCTGTGTGCAAACACCACACCAGAACTTCCGATAGTGGTAAATGCAGTTCCGTCCTTTACTACGCCAGTTCCTACGGCTGCGGCCGCATTGTCCCCTGCGCCGCCCACTACTTTGGTGTCCGTTGTCAGCCCTGTAGCCTCTGCCACCTGGAAAAGCAGCTGTCCTGTCACCTCACAGGACTCATACATTTTCCCAAGCCACGCTTCCGGGATGTCCAATTTCTCAAGAACCTCCTTGGACCAGCACCGGCCGGCCACATCCAGAAGCTGCATACCGCTGGCATCTGACACCTCGGTGGCAAACTCACCGGTCAATATGTAACGGATATAGTCCTTGGGAAGAAGGATATGGCGGCATCTCTTATAGTTCTCCGGCTCATTCTTCCGCACCCACAGAATCTTGGCTGCAGTCCATCCGGTAAGAGGCGGATTGGCTGTGATCTCGATCCATCTCTCCCTTGGCATGATGGAAAGCATATCCTCCACCTCCGCCCCGGTTCTCTGGTCGCACCAGATAATGGACGGGCGGATCACCTCTCCAGCCTCATCCAGCATCACCAGGCCGTGCATCTGTCCGGAGATACCGATTCCCTTTACATCCTCACCGGATACGCCTGACTCCTCAACCACTGCCTTCAGGGTCGCTAAAACCGCATCCCTCCAGTCCTCCGGTTTCTGCTCCGCCCATCCGTTGTGAGGCTGATAGAGGGGATACTCCTGGGAAACAGAAGAGACCACCGTTCCCTTCTCATCAAACAACACCGTCTTGGTTGCAGATGTTCCCACATCAATACCGATTAAATAGTTCATTGCTGTAACACCTCCTGTTTTTACTTACTAATATTATACCATGTCCTCCCTCTGCTCGTACACGAAGCGACGCTGGTATAATCTCTGTTGAAATTATACCATAACTCCCACAGAAAAGACATGCTTTTAGTTGCCTTTGTAATAGCACTTTCTTGCCTTTTATCTGTTTTTTTCCACAATGCAAATTCATTCATTTTTCCTTCCTGTAGTCACTGGGCAAACACCCGTACCGCTTCTTAAACGCCTTGGCGAACGCCCTGCTATCAGGAAATCCGTGGTTCAAGGCAATTTCTCCGATTCCATGGTCTGTATTCATCATCTCTCTCACCGCATACTTTACCCGCAGATCCAACAGATAAGTCCGGTAGTTCACCTCCCCGTATTTCTGGAAGATCCTGGATAAGTAGGTGGGAGAAAAACCAAAATGATCCGCCACCTGGTTTAAGCTCAGCTCTTCCCGGTAGTGCTCTTTCATATATCCGGTTACCTCAGAAAGCTTATCCAAATGCCTCTTCTGCTTGATCACCGTGTCATCCATTCCCTGTTGCTTAAAAGCTGTCAGCATCAGATAAAGCAACTCATAAAATAGGCTTTTAACTTTCCACTCATATCCATAGGCCCTGGCTTCGTACACCTGGTACATCTCTTCCACCAGGTTCATAAGCGCCTGATTCGCCTCCTCGCCTCCAGATCCAAAACTAATATACGGCATCTCACCTTTATAGTCGTCAAACACGCCTGCCGGAATCTGCAGGACTATGGTGTTGTTGGGATCAGGACAGTCGATAGAGTGGATTTCATTGGAATTGACAATGATAAATGCTCTCTCCTTAAGGGGAACATAATGGGAATTCACATAGAAGTCAATGGTGCCTTTTGTCACCAGGAAGATCTCCACCGACTGATGCCAGTGCTTCCCCACCTTGTAATTCCCGTCTTTTCCCTCAAAAATAAACAGCTTAAAGGGCAGGCCATCATTGGGGATGACCACTTCATGCCGAAATTCCATATTCTTCTCTCCCTCGTATACGAATCGGTGTGAACGGTCCGCCGGCACCTTAGCGCTGCACTAATTCCAGCAATTCTTCCCGACTTAGGCTTCCCAGGGAAACCATTCCTTCTGCCACCACCTGATCTGCCAGTGCTTGTTTGGCTGCCTGCAGTTTCATAATATTCTCCTCTATGGTATCCTTGGTGATCAGCTTAAACACAGTCACCTGCTTATCCTGTCCGATGCGATGGGTTCTGTCTGTGGCCTGCTCCTGAGCCGCCACATTCCACCATGGGTCATAGTGTATCACCATATCCGCCGCCGTCAGATTGATGCCTGTTCCCCCTGCCTTCAGAGAAATAAGAAACAGAGGCACGTCATCCTTCTGGAATGCCTGAATCATCTTCAGCCGGCTCTCTTTCGGCGTCTCGCCGGTCAGCCGGTAAAACCGGATATTCTCCCTGGCAAGCCGCTCCCCGATCAATTCCAACATGGATGTAAACTGAGAAAACAGAAGGATCTTGTGTCCTGCACTTACGCCAGAGTTGATTAACTCCATACAGGTCTCCAGCTTGGCAGAGCCCGCCTTGTAATTCTCATAGATCAGCCTGGGATCACAGCATACCTGCCGTAATCTAGTAAGGGCGGACAAGATCTGAATCTTATTGTCTCCTTCCAGGCTTTTCTTTAAGTTCCAGACTCCCGCCAGATAAAGTTCTTTCTGCTTCTTTTCCATCCTTGAGTAGACCACAGTCTCCAGCTTCTCCGGAAGTTCTTTTAACACCTGAGATTTCAACCGTCTCAGAATAAACGGACGTATCATCCTCTGAAGCTGTGCCAGGGCTATCGGATCTTTTTCTTTCACAATGGGAATCTCATATACCTTTTTAAACTTCTGGTAAGTATGGAGAAATCCCGGCATCAGATAGTCAAAAATACTCCACAGCTCGCTTAAAGAATTTTCCACAGGGGTTCCCGTTAAGGCAAACCGGGTGATGGCCCGAACTGCCTTCACTGCTTTGGCATTCTGGGTTAAAGGATTCTTGATATACTGGGCCTCATCAATGACCTGATACCGAAATACCATAGACTCATAACAGCCGATGTCTCTTCTGAGAAGATCATAGGATGTGATCACCACCTGATACTCTCTCATGTGCAGAAGCTTCTCTTCCCGTTCCTGGACACTTCCCACTGCCACCAAAACCTGAAGGGACGGTGCAAACCGCTTGATCTCCAGCTCCCAATTATAGACCAGCGATGCAGGGCAGAGGATCAGGGATGTGCTTTTGTCCCCTTTTAATGACTCCTCATACAGAATGCTGATCATCTGCACTGTCTTTCCCAGTCCCATGCTGTCTGCCAGTATCCCGCCAAATCCCCATGTATCCAAGGATTTCAGCCATTGAAATCCGGTCTTCTGATATTCTCTTAAGATTGTGGAAAATGGATCCGGTATCTCAAAATCACTGTCCTCCACAGACTTCATCCCCCGGACTACCGACTTATACTCCGGATCCCCATGCAGACGGATCTCCCCATATTCCCGGTACATGCTGTCTAAGTAAAGCGCCCGGTATCTGGGAACCCTGGCCTTTCGTTTCTGCAATTCCCCCTTAGAAACCGCCAGGCCATCTACCATCCGGGCCACTGTCAGAAGCCCATTTTCCTCTAATTTCAAAAATTCTCCGGATTTCAGGCGATAATAAGACTTCTTCTGACGGTAGGCATCTAAGATCTTGGCCAGATCTGTCCCGTTTAGATCCCCCAAGTCCAAGGTCAATTCCAGCCAATCTCCCATAGTGTGCACTCCCACAGCCACCTTAGGGGCACTCAGAACCCTCAGATGCTCCCACTCTCCCGGCAGATACACGGCTCCCAGCTTTTCAAATTCCTCTATTCCCTCTGATAAAAGCTGGTAGATTGCATCTTCATCCTCCCGGATAACCAGGCTTTTGTCCTCCGAAGACCGATGTTTAAAATATTTTGTGATCACATGACTGATCCGGAATTCTCCCGGCACATCCCGGCAGATGGTTTTGGGAACATGTTCATCCTCTGTCGGGCAGAACGAATACGTTCCATAGCTGAGGACCGGATACATACGGATCTCCCTAGGCCCCGGGCTTTCAAAGGTAAATTTAGCCTTCAGCTCCACCGGCTTTAATTCTTCCAGCTGAACCCCCTTTACCTCCAATATGCCGTATCCTTCTATCTTTTTTAATACCCTGGCATAAAACAGGGGAACATCCCTCTCCCCCACTGTCACCTCATAGGGTGCCTGGCTGCCCTGAGTCATCTGTTCAAAAAACACCTGGAGGTCATGGCTAAACTGGCTGTCACACTGATACAGATTCTCCCTACCTGCCACGTACAGGTACTTTTCTCCCATGAAACTATAAATCCTTTTATCAATCCACACCTTTATTCCATGTTTTCCGGATTTCTCTACATGGATAGAAATCTCCGGATTTTTCCGGCACACCTTAAGAAGCCTTACCTCCCCTTTCACATCCCGGATTTCCAGATCCCGTCCTTCCATCAGTTCAAAAAAACGATCCCGGTTGCCTTTGCTTAAGCTTAATTCTCTCAGTGCAGGCCTGGCACCAAAGGAGCTCTTCTGAAACTGTTTCATAACATCCTGATAGGTGCCTACAATCTCCAAAAGCAGCATCACCATAGGTCTGGAGGCCTCCGAAAAACATTCTGGATCGTGGCGGAAGGCAAGCCCCTTCCCATATTCCACATACGCCCCTTGTTCTACCGCTTTCGCAAATGTCCCCAGATCTTTGATCACATATGGCTTTCCTCTGCCCACCCAGAACTCGGCTTTTGGCTCCTGTGCGCCTGTCAGAAGCCGGACTCCCAACTCTACCGGCTCTTTTGTCTGCTCCCTTCGTATGGCATCCACTTCCCCATTGGTATATTCCCGAATCATGGCCCTGGCTTCCTGGGAGGTGGATACCGGACGGGCATCCTCCTCTTCTTTTCTCTCTTCATAATACTGATACAATGCCTGTCCATGAGAACACATGCCTTTGTAAGAGTCCTGCCTTTTGCAGGAACAGGAGTAATCATTGATGTAACTTCCTTTTCCTTCCAGCCTTACGGTATAGGATCTTCCGTCCTCCTCCACAATACCGTCGATTCCGAACTCACCTTTCCAAAAAGCCTTTGTCTGCATCCTGACTATTTTCATGGGATCCTTTTTCTTCCTTTACATTCTTTCCGGTGCCTCAAATCCCAACAGATCGATACAGGTTTCCAATATCCGCTTCGTTAAGGAAATCAGGCGGATGTAGCTGGCCTGGCGCACGGCATCTTCTTCCTTTAAGATCATGACGCTGTTATAAAATTTATTAAACACATCAGAAAGTTCATAGATAAACTGGCAGATCTTATGGGGCGCAGTCTCAGCAAAGCTGGCCTCTATCACTTCGTTGTACTTTGTCAGTTGAAGCATCAGCCCTTTTTCCTCCTCCAACGCTGCCGGAAGGATCGGCTTGTTTTCATCGTCTTTTGCCGCTTTTTCTGTCATCTCCTGGTATTTGGAGAGAATGGACTTGATACGGACAATGGTATAGAGGATATATGGGCCGGTATTGCCTTCAAAAGAGATAAACCGATCCATATCAAACACATAGTCCTTCGATGCCTGATTGGACAGATCACCATATTTCAATGCGGCCAGGCCAATCACCTTGGCCGTCTGCCTGGCTTCCTCTGCAGAAACGGTTCGATTTTCCATGATCCGGTCATACACAGCGTCATCGATCTCCTGAATCAGATCTTCCAGGCGCATGATGCCGCCTTCTCTGGTTTTAAAAGGTTTCCCGTCCTTTCCATTCATGGTTCCAAACATCAGATGCACCATTTCCGCATCTTTTCTCACATAACCGGCCTTTTTGGCCACTCGAAACACCTGGATAAAGTGAAGTTCCTGCCGTTTGTCTGTAATGTAAATGTATTTGGAAGGAGCCAGATCCTTCTCCCTTTCAAGAATGGTTCCCAGGTCAGACGTGGCATAAAGTGCGGCCCCGTCGGATTTCCGGATAATGCAGGGAGGTAATTCCTTGGAATCCGTCTCTTCTGCAATATCCACCACCAAAGCTCCCTGGCTCTCATAGGCAAGGCCTTTATCCTGTAAATCCCTGATGAGTCCAGGAATATAGGCCTGCGCATCGCTTTCCCCTTTCCACAAATCAAAGGTCACGCCCAGGTTTCCATAGTTTTTCTTCAGATCCGCCAGGGACACATCCATGATGTGCTTCCAGATGGCCCTGAAGGGCCTGTATCCATTCTGTAACTTGAAGGTAGCCTCCTGAGCCCTGTTCT
The DNA here is from genome assembly GCA_947425205.1 of uncultured Hungatella sp. Lineage (GTDB taxonomy): Bacteria > Bacillota > Clostridia > Lachnospirales > Lachnospiraceae > UBA3402. The sequence goes on along the minus strand of CANDZL010000003.1, from coordinate 72,648 downwards.
TAAAATGTTCATCATCCTTGGACTTTTTGCTGGCTGCAGGATAGATATCTTCCAGTTCACTTATGGTAAACGGTGCTTCCTTGGGATATTCCCCCTGAAAATTGTCATCAAAATAGGGAAGCTTTGGCTTCCGATCCCTAAGTTCCTCGATGATCAGGCCCATCTGAAGCCCCCAGTCACCCAGATGTACATCCCCTACCATCCGATATCCCAGAAAACGTCCGATCCGCTTGATGCTCTCACCGATGATCGCTGACCGTAAGTGCCCTACATGAAGGGGCTTGGCCACATTGGCTCCGCCATAATCTACCACAATGGTCTCATGCTTTCCACATTCCTCCACGCCAAGCTTTTCCTCTGCCTGCATCCCGCTTACATATTCCGCCACATATTTATTCCGTAAACGGATATTGATAAACCCCGGCATGACTGCGTTTACTTCAGAAAACAGACGGTTTCCGGACAGTTTTTGAGCCACTTCACCGGCAATCTCAATGGGTTTCTTTTTATAGGCCTTAGCTGCCGCCATAGCGCCATTACACTGGTACTCACACAGATCCGGGCGGTTAGACAAGGTGGCTCTGGCGTAAGACCGGTCATAGCCACATGCCTCAAAACAAGGTGCCAGCTCTGCCTCAATACAATCCAATATTTTTTTCACAATATTATCTCCTTTTTTCTGTCATTGATATGATTATACAAGGTTTAGATAGGAAAATCAAACCAAATCTCTGCTTCCCCTTTGATTTTCGCTTGGTTAAAAAAGAATCCTGCTCCCCAGGATTCTCCGCCTGCGGCGGGTCGCTTAAACGATAGGATTCCGTTCCGCCACAGTGCGATCCTGGGGTCACTTTTTTGTATCATAGAACGCAATTTCCTATGAAATAAAAAGGCTACCGCAAATCCCTGCGGCAGCCTGCACAATCCATATGATCCTTTTATATCCCATTCATTCTCAAACCCTTACCAGGTTTTTGTAAGAGCCAACTTAAAGTCTACCCCATAAGGATTATCCTCTCTGGTCTTGATATCCTCATAGACTCCGCGGCGCTCATCGGAACTGTCTCCGTTCCAGTACTCGTATCCTCTCAGATAACTGTCCATCAAATCATCCCATGTCTCAAATAAAGGCTGTGCCATCTGGGCAATCTCCAGAGACTTATCCAAAGCTTCCTGCTCTGTATAATAGCCAGCCAGATAGTAGTACCCCATAAGGCTCAGTGCACGGCAGTAATCCCAGCCATCAATGGCAGTCTCCCCGTACTGGGTATACATGTCAAATGCGTTGGCATAAGTTTCTGCATCTTCATTGTTCAGACCATAACTCTCCACCAAAACTGACACTCTGTCTTCTGCCGGCACATCGCCAAAGCCATCCTCGGTCAGTGTCTGCATATTGGCCTTAAAGTCCGCCCGATGTCCCTCTGTTAAGATCCACTCAAGGGTGCTGTCTGCAGAAGCCCTGTCTGTCACATCCCACCAGCTCTTCAAAAGTTCCTGCTCAATGGCAGCACTGTCGTCATTGGCCGGAAGTCCTCCGAACAGATTGTAATCCCAGTTGTTCAGATCCGTAAGAACCGCATAAGATGCATTAAACCAACGGATGGTGTCAGTCATCTCAGAAGAGAAATTATTCTCTACTTCCGGAACCACCTCTGTAAACTTGGAAATAGAAGCGGCAAAGGAAGCCTTAACCTTATCTGTAATTCTGTTGCCAATGAAACCAATGGAATAGAAGGCATAATCAGACTCACCATAAACCAGATACCCAACACCTTTATCACCGTCAACTTCTACCTTGCAGGTATATGACGATACATTGGTTAAGCCTGTCACTTCTGTAATGTCTGCAGCCTCAGGCTCGGTTACGCCATAGCTGCTCTCCACCAGATCCTGCCAAGCTTCCATGCTGTCTACCGTGGCAATATTCTTCGGAATCTGCATCAGCATAACGGCTTCTCTTCCGTCTTTGCTTCCTGCTGCAAGGAACGTCTCACTTCCTGCGTCTTCTGTAATCCAGTCCTTGTTTAAATAGATGGATGCGGAGCCTTCCGGTGTAGTAAATTCCTGCATATCTGCCAGCAGTTCTTCTGTCGATGCCGGCTTGCCCCCACAGCCCTGAAGCATCGTAAGCGCAAGAACCATAACCATAATAAGGCTTACAATTCTGCTGCTCTTTTTGATTTTGATACTCATAATGCTTATCCTCCTTAATTCTGTTCCTGTACTCTCAAAATCTACGGTTGACGAACCTGATTCTGAGCATACATATCGATCCCGCAGTTGTCCTAACAATTGAAAGGCAATGTCCAAAGACAACTGCTGAATATCGTCTCTATCCTACCACTGATTTCTGGAAAATACAATGTCAAAACTTATTAAAAAAGTGGTATAATTTTATTAATTTTTGATAAACATACAAAATCTCGATGCACTTTAAGCCCCACTCTATTATGGTGTAACAGAAATCTCCACACTATTTTCCGGAATCTGAAACGCCTGAAAATAGCGATTCTCCATGGGAATCCATTGACTCTGAAAACGTTTTAACATCTCCGGCCCGTCTCTCTTTAAAATCCGGCGTGTCTGCTCCTCTTTTCCGACCCGGCAGAAAAACCGAAGGTCATATGCTTCCTCCAACCACGGATGGAGGCTGTATACGCCTTCTACAATGTTCAGGGAATGGTAGGAGGTCTTTATCTCCTCCCCCAAAGTCTGGGTTCCACAGTCATACGGCCGGTATGCAAGTCCATTCCTGTCTGAAATATGGTCTAACACCTCACTCTTGAACCTTTCATAATCCACGTTGCCACCAGGCTGGCTTAACCGCTCCTGGGTTCTCTGCCAAGGCTGAAGAAAATAATCATCCATGTGGAACAGACGGCACCCATATATCTCCCTTAAGATCCGTCCCAATGTACTTTTTCCACTTCCGCACATCCCATCAACCGCTACTACCACCGGCCTGTCCCCAGCCTCCACCCGAATTCGGTCGATTTGCAGGAATACATCGTAATATCTGGTATAATACTCTGCTGCAACCCGGTATGCAGGATGATACAGAAGGCGGTACCGCTCACTGTGGCTGACAGGAGGATATCCCTGCCTTCTGTACTCGTTTAAATATGCTTCGATCTCTTCCACAGAGAATGGAACCAATCCCTTTTCTCCACATTCCAGCAGCATATCCAATTTGCGCTCAAACGAATCCCTTTTTCCTATTTTTCGGTCTGCCGTCTGGACAAAAATCTGATTCAGCGTTTCCGGTGAAAATCCCTGCCCCAGAATCTTCAGATTCATCCGGCACATTCCGTCCCCGATCGCCTCACAGTCTGGCACATTCTCTGCCCAAGGGGCTTGCCAACATGTTACCTGCCGCCATTCCTCTTTCAGCCATTTTAAGCTGGCCTGTGCGTTCTTGATCATATGGCCACCGCCAAATTCACTTTGGTACAAAAGTTTCACCGCATCTTCCACCTGCATCTGCGGATACCGTTCTATCTGCTTTAATAAGTATTCTCTCATCCTCTAATCCATGACCTTTGTTCGTTTTAATGCCATAATGATAGCAGGAATTAAAACAATCTGCAAGATAATTCCCGGAACTGCATTAAAAAAGGCACCGGACAAAAAGATGGAAACCGAAAACGCATTTCCAGACAGGCCATAGAACACGATACCAGCTATTCCCCACACCAGACGGCCTGCTGCCATCGCCCCTATTAGGCTTACGTAAAGGGACCAGGTGGTTTTGGGAAGCTTCCTATATAAAATACCTACTACAGCCCCATAAGTCCCAAGTTCAAATGCCATACAGACCGCTGTAGGCATCATAGGCGGCATGCCGAATAAAATACTGCGCAAGACAGGCACGATGGCGCCGGTTATCAAACCATATCTCCAGCCACACACATATCCGCAGACCAGCACCGGGAGATGCATCGGCAAAAGCATGCTGCCAATCCCTGGAATCTGGCCTGTCAAAAACGGCATGATGATTCCCAAAGCCATAAACAAAGCACTCAGAACCATATGTTCTGTGGATGTGTTTCTCACCGACATCTTTCCTTGAGCTGAGCCTCCCCTTGTATCTATCATAACATTCTCCTTTACCATAACCAATCTCCTTCTCTGCTTTACCATAGATTCTCACCCTACTTGTGCCGCAGCCATCTTCCTTTGCGGGAAGGCATTGGCTCACTTTACAAATGCAATGAGCTTAGTGAACAAGCCCACACCGTGTTGCACATCCAAGGCTGCGCTTTTGTTTCATAGGACGCAATTTCCTGTGAAACAAAAAAGTACCAGAACGAATGCATCCCTCAGGGATACCATTACCTTCCTGGTACTTTATCTCTTCATAAATTAACGCCAGTTTCCAGTTCAAACGGCAATAACCATCCTATCCTTATCTGGCTTCGGCCAGCTATAAATCTATGTTGGTTCCTTCCAACTATCTTAACTATTGTAACCATCTTTCCCGTAAATGTCAAGAAAATTCTCCGTCACTTTGAAGCCTCCTCCTGAAGCCTGTCAAATTCCTCCATACACGCATCCACCGAAGCTCCATTCAGCAATTCTCTTACAATCAGACAGGTATTCCCCCACTGCTCCACATCCATATTGGCATTGGTGGCAAGAACATACACATTCTCCTTGATTCGGTCATTCAATGGCCTCAGCGCCGGAACACAGTCTACCTCCACATTCTTAGAGGGAGAAATCACCCGGTTCTTCTCCGTATACAGCTTGAGCGCCTCATCAGATAAGATCACATCCAGAACATCCAGGGTGTCCTCCAGATGCTCCGCATTGACAGATACTCCATACCCAGTGATGGGGATTACCGGCATCTGCCCCCGGCTGCTGGGGAATCCAATCACCTGCAGATTAAAATCTGGCTTGCCATAAGAGGTTTCCGAATTGGCTGCTCCCCAATAAGCCATGACAATAGGCGTCTTCTGAGCCATAAAATCCGGTCCCTCCCCTTCAATGGCCTCATAGGTATAGGCAGTGTCCGCATCGATGTATCCCTTATCAATCAGTTCCTTCAGAAACTCAAAACCAGGGCGCATATAGTCACTGTATTTAGCCTCTCCTTTATTTAACGCCTCAATCTCCGCCTCCATATTTCCCCCGTTGTACAGATCAGCATAAGCCTGGGCAAAGACAAAACACTCCAGCCACCAGCGATTGGCTCCTATAGGGGTCTCAATTCCGTTTTCCTTAAATACTTTGCAGCATTCCAAAAATTCTTCCGGAGTATTGGGCAGCTTTAGTTGATATCTGTCAAACATATCCTTGTTGATAAACAGGCCATAGGCTACCACCTCCTGGGGAATGGCCACCAGCTTTCCGTCGATTGTATTGGCTGCTAACACCACATCTCTCAAATTCTTTACACAGTCAAGACCAGACAGATCATACAGCCTCTCTTCCTCTCCCAGGATCTTTATGGTGTCCGGATTCATCAGATAAAGATCGTCCATATCACTGCGCACCCGGTCAAGAACCACATCATCATATGTCTTCTCCTTGTAATCCTCTGCCGTATACGTTCTGTATTCTATCGTTAAATCCAACGCTTCCTCCGCTTTGATTACGGTTAAATCGAATGCGCTTCTGGCAAGATTTTCTACGTTGGGTTTGGACTTTTCCATAGGGCCAAACAGATTCACCACCCGTTCTCCGTTTCCGTCATCTATGGCCAAGTTTTGATCATGATTGACGTTGGAGGCACAGGCTGTAAAAACAAACATGGTGATTGCTGCCAGACTGGCCACCACTATTTTTTTCTGCTTTCTTTCCTTCTCTCTCATAACGGTTCCCTCTTCTTTACATACTGATTGACAGTCTTTTTTAACAATTCCATATCAATGGGTTTGGATACATGCACATTCATCCCCGCATCCAATGCATCCTTTACATCCTCCGCAAAAGCATTGGCTGTCATAGCAATGATCGTTATCTCTTTTGCATCCTCTCTGTTCATAGCCCTGATTTTTCTTGATGCCTCATAGCCATTCATAACCGGCATCTGGACATCCATCAAAATAGCGTCAAATGTCCCTGGATCAGCACGATAAAACCGCTCTGCTGCCAGCTGTCCGTTCTCCACAATCTCACAGGTTGCCCCTTCAATGTCCAAAAGTTCAGACAGAATTTCTGCATTGACTTCATTGTCCTCTGCCACAAGGAAATGGAATCCTTCCAGGTTCTCCCCTTCATCCGCCTTTGGTGTCTGATCATATGTCTCTTGCCCAATCTGCATTTTCAGAATTTTTTCTTTGAACGCAGAAACAAAAAATGGCTTGGCAAGGATCCCTGAATTTCCAATCTGTACCGCTTCTTCCTCCACTTCTTCCCCGTCATAGGCTGTTAAAAACAAGATCGGGATCGGCAGCATCCTCCGAATCCTGGCAGCAGTCTCAATGCCATTCATCTGGGGCATCTTGTAGTCCAGAAGGATCATCTGGTATTCCTGCCCTGTATCTTGAGCTTTTTCTATCTTCTCAATGGCTTCTTTCCCACTTAGAGCCGTATCCACCGAAACATTGGTTTCCCCCATAAGCATCCGGATGGTCCTTAAGGTTTCCTTGTCATCATCCACCGCCAGAATCCGGGAAATCCCACATTTCTGCCAAAATTCCTCATCCGACTGGCTGTCTGGAATGCGAAGTTCCAATTCCACCCGGAACAAGCTTCCTTTATCGATCTCACTGGATACCTCGATCGTCCCGCCCATCAGTTCCACAATATTTTTGGTAATGGCCATGCCAAGACCCGTTCCCTGGACTTTGTTGGTAGTGCTGTTTTCCGCTCTGGTAAATGCCTCAAAAATTGTCTCTAAGTATTCCGGGGTCATTCCATATCCATCATCCTCCACCTCGATCCGGATATGCTCATATTGGTTGGAACGAGACGGTAAGCCGATAATGCGAAACCAGATATTCCCTCCCTTAGGCGTATATTTTACGGCATTGGATAATAGATTAATCAAAATCTGATTGATTCTGGTCTCATCTCCCACCAGATACTCGTGCTTGATATCTGACACAGTCACGTCAAAACTCTGTTCCTTTGCCCTTGCCATAGGACGGATAATGGCATCTACAGAAGCCACCAGGTCACTTAAGGTAAATTCTCCCATGGTAAGTACCACTTTTCCGCTTTCAATCTTAGATACATCCAGCACATCGTTGATCAGGCTTAGAAGATGCTGCCCGGAAGAAGTGATCTTTTTTGTATATTCTCTGACTTTGGCCGGGTTATCGGAATCCCTGGCCAGAAGGGTGGTAAAGCCCAGGATGGCATTCATGGGCGTACGGATGTCATGGGACATGTTGGACAGGAAGGTGGTCTTTGACCTGCTGGCAATCTGGGCTGCCTGCAGTGCTTCCGCCAACTGCTTATTGTACAATTCCCTCTCTGCCTCCTGCTCCTTCCTGATCTCATTCTGCTGCCTCTGGCTCAGAAAATACAATGTACAACAGATGAAAAAAGCCGCCAGCATAACAATTACCACAATATACAGGTTTTGGTTTACCGACTTCCCTTCCTGTTGGATTGCCTCAATGGGTACGTATCCTATGAGATAGATGGATCCATCATTGACCGCCCACATATAGATGAGGGAATCCTTATCCCGGATATCGTGGTAAAACATATAGTTTTTCCCTGATTTGATACACTGTGAGACAGCCCTCTGAATGTCCTCCTCAAGAATGTTGTTGGCGCGATAAAAATCTGCCAGGTTTAAGTGTCCGGCATCCCGCTCTCCCATCCCCTTAGGCTTTAAAACCAGACGTTCACTTTCTGCATCCATAATGTAGAGCATGGCGTTGCCATCGTAAAATCCATTGGGTAAAGACTGATCAAACGAATCATAGATATATTCCACATAGAGAGTCCCGATTTCCTTCCCATTGCTTTCCACAGGGCATTTCATGGTATAAGCCCATGTTCCCATGCCATTGACATACGCACCGGATATAGGCAGTCCTTCCACCGTCTTGCCTGAAGAAAAATCCAATTCCTCCTCCAGAAACACGTTCCCATCGCTGGAGATACCTTCCATTTCTCCGGTCATAACAATCGCCATCTTCACCATGGTCCGGTTCCGTCTGTAGGAGCGGACAAACTCTTCCGGATCCTGGCTGGCAGCGATCTCCTGGGCGATAAGCCTCTGAAACTCTGCCTCTTTGGTCAGAATCGCCTCCACCGTTCCTTTGATAAGGGTTAAACTCTCCCTTAGATTGTAGATCGCTGAGGAAGACATCTCTGCGAAAATCTTTTGTGACACATAAAAGACAACTGTTCCTAAAATACAGAACACTAATATAATAGAAAGAAGCAGGGTACGTCCTTGATCTCTTCTGCTTCTATTCTGTTTTTCTGTCATTACAACACTCCATTCCGCTACCTTTTTTTGCAGCATCAACAACAGTATGTGAATTTGTCCCAAGAATATTATACCTTCCGGTGTATTTTTCGTCAATACGGAAGCTTTCAGGAAATCGGAATCTGTTGTATACTAATAAACGTTTAAAATTGCCGGAACGAATACGTATCCTAATAACAGTTTATGCCATTGGAACCGTATCGTATACTGACAGGCAGACACCGGTTTGCATAGCTGATATTTGAAGTGAATGTTACTTGAAAGACTCTGAAAATGAAAGGAATACAGACGGATATGAGCGATAAAAAAATGGTTCGGGATCTGATTCTGGCCGGATCCATCCTTTTTCTGGCATGTGGTTTTTATATAGGAAACCGCCTGATCCACCGAGAGCCTGCCGCCATCGTGGAGGTTTCTCTCAATAACCATGTGATTCATCAGTTGGATCTAAGCAAAGATACCCAGATCGTGATCGAAAGCTACAAAGGCGGAACCAATACGCTGGTGATTGAGAATGGACATGCCTATATCTCCGATGCCTCCTGCCCGGACAAGGTGTGCATCTATCAGGGAACCATCAGCCGTCCAGGCGAAATGATCGTGTGCCTTCCCAACATGATGATCGCTAAGATCGTAGGGGATGAGGAGTAGTGGTACTGCCCTTTTCCTGTAACCCCTTTTTTCCTCCTGTCATAAGATAAAGATATACCTGTGTTCAGGAGGTATTTCATGAAAACAAAGCTGGAAGTCAAACATTTAGATTATTCTTATCACACATTAGAAGGCGAGACCCTGGCCCTTTCCGATATAACATTTGATGTAAAAGACGGTGAGTTTTTTGCCATCGTAGGTCCTTCCGGCTGCGGCAAATCCACTCTGCTTTCCCTGCTCTGCGGACTAATTGAACCGGAGAAGGGAACCATTCTCATCGACGGGATTCCCCGCCAGGACAGCGATGCCATCATCGGATATATGTTGCAGAAGGACCATCTGTTTGAATGGCGCACCATCCTCTCCAATGTTTCCCTGGGACTGGAGATTCAAAACCGGCTGGATGAGCCTGCCAGACAAGAATTGATCCGGATGCTGGATACCTATGGCCTTTTGCAGTTTAAAGATGCCAGGCCTTCCCAGCTGTCCGGAGGAATGCGCCAGCGGGCGGCATTGATCCGTACTCTGGCCTTAAAACCGGACATTCTTCTTTTAGATGAGCCATTCTCTGCTCTGGATTATCAGACGCGGCTGGAGGTCTGCGATGACATCAGCTCCATCATACGCACACAGAAGAAAACAGCTGTCTTAATCACTCATGATCTGTCGGAGGCTATCTCTGTAGCAGACCGAATCCTAGTCTTAACCAGCCGTCCTGGACAGGTGAAGGCTGTGATGGATATCCGGTTTGCCCCGGAATTCGACCGGCCTCTGTCACGGCGCAACGCCCCGGAATTTTCCTCTTATTTCAATCAGTTATGGAAGGAGCTGAAATCCACATGAATGAACGTTGTCCCAGTCCGGCACAACAAAGCTTTCTTGCCAAAGAACATCTCCATAAGATTCAGGTCCGAATCATTCGGGTCATGGTCTTTATCCTGTTTTTATCCGTATGGGAACTGTGTACCGAATTAGATCTTTTAGATGCCTTTATCTTCGGCAGCCCGTCACGGATTGTATCCTGCTTTCTCCGTATGGCCGGGGATGGAAGCATTTTCCTGCACATCGGAGTCACGCTTTTTGAGACCCTTGTCAGTTTCCTGTTGGTTGTGGTGATCGCCGTCTTAACCGCCATCCTTCTGTGGGCCAGCCGAACCGTCTCTGAGGTGGCAGAGCCCTACCTGGTGATGTTAAACAGCCTTCCCAAATCCGCCCTGGCTCCCCTTCTTATTGTATGGCTTGGAAACAACATAAGAACCGTCATCGTGGCAGCTGTCTCCGTGGCTGTGTTCGGCTCTGTCCTAACCCTTCACACCGGATTTGCCCAGACAGACCCGGATAAGATAAAACTGATCTATTCCCTGGGTGGTTCCAGGAAAGATGTGCTCCTAAAGGTACTGATTCCCTCTTCCATCCCCTTAATTATCAGCAACATGAAGGTCAATGTGGGACTTTGCCTGGTAGGCGTGATCATCGGAGAATTCCTGTCGGCCAAGGCCGGGCTGGGATATCTGATCATCTATGCTTCCCAGGTGTTTAAAATGGATATGTTGGTCATGGCCATTGTGATTCTATGTATCGTCTCCACTCTGCTGTACCAGGCCATCTCCATGCTGGAAAAACGACTGTAGACAGCGGGATGCTGCAAAATTCGGCCACCTGGCATTTTGCAGCATCCCTCTTCCATCCAAAAAAATCAATTGTTCTTGACGCTTCTAAATAACATAAAGTATAATAGCGGTTGGATAAAATACCATTATAGAATATGGAAGAGAGGAATCGTATCGTGAGACAGTTTTTTGGTATGAGCCAGCGCGGAGATCTAAAGGAAGCGGTTCGGGGGCTTTCCCATCCCCAGTTGATTATGCTGATGTCTAACAGCAGCCAGTTTGAGAGCCATGTAAAGGAACTGGAAATGCTTTTTCCCCAGGTGCCCAGCATCGGCTGCATCGGAATGTGTTATGATACCAGGGTTGCAGAGCAGGGGGTAGGCGTGGTGGCCTTTTCAGATGGAGTGAGCGCAGCAGCCAATGTGCTGGAGCAGGTATCTGTCATGCCGGTAAAATATATCCGCAGGCTGGAAGAAGACTTAAGAAAGGTCAGTGCCTCCCAGGAAAATACCATCTGCATCGATTTCTGTTCTGGCAATGACGCCTGTGTGCTGACCACCATACATACCGCTTTAAGGCAGCGGAACATTTCCCTGGTAGGGGGAACCGGAGACGGCGGCAAGGTATCTGCCAATGGCCGCATCTATGAAGATGGGGTGGCCTACGCCCTCATCCGGAACCAGGACGGCAGGGTCAAAGCCTACAAGGAAAATATCTACCATCCCATGAAAGGCCAGCAGTTTATTGCCTCCAATACGGACAAAGCAAGATATATTATGGGTTCCTTAAACGGAAAGCCTGCCAGACAGGTCTATCAGGATATCCTCCACATCTCGGAGCAGCAGATCTTAACCCAGACCTTTAAAAATCCATTCGGGAAGATAAACGGGAACGAGACCTGTATCATCTCCATCAAGGACGTAAGTGGCAATGCCCTGGCATGTTTCAGGCAGGTCAATGATTCCGATGTGTTAAGCCTTCTGGAACTGGGGGATTACAGGGCCACTGTAAAGGAGACCATCGAGACCATTTGCCGGGATTTTCCACGGCGGTCGGCTGTGTTTTCTGTCAACTGCTTGTTCCGGTATAAACTGTTTAGTGAAAACCGCTACATGCAGGAATATTTACAGGAAATGGCCGCTTTAGGCAACCATGCAGGCCTGGTAGGATACGGGGAACATTATAACAACCAGTTTGTCAATCAATCCATGACATGCGCCGTATTTGAGTAAAGGGGGAGAAAAGACATGCTGTTTCGCAGAAACAATCAGCAAAATGCAGGAAAGAAACAGGGCGGGGAAAAAGATCTGTACCCGGTTCTGTATGTGATGGACAGCTTAAAGCAGTATCATACAGATCTGGTTCAGAAGGAGGTACAGTCTCTTCAGGAGCTAGGCCTTATCAATACCTCCTTCAACAGCGTCCTGGGAGAAGCCCAGCAGTTCCAGGAACGGCTGGAGGACATGGGGCAGAATTTCTCAAGCGTCGGCGAGACATCCGAGCAGTTTGTCACAGTCAGGGATGAGATCGCCAGAACCGTAGGCCAGGCCCAGAATGAAGTGGAGGTTTTAAAAAACAGCGCCATGGAGGTAGATGCTCATTTCGGGGAGATGGGCAACACGTTCTCTGCGCTTCAGGATTCCGTCGAACAGATCAAGCAGAGAATGAGCCGGATCGTGTCCATTGCGGATCAGACCAATATCCTTGCCATCAATGCTTCCATCGAGGCAGCCAGAGCCGGTTCCATGGGAAGCGGATTTGCCGTGGTGGCAACGGAGGTGAAAAAGCTGGCCGATGAGATCAAGGATCTGGCTGCTCAGGTGGATACGGATATTAAGAACGTGGAACAGGGAACTGACAAATTAAGTGACAGCATCGACAGTTCCAAAGAAGCCCTGGGGCAGAGCCTTGACAAAGTGAAAGAGACCTACGAGATGTTTGACAAGATCACCGAGGCAGCGGAAGGTGCCACATCGGTGCACAACCAGATCTCCGGGGTTATTGGACAGTCCCGGTCTGCTCTCGGATCCCTGTGCGGATTCTTTGACAAAATCAGGGAACAATATAAAGAGGTCACAAACCATATCAGCCAGGCCAGCCGCCTGGGCACTACCAAAAGCGCCATGTTTGAGGACATTGATAACCTGATGGCCCAGATACCGCCTATCATCAAAGACTGATAAAAATGTTGCCTGCAGCAAAGACCAGGCCAGCGCCGGAACGCAGCTGCAGGCAGATGGGAGCAGACATGGAAGTTATCTTACAGAATCTTACAAAAACCTATCCCGGCCGGGGCAAGAAGCGAGGAGAAGCTGTGACCGCTGTCCGGGACTTCACCTTCCGGATCCCGGATGGAACGCTGATAGGGTTGTTAGGGCCCTCCGGCTGCGGCAAAAGCACAACCCTGAATCTGATAAGCGGCTTAACAAAGCCGACTTCTGGCCGGATCTTTTTCGGTGAAGATGATGTCACGGACCTTCCTCCGGAACTTAGGGGAATCGGCCTGGTATTCCAGAATTACGCCCTCTATCCCCACTTAACCGTACAACAAAATATTCTGTTTCCCCTGGAGAATCGAAAGGGCAAGGACAGGCTTTCCAAAACAGATATGGTGAAAAAAGCCATGGAAGTTGCCCGGCTTGTTCAGATCCAGGAGTTGATGGACCGAAAGCCAGGAGAATTGTCCGGGGGGCAGCAACAGCGAGTAGCTATCGCCAGAGCCTTGGTTAAGATGCCCAGGGTCCTTCTCTTAGATGAGCCTCTCTCCAATCTGGATGCCCGCCTGCGGCTTCAGACCAGGGAGGAGATCCGCAGGATCCAGAAGGAAACCGGGATCACCACTATCTTTGTCACCCACGACCAGGAGGAAGCCATGAGCATCTCCGACAAGATCGTGGTCATGAATGGAGGGGTTGTCATGCAGACCGGAAGCCCACAGGAGGTATATGACAATCCGGAGAATCTTTTTGTGGCCAGGTTCCTGGGGAACCCTCCCATCAATGTCTTTAAGGGGCAGGTAACGGACCATAGGTTGTACATCGGCCATGAGGCAGTCTTGCCTCTATCTGGTACACGTTCTCCACAGGTTCCTTCCGGGGAAGTATATGTGGGCATCCGCCCTGAAGGGTTTCTTCCAGATCCCAATGGTCCCTTTACCTGCCAGCAAAAGAGCGTGGAAGTCATGGGCCGGGATATCACTGTTGTCAGCGCAAACCCAGCTTCCGTGAATCCCACAGTTCGCTCTGTCATTGACGGGGAACATATGGCAGATGTAAGAAAGCCTGTGGTAAGGTTTTCCCTTCGTCCCGGGAAAGTGTTTCTTTTTGATAAACAGACGGAACAGAGGATCCCCTTTTTACCCGTTCCCATAACAGATGGAGGCCTGCGATGAAACAAAAACCGATCTATAGGAATATAAACCATTTAAAGGGCTGGCTGTATCTTCTGCCGGCACTTCTTTTTCTGGGAGTCTTCCTGGTGTATCCCCTCATTGATGTGTTCATCTATTCTGTGGAGGAAGGATACAACTCGGCTTCCCAGACCTATTTTGGCATCGGAACCTACAACTACTCCTACGTTCTTCATGACCCATACTTTTTACAGGCCGTGAAAAACACCTTCCTTCTGGTTATTATCACGGTTCCCCTGTCTACAGGAATTGCCTTGTTAATCTCGGTAGGGCTGCATTCTGTAAAACCCCTAAGGGAGTTGTTTCAAACGGTTTATTTTCTTCCTTATGTGACCAATACCCTGGCAGTCGGCTTGGTCTTTATGATTCTGTTTAAAAAGACTGCCTATTCCGACGGGTTTGTCAACCTGATTATCCGGTGGTTTGGCGGAAGTTCTGTAGACTTTATAGACGGGCCTTACTGGGCCAAGATGTTTGTGTTATGTTTTTACACCATCTGGGTGGTCATGCCGTTTAAAATCCTGATTCTGACCAGTGCCCTGGCCTCTGTCAATCAGGACTACTACCAGGCAGCCCAGGTAGACGGCACACCAAGACTCCGAATCTTTCTACGGATCACCCTTCCCATGATCTCCCCCATGATCTTCTATCTGGTGATCACAGGGTTTATCGGCGCTTTCAAAGCGTACAGTGATGCGGTGGCTTTGTTTGGCACCAACCTAAATGCAGCGGGGATGAATACCATCGTAGGCTACGTCTACGACATGCTGTACGGAGACAGCGGCGGTTATCCGTCCTATGCGGCGGCAGCGGCTATCCTGCTGTTTGCCATTGTTCTGACCATCACCACCATCAATTTGCTGGCCAGTGATAAAAAGGCTGGCCTCTGACCAGAGCAAAGGGATGTTCGGCATCTCCAGGCCAAAACTTTCACATCCCGCTTCCGAAAAACCAACCGAAAAACCTTTGCTGTTTTGAGAAAGGAACGGATATCCAAAATGAATGATTACAAACATGCAGCTAAAACTGCCGCAATCCATAGAAAAGCTGCCCAAGTCCTTACCTACTTTTTTCTGGGCATTTGGGCTGTCATTGTCCTGTTTCCTTTTTACTGGATGGTTCTCACCTCCGTAAAAAGCTACAGCGCCTACAGTTCAGAATATATTCCCAGATTTTTTACCCTGGCTCCCACCTTCCAGAATTATGTGGATGCCTTTACCGCTGTCCCCCTCTTGCGATACTTAATGAACACCGCATGGTTTACAGTTGCCACCACAGCCGTCATGCTCATTGTCATCACCCTTGCAGCCTTTGCATTTGCACGGCTGGAATTTCGGGGGAAGAACCTGGTATTCCTTCTCTTTCTCTCCATGATGATGATTCCCAACGAGCTGGTGGTCATCACCAACTTTGTCACCGTCACCAACCTTGAGATGCGCAACTCTTTTCCAGGCCTTATCCTTCCCTCGGTCATGTCGGTGTTCTACCTTTATCTTCTGAAGGAGAACTTTGAACAGATACCAGACAGCCTGTACTATGCGGCAAAAGTGGACGGCACTTCGGACTTTCGCTATCTTATAAAAGTTGTGATTCCCATATCCAAGCCTACCCTGATTACCATCGTCATCTTAAAGGTGATCGAGTGCTGGAACTCTTATGTGTGGCCTCGCCTCATCACTGACGACCCAAAGTATTATCTGGTCTCCAACGGCATCCAGGAGATTCGGGAAAATGGATTTGGCCGTGAGAATATCCCGGCTATGATGGCAGCCGTTGTGGTTATCTCTGTGCCGCTAATTCTCTTGTTTTTCATGTTCCGCAAAAAAGTGATGGCCGGAGTGTCAAGAGGAGGAACAAAAGGATGAGACAATTATATTTAACCCATCTTAATAAGGGATACCTGGGACATAACCATCCCTGCGGCCACCGGTCCAGGTCAAAAAGTTGGATTTTAAACGCTGTGGCTGCACTCTCCCTGGCTGGGTGCCTGACCATGCTTACCGGATGCCACGGGAAAGAGGGACTAAGCCCCTTTGAGGTTCCCGATGCATTTGATCTTTCCAGGAATTATGAGATTACGTTCTGGGCGAAAAACGACACCAACAAGACTCAGACTGGGATCTATGAGAAGGCCATCTCCGATTTTGAGGCCCTGTATCCCAACATCACCGTCCATTTGCGTCTGTACACCGACTACGGCAAGATCTACAATGATGTCATCACCAACATCGCCACCGGCACCACTCCCAATGTGTGCATCACCTATCCGGATCATATTGCCACCTACTTAACAGGCGTTAACATGGTCGTGCCTTTAGAGAAGCTGTTTGACCATGAACAGTATGGTCTTGGCGGAAGCCAGGTTCTCTTTGATTCTCCCAAAGTATCCGAAATCGTTCCCCAGTTTTTGGAGGAGTGTTCCTTCGGTGGCCATTACTATGCCATTCCTTACATGCGTTCCACAGAGGCCTGTTACATCAACAAAACTTATGTGGAGGCTTTAGGCTACCAGCTTCCAGAATCGTTGACCTGGGATTTTGTGTGGCAGGTCTCTGAGGCGGCCATGGCCCGGGATTCCCAAGAGAATTTCCTGGTAAACGGGCAAAAAGTCATGATTCCTTTCATCTATAAGTCCACGGACAACATGATGATCCAGATGTTGAGGCAGCGTCAGGCCGGCTACTCTTCTGAGGGCGGAGAACTGCTTCTGTTTAACGATACCACCAAAGAACTTCTGCTTACCATCGGAGAACATGCCAGGACAGGGGCTTTCTCCACATTTAAGATATCCAGCTATCCAGCTAATTTTTTAAATGCAGGACAGTGTATCTTTGCCATTGACTCTACCGCCGGAGCCACCTGGATGGGAACCAATGCCCCTTTATGTGACATCAGTGCAGACAAACTGGTGGAGTTCGAAACCGCTGTCATGCCCATCCCTCAGTTTGACCCCCAGAATCCTCAGATGATCTCCCAGGGGCCGTCAGTCTGTGTCTTCAATCGGGAGGATCCTCAAGAGGTCCTGGCTTCCTGGCTCTTTACCCAGTATCTGTTGACTAACCAGGTACAGATCGCCTATTCTGAAACAGAAGGCTATGTTCCTGTCACACAGAAGGCCCAGGAGTCTTTGGAATACAGGGACTATCTGTCACGTGGCGGCCAGGACAACGGGCTTTACTATGATGTGAAGATCCGTGCTGCCAAGATGCTGTTAGACAACACGGACCATACCTTCGTCACCCCGGTATTTAACGGTTCTGCCTCTCTTCGGGATGCTTCCGGCCAGATGATCGAATCTACAGTAAAATCTGTACGACGTGGGGAAGTTGTTGACGATGCCTATATAGAAGCGCTATACGACAACATGACATCCTTGTATCGGTTAGATCAGATCGGCAGTCTGAGAGCTGCTTCCCACGCTCAAAAAACGGATCTTGGCAAGCTTCCTCCCATGTCCATTTTCCTTCTCTCCTCCTTAGGCGCTGCATGGCTCCTTATGGTTTTGTATGTGATCCTTCGAAAGGCAAAAAAGAGGCAAGCCTATTGATTTATTGGAAAATGCGTGTATAATAGGCTTGTGTTTGACAGTCTTTCGACTGAATACTTGAAACACAGAAAGAGGAGAATGAGTAAAATGAAAAAATTAACATCAGTGGCTATCGTTTTGTCTCTTGCCCTGGCCCTTACAGGCTGTGGGTCCTCCGGTAAGGGCTCCGGATCCAAAGATGCCGATGTCAAGTCCGAAGGGGTCATGACCTATGAGGAATATGTGGCTGCACCCCTGGATTCCCAGGTGGTTGTTGAGACCTATGTACAAGCCAAGCAGTCCTGGTGGGACAACAAGGCAACCGTTTATTCCCAGGATAAGGATGGAGCCTATTTCCTGTACAATATGGCCTGCTCCCAGGAAGATTATGACAAGCTAACTGTGGGAACCAAGATCAAGGTGACAGGGTATAAGGCAGAGTGGTCCGGCGAAGTGGAGATCATTGATGCCACGTTTGAGATTGAAGAGGGAAATTATGTGGCCGAGGCACAGGATGTCACATCTCTTCTGGGATCTGAGGACCTGATTAAGCATCAGAATGAGTTTGTATCCTTTAAGGGTATGACCGTGGAACCGGCCGGCCAGGATGGAGACGGCAATGATGTAGCGTTTCTTTACAGCTGGGATGGTTCCGGCCAGGAGGGGGATGATCTGTACTTTAATGTCTCCCTGGATGGAAATACGTATAATTTCACAGTGGAATCCTATCTCTGTGACAATACAACAGAGGTGTATAAAGCAGTGAAAGAGTTAACCGTTGGTGACAAGATTGATCTGGAAGGGTTCCTTTACTGGTACGAAGGAGTGAACCCCCACATTACTTCTGTGAAGGCAGCGAAGTAATAGAAAGTTATATGCCATTGGGAAGCCCCTTGATACTTCGGTTTCAGCCGGATTATCAAGGGGTTTTATCTTATATTAATTCTTCTCTATAAGAATCTCCCCTTCCGTGTATTTGCGTTCCATATCGTGACGGAGTTTTCGGTTTTCCACTGTCTCGAAGAGGATAGAGAAATCATAGTCTTCCGGATACATCTCTTTGGCCGCTACATGAAGCTTCACCCTCTTATGATTGATCCATATCTTTTTGTTTTTCATCTGTACCCTTAAGATGCCTTTTTCATTGACTCTCTGGCATACGATTCCCAGTTTTCCGTCAGGGTAGACCATGACGCAGTCTCCGATGTTGTATTTCTCACTGAGGGGCTCCAGGATTTTTTTCTCTTTGATCTTTTTAAGTTTGCTTCTTCTTGTCTTTGCGATACTCTCCTGACCCTGGAAGGAATATCTGCTTACTGCATCCTCACCGTAGGATGCCCGGACCGCTGCTTCAAGCATTTCTCTTGGCATGCCCAGCCTGTCTGCAATATAGAAAGCGCAGCTTTCTCCTGCCTGGCCTATAACCATCTGATAGGTGGGCTCTAGAGATTCTTTGTCGAAGGTCATCTTGGCGTTTATGATTCCAGAGGTTCGGTCTGCGTATTCCTTCACTTCTGTATAGTGGGTGGTTACCAGGAAAAGAGCGCCACATTTTCTTAATTCTTCCAGAATAGCCGTGGCGATTCCCATTCCCTCTACCGGATCCGTGCCGGAACCTAACTCATCCATGATAATAAAACTGTCACTGTCTGCTTCTTTCAAGATCTCCAGGACACGTTTCATATGTGCCGAGAAGGTGGACAGGTTCTCAGAAAGGTTCTGGCCGTCGCCGATGTCGCAGAGGTAGGAACTGTTCATACAGATATCCGCCTCTTTACAAGGAATGTGAAGCCCGCACTGGGCCATCATGCAGTTGAGCATCACAGTCTTTATGGCTACGGTTTTCCCTCCTGTGTTAGGGCCGGTTATGACGATTCCCTGAACCGGGCCGCCGATCTGAAACTGAAGAGGCACGTTACGCTTCCGGTCCATCAGCGGATGCCTTCCGTCCTTGATCTGGATTCTGCGCCCCGTATTGATGTGCGGCTCTGTTCCATCCAGCTCCAGGCTTAGCTTTCCCTTGGAAAATGTAAAGTCCAGACGCTCCATAACCCGAATATTCTCCAAAATAATGCTGGAAACGGAATCAATCATGGATGTTAAGGTATACAGAATCCGGTAAACCTCATTTTCTTCCCCGATTTTAAGCTGCTCTAACTGTTCATAGTACCTTGCAACCCCTGAAGGCTCCATAAACAAGGTATTCCCGCTGGCAGATTTATCGATGACACTTCCTGATACTTTCAACTTATACTCCTTTTTTACAGGAACACAGAGCCTGCCGTTTCGGAAGGTACAGTAATTGTCTGCCATGTAGTCTTTATTGGATCGGATAATCTGTTCTGCCTTCTGCTTCATCTGCTCTTCACACCTGGCAATCTGCCCTCTTATCTGGGAAAGCTCCCTGGATGCATAATCATCTACCTGGCCGCCTCGAATCTGCCGGCTGATCTCCTCCCGCTCTTGTGCCAGCTCATCCAGATTCTCTTCATAGCAGGCAAGCAGGCTGCCACGCTGCCTTCCTTTTTTCAGATAATCTTTCAGACGGCGGAAGGCCGCCAGGGCAATCTCTGTCTTCTCCAGCTGGAAAGGCGTTAAGCATTCCCCTTTTCCGGCTGCCGCCAGAATGGTTTTCATATGGGAAACCTCCTGTAAAGGCGGCGTTCCCAGCGTTTCCATCAGGTTCCTGCCGTCTGTGGTATCCCTTAATTCCTTCCTCAATTCGTCTTCCGACAGGTAATAATCCACCCTCCTGATCCTCTCTCTGGCCGCCTCTGTTATGGCAAGTTCCATCCACCGCTCCTTTATCTTATCAAATTCGATCTGCTTTTCTATATTCATATCTTCTTTTCTCCTGATCTACGATATCCTTGTTGTATCAAATCCTTATATCTGCCTTACAACGCAAAAAAACCATGGCTGCCTGAACGCAAATATACCATGGTTGTTTCATCAATGATGATTTCTTTTATCTGGTTTTCAGGAGATGTCAAAAATCTCCATCCCCATAGCAGATACCACAATATTAAGCAATTGTAAGGCAAAAACGTCGACAGCTTACGCCGTCAACAGACAGGCAGACTTCTAACATAAATTGAAACCTGAAGTCTTCCTTTGCAATTTTTATTTTGCAATTTTCTCCCTTACAACCACAATTAACATGCAAAATCCTCCTAACGTTTTATCTTTCTTTCTCTAACAGCCCTATCACGTTTTGATGGCCTGCTCTTATGGGCATTGTACAACACTGCTCCACGTCTGCCTTATTATACATAGAGAGAGACTGCTTGTCAAGGAAGATTTCTCTGTACAGTACCAATATTTATTTGTTATTTTTTTATCAATCTATTTGTATTTTCCCAAACTTATGCTATACTTTCTGAAAACAATCAAACGCCC
This sequence comes from uncultured Hungatella sp., assembly GCA_947425205.1. Taxonomy (GTDB): domain Bacteria; phylum Bacillota; class Clostridia; order Lachnospirales; family Lachnospiraceae; genus UBA3402. Next base: position 51,652 of record CANDZL010000003.1, on the reverse strand, counting down.
CATTCCTTATGAGGCAAAGTGTGTTCTAAACTTACGAAAAGGAGAATCACCACATGGCACAGCGAAATCTTACACTACTGACAGATTTATATGAATTAACAATGATGCAGGGATATTTCAAAGAAAAGGAGGCCAATGAGACCGTTATCTTCGATGCCTTCTACCGAAGCAATCCCAACAACAACGGATATTCCATCTGTGCCGGTCTGGAACAGGTCATCGAGTACATCAACGATCTTCATTTTGAACAGGAGGATGTAGATTACCTGCGCTCCACCGGCCTCTTCGGAGAGGACTTTCTTGCCTACCTGTCAGATTTCCATTTCTCCGGAGATATCTATGCCATCCCGGAAGGAACGGTGGTATTCCCAAGGGAACCTCTGGTGAAGGTGATCGCGCCTATTATGGAGGCACAACTGGTGGAGACCGCCCTGTTAAACATCATCAACCATCAAAGCCTGATTGCCACCAAGACTGCCAGAGTGGTGTATGCCGCCCAGGGTGATGGGATCATGGAATTTGGCCTTCGTCGGGCCCAGGGACCGGATGCCGGCATCTATGGAGCCAGAGCCGCCATGATCGCTGGCTGCATCGGCACCTCCAACGTCCTGGCAGGCCAAATGTTTGACGTTCCGGTAAAGGGAACCCATGCCCACAGCTGGATCATGAGCTTTCCTGACGAATTGACCGCCTTCCGCGCTTACGCCAAGCTATACCCCACAGCCTGCATTCTTTTGGTAGATACATACGATACCTTAAAATCCGGCGTTCCCAACGCTATCAAGGTGTTTACAGAGATGCGGGATGCCGGGATTCCTCTTACCTTTTACGGGATCCGTTTAGACAGCGGTGACCTGGCCTATCTGTCCAAAAAGGCCAAAAAGATGCTGGATGATGCCGGATTTGGGGATGCAGTGATCTCTGCCTCCAACGATCTGGATGAGAATCTTATCAGCAGCTTAAAGCTTCAGGGAGCTGCCATCAACTCCTGGGGCGTGGGAACCAACCTGATCACCTCCAAAGACTGCCCCTCCTTCGGCGGTGTCTATAAACTGGCTGCTATCCGAGATGAAGCCACAGGAACCTTTATCCCCAAGATCAAGCTGTCGGAAAATGCGGAGAAGATCACCAATCCAGGCAACAAGACCATCCGCCGGATCTACAACAAGGAGACTGGCAAGATCATCGCTGATCTCATCTGCCTGGTAGATGAGATCTATGACTCCAGGGATTCTCTCCTGCTCTTTGACCCTGTGGAGACCTGGAAGAAGACACACCTGGCTCCAGACAGCTACACCCTCCGGGAACTGATGGTTCCGGTTTTCCTAAATGGCCAATGTGTCTATAAATCCCCCAAAGTTATGGACATCCGGGAGTACTGTAAGAAAGAGTTAAATACCCTGTGGGTTGAGTCCCTCCGTCTGGAATACCCCCACCGCACCCATGTGGATCTGTCCCTGCCTCTGTGGAAGATGAAGAATGAGTTGTTAAGCCAGTATCATTTTGGTGGGTAAATCCATTCACAATCTATTCATAAATCTTTTACATGCTTGCTAAACTTTCTTCATAAATTACCGCTATACTTATAAATGTCAGATGAAGTTGTTGTTGCTGCTTACATTTCGATAAGATTTTTTTCATAATCTGCCGGTGATCTTTTAAAAAGATTACCGGCTCCTCCCTTTTTATAGAAAGAAAATGATTGGGTAATAAACAGAACAAGAGCTGCCTTTCCCCCACAGAAAGCAGCTCTTTTGTCACGTACAATCATATTACATTATAACCATAACAGTCTGACATTCCCCTTTGTCAAACTGTTGCATGCAAGCACCCCCATGTGCTTCTCATGGGACAAATATACCACTCTTTTCCAGAAATGTCAAGATTTTCACGTCAATTTGCACAATATTTTCTTTTTTATCTTTGAATCTTGTATTTATTTTTTCTATTTTCGCACATACTTTTCCTATAGTTTGGTTATCCCCAATATCCTGCTATCATGGTTACAAAAATTTAGATATAAAGGAGAAGATCCATGAAATTTTCCACGCATCTTGAAGAAAATATTGATCATTTAAATGAACGTTTGGATATAACAGCCAATTTTGATGTGGTCTATTGCACCACCAAGGTAGGTGGCAGGGATGCCTGCATCTATTTTGTAGACGGCTTTACCAAAGACGAAGTCCTCTTAAAAATCATGCAGATCTGGGAATCCATAAAACCGGAGGCCATGCCAGAGGATGCCCATGAATTTTCCAAACAATATATTCCTTACGGCGAGGTTGGGCTGGTGGATCAGGAAAAAGACATGATTGTCCAGCTGCTGACCGGAATCTCCTGCATCTTCATCGACGGCTATGACCGCTGCCTCACCATCGATTGCCGCACCTATCCGGCCAGAGGCGTATCTGAGCCGGAAAAAGATAAGGTGATGCGAGGTTCCAGAGATGGATTCGTAGAGACCCTGATCTTCAATACTGCCCTGATCCGCAGGAGAATCCGGGATCCAAAACTGACTATGGAAATCCTGACTGCCGGGGAAAGTTCCCACACAGATATTGCCGTCTGTTATATGAAGGGACGAGTCGATGAACAGATGTTAACAAATATAAAAGAACGGATTCAGAATCTTCATGTAGACGCCTTGACTATGAACCAGGAAAGCCTGGCAGAATGCCTCTATCCACATAAATGGTACAATCCCTTCCCCAAATTCAAATTCTCAGAGCGGCCAGATACAGCCGCCGCCTCGATTTTGGAGGGAAATATCATTATCCTGGTAGACAATTCCCCTGCAGCCATGATTCTCCCTTCTTCTGTCTTCGATATCATTGAGGAAGCCGATGATTACTACTTTCCGCCGGTTACAGGAACATACCTTAGGCTGTCGAGAATGTCCATTTCCCTTCTTGCCCTTTTGCTAACCCCTACCTGGCTTCTCCTTATGCAGAATCCTCAGGTTCTGCCGCCCTGGCTGGAATTTATCCTGTTATCCGAAGCTCCCCATGTCCCCCTGGTGATCCAGCTGTTTATCCTGGAATTTGCCATCGACGGGCTGCGGCTGGCGGCCATCAACACGCCCAATATGCTGACCACTCCTTTGAGTGTCATCGCCGGTATTGTACTGGGGGAATATTCTGTGAAATCCGGTTGGTTCAACAGCGAAACCATGCTTTATATGGCCTTTGTCACCATTGCCAACTACTCCCAGGCCAGCTTCGAACTGGGATATGCCCTTAAGTTTATGCGTATGTTAATCCTTCTGCTGACTGCTCTCTTCAACGGCTGGGGATATGCAGCAGGCATTCTCTTTTCGGTGTGCGCCATTGTGTTCAACAAAACCATCGCCGGAAAAAGCTATATCTACCCTTTGATTCCGTTCCACTGGTCTGAGCTTAAGAAGCGGTTTTTCCGGGGAAGGCTACCTCATAAACAAAAGCAATAAAACCATATATGTGCCTAAACACTTATCTTACCAGCTGGCGTTAGGCAATATCCAGTCACGTTCTTATCTGTTGCCATAGGATTTGCCGGACTGTTCCACATGTTGCCGAACGCTCCCCCTGCCTCCGTTAAGCAGATTCCAAAGCCATGGAAAACGTCTCAAAACACTGGCAACAAGGCAACAGATCGCTGTAACCAACGCTGGCATCCCCAGGTACAAAAGTCCGGCTGCCAACTCACTTCCCCACAGCCACCTTGCCAGAATTTTATTGAGAAAACGGACAAGGATAAAATGAAATGCATAGATAAAAAATGTGTAATCCATCCAGGGCCTAAGGGGCTTTAACCGTCTTTCGTCTGCCATCAGCCAGATGCCCAAAACTGCCATGGTATAATATGCAACAATAGCCGGAGGAAAGGATCTGGCATAGTAAGGTATCCCGGCCAATATCCCGGCTCCCAGAAGCCCACCTCCCAAGAGCCCTCGTCTCCGTGTCCATCCGGCTTCTGCTGCCTTCTGCCCATGGAGAGCCCAAAAGCCTGCCAAAGAGTAATAAAAAACCGCATCCAGGTTTATCTGCGGCAGGATATGCTCCCCCAGGATCCCAACAAACACGACTGCCAGAAACAAACTCCCGCTCCAAAGCTTTCTAAGGAACAGATACAGAATCGGAGCCAGCGCCACCAGAAGAATCAGTTGGTACATGAACCAGAAAACCGGATTGTACCGATAGAAGAGCACTGCGTCCACAATCTGTTCCAGAGAAAGCCTGATATCCGGTTTGTTGATGATATCCTTTAAACAATCTGCCTGATTGGCTACAAGATATCCGATATAGTAAAGCAGGTTCCACACCAGGTAGGGAATCAAAAGAGTCGTAACCCTCCGTTTCCATTTTCCCGGAAGCTCTTTCATGGTAAATCCGCGGAAAAACTGATAGCCTGACATCATAAGAAAACAGGGAATGCTGATGCGAATGATAGCCGGAACCATCTTCCCTTCCAGCCACATCAGCGGATGCCCCTCCTCCAGCTTTCCCAGAAATAACTCTGCATTGCCAGCATGGCTCCAGATTACCATAATACAGCAGCAAAGCCGAAACCATCCGATTTTTCTACGGAACCTGCCTTCTTCCATGTCTTCTATCCCTTAATCTGCCTTTTACTTTATACAAAGGAATCTGCTTCTACAGGCTTTCATATATCCTCTGCAGATGATCTACGTCACTGTGATACCTTTGAGGATTAGATTCTTCCAGAAGCATGGTGATATACGGCTTATCCTTTTTCAAATTCCGCAAGAGAGTCTCATAATGGAACATTCCCTCTCCGATATGGGCAAACTGAGGCTGCCTATCCCTTATGGTGAAATCTTTCACATGAATCGCGCTGATCTTGTCCCCATACAAATGAAAGGCTTTTTCGATTACATCGTCCTGATGTTCGTAGTTCTCACTGCTGATCAAATTGACTGGATCCAAAATCGCCTCCACATTGGGAGAATCGATGTCCTCCAGAAAGCGCCTCATCATCTCCGGACAGTACAGGGTATGGTCATGAACCGCCTCAATGCCTACCATTACCCCTAGTTTTTCCGCAGCGGAAACAATCTCCCTCATACTTTTTAGAAGAAGCTGATAACACCCTTCCGTATAGGTATAAGGAACCACGTTAAAATCTGCATCATAACGCCCTGTCTCGGTTCCAACCATATCCGCGCCGATGGCTTTCGCATATTTCAGGTGTTCGATAAAACGCCGAACTGCCTTCTGCCTCTCCCCTTCATCCGGATTAGTAGGATTGATATAGCAACCCAGCACAGATACATGGATTCCTCTCTTCTCAAGTTTCTTTCGGATCTCCCGGCCAAATCCTGGGGAATAGTGGCCATAATCAAAATTGTACCCTTCAATGGATTTTGCTAGGGCAAGTTGAATCTGTTGAACCCCCAAATTCTGAACTGCATCAAATACCGTATCCATATCCGCCTTGGGGCAGATATCGTGACATCGCATACCATAGTTCATATTGTTTAACATCCTTTCTGATTTTCCATTCCTGCTTTTATTTAGTATATCAATATTTCAAGGGGTTCGCAAGCGCAAAGTATAGCGCCGGACCTTTCTGTCTGTCAGAATGTCCGGCGCTTAAGCGTTTTCTCCTGTTTCGCGGTAAATCTTATTCGTCTACGGAATAGTTTGGTGCTTCCTTTGTAATATGGATGTCATGGGGATGGCTTTCTTTCAAGGATGCAGCGGAGATCTTTACAAATCTTCCTGTATCCTGAAGCGTTTTGATATCCTTGGCTCCGCAATATCCCATTCCGGACCTGAGACCACCTAGCATCTGAAATACCGTGTCCTCCACAAGTCCTTTGTATGCCACTCTGCCTTCCACTCCTTCTGGAACCAGCTTCTTGGCATCACTCTGGAAGTAGCGGTCTTTGCTTCCGTTCTCCATGGCAGCAATGGAACCCATGCCCCGATATACCTTATACTTTCTTCCCTGATACAATTCAAAAGTTCCCGGGCTTTCGTCACATCCGGCAAACATGCTTCCCATCATGCACACGCTTCCGCCTGCGGCGATGGCTTTCGTGATATCTCCGGAATACTTGATGCCGCCGTCTGCAATGATAGGAATCCCATATTCCTTTGCCACCTTATAGCAGTCCATAACCGCTGTGATCTGAGGCACGCCGATGCCTGCAACCACACGGGTGGTACAGATGGATCCAGGACCAATTCCTACCTTGACGGCATCCGCCCCAGCCTCGATAAGCGCTTTGGTTGCCTCTCCTGTAGCCACATTTCCTGCCACTACCTGCAGATCCGGATAGGCATCCTTGATCATCTTGACACAATGAATCACGTTGGCGGAATGTCCGTGGGCAGAATCTAACACCACCACATCTACATGAGACTTTACCAACGCTTCCACTCGCTCCAGCACATTGGCCGTAATTCCCACCCCGGCACCACACTATAGCCTTCCCTGGCTATCCTTGGCCGAATTGGGATAACGGATCTGCTTCTCGATGTCTTTGATGGTGATAAGGCCCTTTAAATTGAAGTTGTCATCCACAATCGGAAGCTTCTCCACCCTGGCTTTCGCCAGAATCTTTTTGGCCTCCATCATGGTGATCCCTTCCCTGGCTGTCACCAGATGTTCAGATGTCATACATTCTTTAATCTTTTTACTAAAATCCTCTTCAAATTTTAAGTCACGATTGGTAATGATGCCTACCAGCTTCCGTCCTTCCGTGATGGGTACACCGGAAATCCTGAATTTAGCCATCAAATCGTCTGCGTCTTTTAATGTATGGTCTGGGGAAAGATAAAATGGGTCCGTGATCACGCCATTTTCTGAACGCTTTACTTTGTCAACCTCTTCTGCCTGAGCTTCAATAGACATGTTTTTATGAATGATACCGATACCGCCCTGTCTCGCCATTGCAATGGCCATGCGATGTTCCGTAACCGTATCCATACCTGCGCTCATTAAAGGAATGTTCAGCTTGATTTGCTTCGTCAGATACGTGGTTAAATCTACCTGATTGGGTATTACTTCCGAATAGGATGGAACCAAAAGCACGTCATCAAAAGTAATGCCTTCACCGATAATTGTACCCATTAAATTTTCCTCTCTTTCTTCGTATTATTATATTATTAGTTCCCTAGTCTAGCAGATTTTTCCAGGCTTGTCAAGCGAAACCAACCAGATTCCACAACCACAAAAATGCCTCCACCAGATAAGATTTTTTATCCAATGAAGGCATTAAAGCCGTTACTGTATTACTTTTCTGGGGCCTTTTTGCCTCATAACGGAAAGGACTTTATCGTTAGGCTCAAACAATACTTTCTCCGTCACAGTTCCTGCCTGACGGATGATGGCATAGACTCTGGAATGAGGCATATGAGACGAAAAATCCAAAACTTTCATCCCCTGTTTTTCATAATCTTTTATCATATAGGAATCCACCGGAGCCACAATCTGTATTTCCTCCATAGTACCTTCCCACGCCTTTTTCCTTCTGGCCTTGCCCATAACCCGGTCAATGGTCAGTTGGTCATTGACCACCAAATACTCAAACTCCACACTTAACCGCTGGAAAACATAGTACGTAACTGCTCCTACAATAGCCAGGACTATAATGCCAAAAGGCAGTGTCAGGGCTATGAGGGCTGCAATGACACAAAGGAAGATAAGTACTCCTTTGATCAGGTAGGTGTAGGCTGGATTCTTCCGTTTTACCAGCCATTCTGCATAAGAATCATTCATAACAATCATCCTTTCGTATGATATGATAACATGTCCGGCAAGCCGGACTCCCGCGCCAGAGCGCGGCTGCGGCAGCAGCCATCTTCCTTTGCGTGAAGACATTTTTGCGCGAAGGCATTGGCTCACTTAGCGAATACAATACGTATAGTGAACAAGCCCGCACTGTGTTGCGCATCCACCCAGAGGGTTTTGTTTCATAGCACGCAATTTCCTATGAAATAAAAAACGAGAGAGGACATGCATGCAAGCATCCTATCCTCTCCCGATATCTTAGGGGTAACAGTTCTTTACCTATTACATCTTCCCTGCCCTGGGTCTGCTTACATCATCCCACCCATACCGCCGCCGGCTGGCATGGCTGGTGTCTCTTCTTTAATATTAGCAACAACAGACTCCGTTGTCAACAGAGTAGATGCAACACTGGTAGCATTTTGTAATGCACATCTGGTGACTTTTGCCGGATCCAGAATACCAGCCTCGATCATATTGACATATTCTTCTTTGTATGCGTCAAATCCGGTTCCAACCGGGGACTCTTTCACTTTGTTGATGATGACAGCTCCTTCCAGGCCTGCATTGGCAACAATGTGGTACAGAGGAGACTCCAGGGCTTTCAAAATGATCTGCGCACCAGTCTTCTCATCTCCTTCCAGACTATCCAGAACCTTAGCTGCATCCTTGATAGCATGGATATATGCAGAACCGCCACCTGCAATGATGCCTTCCTCAACAGCAGCCTTGGTTGCTGCAAGGGCATCTTCCATACGAAGCTTGGCTTCCTTCATCTCGGTCTCTGTAGCAGCGCCAACGCGGATTACGGCTACACCGCCTGCAAGCTTGGCAAGTCTCTCCTGCAGCTTCTCTCTGTCGAAATCCGATGTGGTTTCTTCGATCTGTCCTCTGATCTGAGCAACTCTTGCAGAGATAGCAGCCTTGTCGCCCTCACCGTCTACGATCACCGTGTTCTCTTTCTGAACCTTGACAGATTTTGCGTGGCCAAGCTGATCCATGGTGATATCCTTTAACTCCAGACCCAGGTCACTGGAGATTACGGTGCCACCTGTCAGGATTGCAATATCCTGCAGCATCTCTTTTCTTCTGTCGCCGTAGCCGGGAGCCTTAACTGCAACCACATTGAAGGTGCCTCTCAGCTTATTGACGATCAGAGTGGTCAGAGCTTCGCCTTCCACATCCTCAGCAATGATTAAAAGCCTTGCACCGGACTGCACAATCTGCTCCAGAACAGGAAGGATCTCCTGAATATTGGAAATCTTCTTATCGGTAATCAGGATATATGGATTATCCAGAACCGCTTCCATCTTATCCATATCAGTACACATATAAGCGGAAACATACCCTCTGTCAAACTGCATTCCTTCTACCAGATCCAACTCTGTCTTCATAGTCTTGGATTCCTCGATGGTAATAACACCGTCCTTGGAAACCTTCTCCATAGCGTCTGCTACCATCTCTCCAACTTCATCGCTGGATGCGGAGATCGCCGCAACTCTTGCAATCTGCTCTTTGCCGTTGATAGGCTGGCTCATGGAAGCAAGAGCCTCCACCGCTGCGTCCGTCGCCTTCTTCATTCCCTTTCTAAGAACAATCGGGTTGGCGCCTGCTGCCAGGTTCTTCATGCCTTCATTGATCATCGCCTGAGCCAGAACGGTTGCCGTAGTCGTTCCGTCTCCAGCTACATCATTGGTCTTGGTGGCAACTTCTTTTACCAGCTGGGCCCCCATATTCTCAAACGCATCTTCCAACTCGATCTCTTTTGCAATCGTAACACCGTCATTGGTGATCAGCGGAGCGCCAAAAGACTTATCCAGAACAACGTTTCTTCCTTTCGGCCCCAGGGTCACACGAACTGTATCTGCCAGCTGATTTACGCCGGACTCCAATGCTTTTCTCGCATCTACACCATATTTAATTTCCTTTGCCATAATGAATCCCTCCAGTTTTTCAAACTATCTATCTTTCATTCCTTGATTTTCAAATGTTTCTTCTATCGTCTCTTACTTATAGCCACCCTTTACTCAATAACTGCCAGGATATCGCTCTGTTTTACAATGACATACTTCTCATCTTCCACTTCCACATCTGTACCTGAATACTTAGAATAGATCACTTTATCTCCTGCTTTTACCTGCATGGTAATCTCTTTGCCATCCACTACTCCGCCTGGTCCTACGGCGATCACTTCTGCCTGCTGTGGTTTTTCCTTTGCCTGTCCCGGAAGCACAATGCCGGACTTGGTGGTCTCTTCTGCAACCATCTGCTTTAATACGACTTTGTCAAATAACGGTACTAACTTCATATTAAAATTCCTCCTCAAACACCATTTTTTTTGATTCGAAACATCTCTTTCAAATCTCACAACAATGTTATAACACCCTTTGTTAGCACTGTCAAGACTTGAGTGCTAAAATTTTAAAAAATTTTTTATATAAGTCTTTCTTTTTTTGTATAAAGGTATTACAATAGATTAAAATACTATTGATATGTGAAAACAGAAAGGAGCATCCCCGCTATGGCCAAAAAATCATTCGGTAAATTTCTTGCATTTGCTACCGTTTCCGGTGTTGTAGCAGCCGGCGTCTCTTACTTTTTGAAGTACAAGTCTTTTAATAAGGAACTGGATCAGGATTTCCACGATTTTGAAGGCGATGACGAAGAAGATTTCGATGGTTCCCTTCCTCATGAATCAGAAGATTCCAAGCGCACCTATGTAACAATCGGCGAGAAAAAGTCTCCAGCTGCCGCTCCTGCCCAGGACACTGTCAAAGAGGATTTGGAGACTGCTACGGACGGAGCTGCACAAGCCTGTGAAATGGCCAAAGACAGGGTTGTCCCAGCCACGGAAACGTTCAAGGATGAGTCTTCCTCCGTATGGGAAGATGTTAAGGACGGGGTTGCCAAAGCCCAGGAAGTTGCTGAAGCGGTCAAGGAGAACGCAGATACCACCATTATTGAAGAAGATCTTTCTATTTAGCTCATGGTTTTCTAATGGTACCTGATCAAGGGCATGCCTGATAACAGCTGCCAGATAAATAGATTCTCATAAAATAGAGGGGCTGTCATTGACAGCCTCTCATTGATTCCGTACATTCTGTTTTGCCGCACCATGCGGCATACAGCCTGGCAATGCCCTGGCGTATCTGCTCTTCTGTTAGTCGGGCATAGCCCAGCACAATGGTGGAGCGGTTTATGGAGGGGCTATCGCCGATGTAATACGCCGAAAGGCCGTATACACATACTCCAGCCATTCTGGCCATATCCACCAGCCACTTCTCTCCCCGGTCTTTTTTATCGTTTAAAAGCACATGAAGCCCTGCAAATTCTCCTTCTATCTGAAAAAACGCTTCCATCTTCTTCAGTTCCCCAAGCAAACAGTCGTGCTTGCTTTTGTAGATCGCTCTCATCCTGTTTAAATGACGCTCATAATGGCCTTCTACCAGAAACTGATAGATGATCTTCTGGTCAATCCGGGACACTGTGGATGCATAAAAGCTGTATTGTTCCTTATAAATATGCAACAAAGCCCCTGGCAATACCAGATACCCCACTCGGATAGCTGGAGCAATGGACTTGGAGAATGTACCGATATAGATGACCTTCCCTGCTGAATCCATTCCCTGCATAGCCGGGATGGGTTTTCCCCTGTACCGAAACTCACTGTCATAGTCATCTTCAATGATATATCGGTTCCCACTCTTTGCCGCCCAGGTTAACAACTCCTGGCGGCGCTTCACCGGCATGACAATCCCCATTGGATACTGGTGGGAAGGCATAATATAGGCCACATCTGCCTCGCTCTCCTCTAAACGCCCCACATCCATTCCATATCGATCCATCTCTACAGGAGCCATATCATACCCCAGGCTTTCAAATACCCGATAGGCCTGTCTGTAGGTAGGATTCTCCATGGCGATCCGTCTGCCTTGCCCCAACATCCGGGATAGCAGCATAAGCAGATATTCGCTTCCCGCTCCAATGATAATCTGCTCTGCTGCACAATTTACACCTCTGGCGCTATGAAGATATGCCCGGATTGCTTCCCGAAGTCCAGGCTCTCCCTGAGGTGATCCTGTCAGGAACATTTCCTTATTGTCATCCACCAATGTGTTCCTGGTTACTTTACGCCAGGCGTTGTAGGGAAAGCTGGTTAAGTCAATTCCTCTTGGTGAGAAATCCACGAAAGCCCCGGATGCCTCCTGTTCCGGCTCCACCCAAAACTCTTTCGGCAGCTCTGGCTCCACTTCCACCAACTCATCAATCTTCATCACATAACATCCCTTATAGGGGACTGTCTCAATATACCCCTCCGCCGTCAGCTGGTCATACGCCATCTGCGTCGTGGAACGGCTGACCTTTAAATGCTCTGCCAACTCCCTTGTAGAAGGCAGCCTGGTACCTGCTGCCAGACTGCCCTTTCGGATCTCTTCTTTTATATATTCGTAAATCTGCTCATACAAAGGTCTCTCCGTCTGAGCCTTCAAAGGAATCATTAACTCCATAACCGTTACACAGTAATCTTAAATGAGCTTTTCAGGGAAACAATTCGATTAAATACCAGATGCTCATCCGTACTGTCCTTACAGTCCACACAGAAATAACCGTTTCTCACAAACTGGAAGCTGTCAAATGCTTTTGCCCCTTTTAAGGCCGGCTCAGCAAAGCATCCTTTCAGGACGGTTAAGGAATTGGGATTTAAGTTAAGAGTGCCATCGTCATTCAATTTTCCCTTTTCTTCGTCCACAATATTCTCATACAGGCGGCACTCTACCTGTTGGGCTGTATCTGCATGAACCCAATGGATGTTTCCTTTTACCTTCCTTTTGTCAAAACCTGAGCCGCTCTTTGTCTCCGGATCATACGTCCCATGGATCACGGTCACATTGCCATCCTCATCCTTCTCACAACCAGTACAGGTGACAAAATAAGCTCCCATCAGGCGGACTTCATTGCCTGGAAAGAGGCGGAAATATTTCTTTGGGGGATTCTCCATAAAATCTTCCCGCTCAATATACAGTTCCCTTCCAAAAGGAACATCCCTCTCCCCCAGGCTTTCATTCTCCAGGTTGTTGGGAATGGAGAGCATCTCGGTCTGCCCTTCCGGATAGTTGTCAATCACCAGCTTTACCGGATCTAAAATGGCCATCATCCTTGGCTTTTTCATCTTTAGATCTTCCCTGATACAGTACTCTAGCATGGCATAGTTCACGGAACTGTTGGCCTTGGATACCCCTACCAACTCCACAAACCGCTTGATGGACTCCGGTGTATATCCTCTCCGCCTTAAGGCCGCGATAGATACCAGGCGAGGGTCATCCCATCCGTCTACGATTCCATCTTCCACCAGTTTTTTGATATACCGCTTTCCTGTCACCACATTGGTTAGATACAACTTGGCAAACTCAATCTGCCTGGGAGGATTCTCAAACTCACACTCTCTTACCACCCAGTCGTATAAGGGTCTGTGATCCTCAAATTCCAGCGTACAGATGGAGTGGGTAATGTTCTCAACCGCATCCTCAATGGGATGGGCAAAATCATACATAGGATAGATACACCACGCATCACCTGTGTTATGATGGGTATTGTGAGCCACCCTGTAGATCACCGGATCCCTCATATTGATGTTAGGGCTTGCCATATCGATCTTAGCCCGCAGGACCTTTTCCCCATCCTGATACTTTCCCTCTTTCATCTCCTCAAACAGCTTTAAGTTTTCCTCAATGCTGCGGTTTCTGTAAGGGCTTTCTTTTCCCGGCGTGGTAAAGTCTCCCCGGTACTCCCTGATCTGGTCTGCGCTCAGATCGCAGACAAATGCCTTTCCTTTCTTAATCAGGAAAACGGCGCACTCATACATTTTCTGAAAATAGTTGGATGCAAAAAACAGGCGGTCCTCAAAATCAGCCCCCAGCCATTTCACATCTTCGATGATAGACTGTACAAACTCTTCTTTTTCTTTGGTTGGATTGTGTCGTCAAAACGAAGGTTAAACGTTCCTCCATACTTTTGTGCCAATCCATAGTTCAGTAAAATCGATTTGGCATGTCCAATATGAAGGTATCCGTTGGGCTCAGGTGGAAAACGAGTCTGCACATGATGATACACGCCGTCTTCTAAATCCTTGTCAATCTCCTGCTCAATAAAATTTTTAGAAACCTCTAAAGCTTCCTTATTCTCTTCCATCTTCTTCCTCCATCGGTAATATTCCCAATAATAGGTTATCATAGCATATTATTTCACATTCGAAAAGGGGCTAATCTACAAAATACCAACGGTTCCATCCTTTTTTACCAAATACCCCGCAGATGGCTGCGGGGTATCATCGTTATCCTGAAATCATCATGCAATCATGCTTCTCAGTTCTTTCATTTCTTTTTCAAAATTCCCGACTCTTTCTATAAGATAATTTACCTTCACCTCATAAACCAAATTTTTCACTATCCGTCATAACATTCTCCTTTTCAAACAAATATCAAGTTCATGTCAAACTGGAATCAGTATATCATAGATGAACCCCAAAGTCTATTCAATTGTCAAGGTGGTTTGGATAATTACAAGGACTTAGAATACATGGATACACGTGAACTACTTAGATATAGAAGAGAATTCTTATAAACCAACAGAAGCCCTGAAATCCAGGACTTCTGCTAAGCTGATGACGGGACTCGGACCCGTGACCTCCTCATTACCAATGAGGTGCGCTACCACCTGTGCCACATCAGCAACGATTATTCTGCCCAAGCCGCTGCTTGAGCCTTAGTTATATTATCACGAGTTATGGGATTTGTCAACTATATTTTTTTAACCGGAAAGCGTTAAAAACGGAACACCCCTATGGTCCTTCTCATAATGTAAAGTAAAAACAACGAGGTATGCATATATATGGCTACAAATCAAACGGATCCCAATGTATCCAACGCACATCTGACGGATGCCGACTACGGCTTAGACACTCCGGCTGCCGCTGAGGAGGCTGCTCCCGCTTGCTCCGGAACTGCTGCCGACAACAATTACGGTATCAATACTCCCAACTATACAGAAGGCGGAATCCCTGCCTATCCGGGAAATGGCAGTAACAATGACTATGGCATCAACACTCCCAACTATACAGAGGGCGGAATTCCCGCTTATCCGGGAAACGGAAGCAATAACGATTATGGCATCAATACGCCAAATTATACGGAGGGCGGGATTCCTGCCTATCCGGGAAATAACAACAACATAACCATTCTTCCCAGTTTTCCGTCTTTCCCGTCCTTCTGTTTTAACTGCTCCTCTCCTTCCGCCTATGGACAGGTAAGATTTCTAAATGCTTCTACCAACAATTTCTCCATCAACATTACCGTTGATAGTACAACATATGCATCCAATGTAAGTTTTGGTACAATCACGAATTACAGCGGGATCTCTGACGGGTTCCACACCGTAACTGTAAGGCGTTCCACCGGGCTGCGCGCTATGCTGGTTCAGCAGACCTTCCCATTCTCTGCCAATGAGCGATATACTATGGTGCTGGTGGACTCTGCACAGGGTGGTGTCAGTCTGGTTCAGGTTCCCAGCACCAGCTGCAATAACACAGCTTCCAATATTGGCTGCTATCGGGTAGCAAATATGGCCTACAGCGGTTCCAATTTTGATGTCATGCTTTACAGCCATGATGCTGTGTTCCGCAATGTTGGTTTCCAGGATGTCACTGCATACAAACAGGCTGCTGCCGGCTCCTACCAATTCTACATTACCAATGCCGCCAACTTCACCGTAATCCGCGAGCTTCCGGTTCTTGTCATTGGCGCTGTCACCACCGGAACCTTCGCCAGCGAGCCGTTAGTGTCCTACCAGGTAGATATCTCCGGAAGGACGAAATATACGTCTTACCTGATCGGCAATACCTGGTCCGGCAGCAATTTCCGTGTTCTCACTGTCCAGGATTAAACGATTCTGGAATTTCCAAAAGGGCTGTTGCATGCTGCAACAGCCCTTCCTTGACATAGCATCTGAAAGAATTCCATTGTTTTCACCCAGTCTCCCTACGGTTTCCCCAGCCTCTGACGCACAATCTCATAAGCCAGCACTCCCGCCGCCACAGAGGCATTCAGGGAATCAATATCACCTTTCATAGGAATGGAAGCCGTCATATCGCAATGTTCCTTCACCAATTTGCCTACTCCGTCTCCTTCATTGCCGATTACCAGCCCGATAGGCCCTGTCAGGTTCAGTCGGTACATAGATTCCCCCTCCATATCCCCGCATACAAACCACAATCCTTCCTTTTTAAGCTGGCTTATCGTAGACACCAGATTGGTCACCTTAGCAACAGGAGTATAATGCAGCGCCCCCGCCGAGGTCCTGGCTACAGTAGCAGTCAGCCCTACCGCACGATGTTTGGGAATGATAACACCATGGGCTCCTGCCAGATTGGCTGTACGGATAATGGCACCCAGATTGTGGGGATCCTCAATCCCATCTAACAGAAAGAGAAAGGGCGGCTCTCCCTTTTTTCTGGCTCCCTCTAAAATATCTTCCACAGACGCATATTCATAAGCGGAAACCTGGGCCACAACCCCCTGGTGCCGGCCTGTTTGGGACATCTGATCCAAACGCTCTTTGGCCACAAAATTGATGATGGCATCCTGCTTTCTCGCCTCCCTCAGAATACTCTGCACAGGCCCATCCTTGCAGCCATCCAACACATACAGTTTATCCACGGTTTTTCCAGAGCGAAACGCCTCTAAAACCGCATTTCTGCCTTCTATCCATGTTTCCTCATTCATCTGGTTTAAACTCTCCTAACTGTTCTAATCCCCGTCCGATCAACACTGCCATGCGGACAAACTGCTCTGACAGGAACAAAAATCCGGTCAGAGCCTCAAACCCAGTGGCCATACGGTAATCAATCATAGTCGCATGTTTGGCCATGGTCGCTGATTTGGCATTCCTTCCCCGTTTATAGACAGCCCATTCTTCTTTCGTTAGTTCCGGCTCTATAAGCTTTATGAGCCTGGCCTGAGTCTCTGCTTTTACCAGGCTTGCACTTTTTTTGTGCATCTTGCTTACCTGCATGTTCCCTCTGCTGACAATCATGGTCCGAATCATTAACTCATACACGCTATCTCCGATATACGCCAGGACAAGAGGGGAATAGGAAGCCGCATCCACTGTCTTTAAATGAAAGAGTTTCCTGTACTGCGCCAGAAAGCCTGGCATGGCCTCTCCCATTCCCTGCGCCCTTTGTACCTCACACACTGCGTCCTGCACAGTTATACTCTCTTCCATTTCACGCCTTCCCTGGTGTCTTCAAGAACAATCCCCATATCCAAAAGCTTTCCCCTGATTTCATCCGCCAGGGCAAAATTCTTCTCTTTTCTTGCCTGCCCTCGTGCCTTTATCATATCCTCGATCTCCTGATCCAGAACATCCGTCTTTTTCTCTGTGACGATACCCAGAACATCACACAGTGTTTCAATGGTCTTTTTCAGATAATGGATATAGTCTGCGCTGCTGTTGTCGTCCGCCGTGGAATTACTTAATTTCACCAACTCAAATACTGCAGAGATTCCGTCTGCAGTATTGAAGTCATCTTCCATAGCCTCCTCATATTTTTTAACCAGGTCCTTGGCTTCCCGGATTCCTTCTTCCTCTTTCGGGCTTATAGTCTCTTTCCTGGCATGTTTTTCCAAGTCCCGCAGCTTCTCCACACCAGTTAAGATCCGTTCCAGGCCATTTTTCGACGCTTCCATCAGTTCAGCGCTAAAATTTAAGGGGCTGCGGTAATGGGCGCTGAGCATGAAGAAACGCAACACCTGCAGCTCATACTTCTCGCTGATCTCACGTACCGTAAAAAAGTTGCCCAGAGACTTGGACATCTTCCTATTATCAATATTCAAAAATGCATTGTGCATCCAATACCTGGAGAATTCCTTGCCATTGGCCGCTTCGCTTTGGGCAATCTCATTCTCATGATGCGGAAAGATTAAGTCTTCCCCACCGGCATGAATGTCGATCTGGTCGCCTAAATATTTCTTGGACATGACGGAACATTCGATATGCCATCCGGGACGGCCCTGGCACCACGGAGAATCCCAGTAGGGCTCCCCTTCCTTTTTCGGTTTCCACAGCACAAAATCAGACGGATCCTCTTTTCCTTCCTCCCCTGTAACCTTGATCTCACGGAAACCAGACTGCAGTTCATCCAGATTTTTGTGGGACAGCTTCCCGTATTCCTTAAACGAAGAGGTTCTGAAATACACTGTGCCGTCTTCTGCCTTGTAGGCATGATCCAGGCTTATGAGGGTTTCAATCATCTCAAGCATACCATCAATCTCTTCCGTAGCCAGAGGATGGGTGGTAGCCGGCTTTACATTCATGCCCGCCATATCCTTTTTGCACTCCTCAATATATCGCTGTGAAATAACCTGGGCATCCACCCCTTCTTCCATAGCTTTCTTAATGATCTTGTCGTCTACGTCCGTAAAATTAGACACATAATTCACATCATAGCCTTTGTACTCAAAATACCGCCTCACCGTGTCGAACACAATCATCGGCCTGGCATTGCCAATATGGATGAAATTGTATACCGTAGGACCGCATACATACATCCGAACCTTTCCCTCTTCCAAGGGCACAAACTCCTCTTTCCTTCTGGATAATGTGTTAAAAATTTTCATACCCTAACCCTTTCCTCCATCTGCTCTCTTTCTTTACTGTTTATGAAATCCTTATATTCCTTTACCCGATTTTTGCTCACTCGCAAGACAGGCCTTCCTCCTTTTTGGAACAGCCCTGGCATCCGATACAACCCTGGCTTCCCATCCGGTCATCAAAACAATAATCCTTTGCTGACATTAGAAGTGTAATCGCCTGAGAGGAAATCCCCTCTCCCCTTCCGGTAAATCCCAAGCCTTCCTCTGTTGTAGCCTTTACATTGACCTGATCTGTGGAAATCTTTAAAGCCCTAGCAATATTCTCTGCCATAAGGGGGCGATAAGGGGCCAGTTTTGGCCGCTGAGCAATAATTGTAGCGTCTATATTCTCAATGACATATCCTTCATCCTCCAACAGCTTGCCGACAAGCTTTAAAAGTTCTATGCTGGAGATCCCTTGGTAAGCCAGATCTGTGTCTGGAAAATGCTGGCCGATATCTCCCAACGCCGCTGCACCCAAAAGTGCATCCATCACCGCATGAACCAACACATCCGCATCCGAGTGGCCCAAAAGCCCTTTCTCATACGGTATGTTCACACCTCCCAGAATCAGATCTCTTCCTTCCACCAAACGGTGCACATCATATCCCTGTCCTATTCTCATGTTGGCTTTCCTTTTGCCTCCTTGCTATTCTCCCAGTATATTGACACATTAACCTTTCTTTCTATAAAGATACTCCTTGCCCCGCCCATTTTGTCATCCTCTCACCCAGGTTAAGTAATCATCCTTAGTTTTTGCGGGATGCATCGAATATGAATATCTTTTTGGGACGGACAAATCTCCCCGTCTGTATGGACTGTCATAGGGCGATCCATATGAATCTCCACTTCGCTGCACACATAGTTGCGAAGCCCTGGCCGTTTCGTACGTCGTCCCAAAAAAGCATCCACCAAAACAGGAATCAGTTTCCTTTTCTTTCCATGGTGAATGACGCACACCGTCAGTTTCCCGTCACATGGATCTGCTCCCGGGGCAAAGCGAAAGCCTCCGCCCTCATATGGATGAATATGTGCAGAGATAAAATAAATATGATTAAACTCTACCTTCTGAACACCGTCCAGCACCAGGTATCCCTTTGCCGGCCAGGCAAATAAAAACTGCTTAAGCCCTGTCATGGCATAGCTTAATTTCTCCAGATGAACCTTGCTTAAGATTTTTCTGGTCTTTGATTTTATAATCTCCTGGCAAACCGCCGCATCCAGTCCAATTCCGGCGCTTACCGCAAAACGGCGGTGAGTCAGCTGTTCCCCATAAGAAAGCACGCCGTAATCCAGCAGTCGGTAACGCTTGGGAGCGATGATTCTTTTTAAACACCGCAAAGGATTTCCAGGAAGACGCAGGCTTCTTGCCAGATCGTTGCCGCTTCCGGCTGGAATATATCCCAGGATTATGGAACCATCGAAGTCCAGGCCATCCACCGTCTCATTGACCGTCCCGTCTCCACCTACAATAACGATGCTTTTCGGTTCTTTACACTTTTTTGTCAAGGCTGCTGCAAATGCACTGGCGTCTCCTGCCCCTTCTGTCATAAAAACCTGATACTCTATTTTCAGATAAGCCAGCCGTTTTTCCAGCCGTCGCCATATTTTCTCTCCCTGCCCTCCTCTGGCATTGGGATTCACAATAAAACTGTACATGGCAGCCTCCCATCTTTTGTTATTTTACAGTATAACATAGTTCCCGCAAAATGACAAAAAATATAATAAAAAAGTTCTGTTAAATTTTTCAAAATTTTTAAAAAAATTGTTGACAATTTGGACAACAGCGATTATACTAATAAAGCAGTTTGACATGGGGTCTTAGCTCAGCTGGGAGAGCATCTGCCTTACAAGCAGAGGGTCACAGGTTCGAGCCCTGTAGGCCCCATCAATATGGCGGAATAGCTCAGTTGGCCAGAGCACACGGTTCATACCCGTGGTGTCGAGAGTTCAAATCTCCCTTCCGCTACTTTAAGACCCTTGATTTTCAAGGGTTTTTTCATTTTTCGTTTGAGTACCTTTGAGTACCTCAAAGTGCAATCCTATAATCAGTAATTCCATTTTCATTGATAAGCGCATATTCAAACAGGGCATTGGTATCGTTAGAAAAAGCTCAAAAAAGATAATAGAAAACCATTCCATTTTTCTTAAAATATGGTAAAATAAAGCCATTGAATAAATATGCTCAGGAGGGAATACCATATGAGAAAAATGTGGGTGGCAGGTGCTGCTGCATGGATTGCACTGACTATGACAACACCAGTATTTGCCGGTACCTGGATCCAGGATCCTGCAAAGCCGGCCAATGACAACGGTGTCTCCAACTGGTGGTATCGGAATGACGACGGCACCTATCCGGCAGGAACCTGGTTCTGGATTGACGGAAACAGAGATGGAATTGCAGAAAGTTACTGCTTTAACCAGAGTGGCTGGATGTATGCTGCTGCACCAGGAGTTACCTTAACGGTTGACGGATATGAAGTCAACGAAAATGGAGCATGGATATCCGGCGGACAGGTCATGACGAAAAATGTGGGAAGATCAAGCAGTTCAAGCTCCTCTTCTTCCAGCAGTTCTTCTTCCTACACAGATAGTTCTTCTTCCAAGAAAAGTGGATGGGTAAGTGATGCTTATGGAAAGCAGTATCTTGACTCCCAGGGAGAGTACATAACCGGATGGAAGAAGATCTCCGGCAAGCAATATTACTTTGATGACGATGGTTATGCCCTGACAGGATATCAGGAGATCGATGATATCGAGTATCTGTTCTCCGATACTGGAGCATTGATACAGCAGATCACTCCCACTACCAATCCTGTAAATCCTTCAGGAACAGGCGATAACGGCGACAGTTCAACGCCACCTCCTCACACATCCAATACAGGCTCTACCTCTCCTTCCGGTAGCGGGCTTTCTGATGATGAGGCTTATGAGAAAATCATTGCCCTTAAGGGCAGCTATCCAGAAGGGATGTCATGGACCAATGACAACAGCCATCGCAGCGGCAACCGGATTGGTTACGGATGTGCTGGATTTGCATTCATGGTACAGGATACTGTGTTTGGCAAGAATGCCAGGAAAACCACTTCCACCACTCTCGACTGGGATGCCCTTCGGGTGGGAGACCATCTTCGGGTGAAAAACACCATCGGCGGAGAACATTCCGTTATCATTTTATCTGTTGATGGCGATTCCATTACCCTCTGCGAAGGAAATTACAACTCTTCCATCCATTGGGGAAGAACCATGACCCAGGAGGAGTTGGAAGAAGATTTTATCTACCGCGAGACCTGCTACTGATCTTTGATCTTCATAGTATTCTTGGAGTCAAATACCCCGCTGTAAGCAACGGGGTATTTGACTCTTGCGGTTTTACACCATCTTTGGTTTTTCTACTTTTGTGATTCCAGACGATCTTTAATGCAGCTGAATGCCTTTGCCCCAATCCCGTTGCCAATGACCATGACCAGAAGGTATCCTCCCGCTTTTATGCCGTATGCTCCGGCTAAGTGAAAATAAAACATATTGGCGATGGAGTGCTCAAATCCGGATAAGATAAAAATCATCACAGGAGCAATGATAAAAACAATATTCTTGGATTTCTGATAATTGTCGATTGCCAGATACATCATAATACCGCAAAGTACCGATAGAAAAAACACATTTCCTATGGAATTGTCCAGTTTTCTGCCTGCCAGTTCCAGACTGCTGATATTCATATGAGCCAATTTTGCCATGGCGGCAGCGACAAACGTGCCTGTAAAATTTCCAGCTGCCACAATCACCATATCAAGAAGATCCCTGCCTGTTTTTACAAAGCCAACTTTGCCTGTATACAGGTAGAAACCCTGAGTGACAATAGTCAGAAGTCCGAAGGAAAACAGTAGGGAGCCTACCACTTTATTCTCCACTGCCAGGTACACCATCCCTCCTATGCCGATCATAAAGCCGGCATAAACCGCTTTTACAAATACTCGTAGATTCATATACCGCCTCCTTTTGTCTTTCCAAATCTGTCGCATGGATCTCATCTTTGGGAACTTTCCTTATTTTCTGCCAAACAATGTCCCTAAAATCCCGCGTCCAAGGCTGGCTCCGATGTTGCCGCCCAGCCGCTTTCCGAAGCTCCCGCCGATGCTTTTTCCGATCTCATTGCCCACCTCTCTGCCGATGGTGCTTCCTGCGGTTCTGGCTACATTGGCAGCCACACGTTTCCTGGCTTTTTCTTCCGCCTCTTTCTCCCGTGCCTCTTCCTTCGCCTTTTTCTCTGCCAGCCTGGCTTCCTCCCTGGCTTTTCTCTCTTCCTCTTTTGCCCTGGCTTTCGCCTGGCGCTCCGCCTCTTTCTCCGCCTCTTTTTCCTGTGCTCTGGCCTGGCGCTCCGCCTCTTTGGCTTCCCTGGCTTCTGCTTTTTGCCTCTCCTCTTCCTCTTTTCTCTCTTGTTCCTCCTGGGCCTGTTTTTCTCCTTTTCTCTGGAAAAACTCATAAGCAGAGTCCCGGTCAAACATCGTTCCATATTTTATGTACAGAATGTTTCTCTGAATTTCCTGCTGCCGTACATCCTCCTCAATGGCTCCCATCTGGCTCTGAGGCGGCAAGATCCGAACCTTTTCCACAACAGACGGACTGCCATCTTCCAGAAGCACAGAGACCAAAGCTTCTCCGGTTCCCAGTCTGGCCAGTTCTTCTTTCGTATCGAATTCTGGATTGATCCGAAAGGAATCTGCTGCCGCTTTGATTGCCCTCTGGTCTGCCGGAGTGTATGCCCTTAAAGCGTGCTGAATCTTGTTGCCCAGCTGTCCCAGGACTTCATCAGGAATATCCGCAGGACTCTGGGTAATAAAATAGATTCCTATGCCTTTGGAGCGAATCAGCTTCACCACCTGTTCAATCTTCTGGAGAAGAACCTTCGGCGCTCCTTTAAACAGCAGATGGGCTTCGTCAAAGAAAAATACCATTCTGGGCTTCTCACAATCACCTACCTCAGGCATGACTTCAAAAAGCTCAGACAACATCCACAACATAAACGTGGAATACATCATAGGATGATTGATCAGGCTTTGACTGTGAAGAATATTGATAACTCCCTGCCCGTTATTTCTCATGGTTACCCCATCAGAAAGCCTGGCCCCTCCGATTTGAAACCAATCCCGGATATCCAGGGCCGGCTCGCCGAAAAACTGCTGGCCGCCTTGATCCTCCAGGGCTATCAGGCTGCGCAGGATTGCATGAATACTCTGCTTTGCCATGTTCCCATACTGGCTGCTGTACGCTTTATTGTTCTCCCCCACATAGTTTAACATGGCACGCAGATCTTTGGTATCCAAAAGAAGCAACCCCTCGTCGTCTGCAATCTTAAACACAATGGATAAGATGTCGGTCTGGGTGGCATTCAGATCCATAAGGCGGGCCAAAAGGGCAGGCCCCATCTCTGTAACCGTGGTGCGAAGGGGCAGGCCTTTGCTGCCAAAGATATCCCAGAAACATACCGGATAACTTCTGTATGCAAACCCGGCATCCAACAGTTCCATCTCCCTGATTCTCTCCTGGATGCTGCTACTGTCAGAACCAGGACGGCACATCCCTGCCAGGTCTCCCTTTACATCTGCCAAAAATACAGGCACCCCCATATCGCTGAAGGATTCCGCCAAAACCTTAAGTGTAACGGTCTTTCCCGTTCCTGTAGCCCCTGCGATCAGTCCATGGCGGTTGGCCATCTCTGGCAAGATTGACACTTTACAGTCTCCATTTTTTCCAATCCATAACTTGTTGTCGTATATCATACCTTCCTCCTGTGATAAGTGTGTACTCTCGGAGTACATAAGAAACAAAAAGCCGCGGTATCCCAATTTCCGCAGCTTTTCCTCTCGCTATCTTATAATGCAATCTTATTATTCTCAGGCACCTGACCGTTCACCACATAGTAAGCGGCATGATCATCTGCATTCACATAAAGCTCTACGGTCTGAATCTCCACGCCCTCATTCGCTGCCGCATATGCAGCCTTTGCCTTTTCTAAAATCTCAGCCACAGAGATATCCTTTCCGCCAAACTGAATCTTCACGTTCACCTGCTCTGTCGTTTTCTTTGCTACAGCTTTTCTCGCCGGGGCCTTCTTAGGCGCTTCTTCCTTCTTCTCATCAACCGGTTCTTCTGCTGCAACTGCCGCTTTCTTTCTGCCTCTCTTGGGAGCTGCCTCTGACTTCTCTTCTGTCGCTTTCACCGTTCTTTTTCTTGTTACCTTCTTGGGTTCTTCTTTCTTTTCTTCTGCCGGGGCAACTGCTGCTGCCTCTGCTACCGGCTTCTCAGATACAGCTTCCGCTATAGGTTCAACCGCCGTTTTCTTTGTACGTGGCATAATCATATCCTCCTAAAATATGTCTCATCAAAATTATAGATCCTAAAAACCATCTGATACCATCCAGCATGTTATTCTTTTGTCAAAATTTAAGCTGAACGTAGTATAAAACAATTTTTCTCATTTGTCAACCTTACCGCCTGATCCTTGATACATTTTCCTTTCTCTGAAGCATTTTGCTATAGTATTCAGCACCAATTTCTTATTTTTGCTCCATTCCGGTGCAATGAGAAGGGATTTGGGCCCGTCTCCACTGATACGGTGAACCACCACAGATTCTGGCAACACTGAGATACAGTCAACCACCAGCTGGGCGTACTCGTTTAATTCCAGAATGGCAAAGGGCTCCTCTTTGTATTCCTGCGCCAGCGCCGTTCCCTCCAGTATATGAAGAAGCTGCAGTTTTATCCCATCTACAGGCAAGCCTCCCAGATACCGAACCGTATCGATCATCTGCTCTTTCGACTCTCCTGGCAGCCCTAAGATCACATGTACAATCACTGTAATTCCCGCCTGCTTCAGCCTATTGTATGCCTCTTCAAACACAGGCAGAGAATATCCTCTGTGAATCCTTTGTGCCGTATCTTCGTGAATGGTCTGAAGCCCTAACTCCACCCAAACGGGTTTCTCCTGATTCAGATGCCTTAAAAGATCTACCGTCTCCTGAGGCAAGCAGTCCGGACGGGTTGCAATGGACAGAACCTTCACGTCCGGATGGGCAATGGCCTTTGTAAACAACGGCTCCAGATAGGAAACCGGGCCGTAGGTATTGGTGTAAGACTGAAAATAAGCAATGTATCCTCCGCCTTCTGCCATCTTAAACTCTACCTGCTTTTTCGCCCTCTCAATCTGCTGCCACACATCCCCACAGCCTTCTGGCTTCTGTGCGAACTCGCCAGAACCGCCTTCGCTGCAGAATGTACAGCCTCCGTATCCCAGCCTTCCATCCCGGTTGGGGCAGGTCATTCCTCCATCCAGGGATATTTTGTACAGTTTCCGTCCAAACCGGGATTTCAGTTCAAAATCCAAGGAATGGTATGGTTTTTCTCCCCACATCATAAGGCAGCCGTAGCTTTTGAGTTCCGTCTGTGCTTCTGCTTATGTTCCTGTTTCTGCCTGTGCTCTCTTGCCTGCTCCTGCCCTGCTCCTTTTATCACTCGGTATAAATGTCTCATGATCAGGAAATATGCCGGTATCAAAAATGCATCGGCGGCAATCCAAGCTAACGGATTGGCAAAGCACACTGCCTGAAATCCAAACAGTGGAACCAGGCAGAACCCCATAAGAGTACGGGCGGCCATCTCACTGACTCCTGCCAGAATTGCCAGCTTGGAATATCCCAACCCCTGGATCATGAAGCGAAGAATATTGATCAAAGCCAGAGGAAAATAAAAAGCAGCATTGGTTAGCAGAAACTGCCTGGCATTTCTCAATATCTCAATCTCCGAATGATTGACG
Source organism: uncultured Hungatella sp. (assembly GCA_947425205.1). Taxonomy (GTDB): domain Bacteria; phylum Bacillota; class Clostridia; order Lachnospirales; family Lachnospiraceae; genus UBA3402. Next base: position 25,414 of record CANDZL010000003.1, on the reverse strand, counting down.
AACAATAGCGCAATGGTATCACTGAAAAAGAAAATCACCACGTAGGCAAGAAGCGCATAGCCTGCGCCCAGGATTGTGCAATCCCTGACTCCCTTTTGAATCCGGTCCAGCTTCCTTGCTCCCAGATTCTGTCCTCCGTAGGTTGCCATGGTGGTTCCCATAGCATCAAAGGGACAGCAGAACAGCATGCTGATCTTGCCTGCCGCTGTAACGGATGCCACCGCAACCGCTCCCAGGGAGTTTACTGCTGTCTGTAAGACCACGCTCCCGATGGCTGTGATGGAGTACTGAAGCCCCATGGGAATTCCCATGTTGCACAGGGTCTTCATCGTTCTTAAATCCGGCTTCCATTCATCCCCTTCCATGGCAAGCACAGGATAATGCTTCTTCATGTAAAAGAGACACAAGATTCCGGATATTCCCTGGGACACCACCGTCGCCCAGGCAGCTCCCGCCACGCCCATCTTAAGGACAAGGATGGTAAACAGATCCAGCACAATGTTTAACACCGAAGAGATCAAAAGAAAGATTAACGGCGTGGTGCTATCCCCCATGGAACGGATGATTCCCGCCGGAATGTTGTAAAGACAGGTCGTGGGAATCCCTAGGAAAATCACAAATATATATGCGTAAGCACCATCAAATATATCTTCTGGTGTCTTCATCCATCCTAAAATCTTCCGACACAGCAGACATACCGTCATCGTCATAACTACCGAAAAGATTGCTGCCAGCCATCCGCTGTTGGCCGCGTATCTGCGCAGGGCCCGCTCATTTTTCTCGCCAAAACTCTGGGCCACCGGAATGGCAAACCCGCTGCACACTCCAATGCAGAACCCTACGATCATGAAGTTGATGGAACCGGTAGAGCCTACAGATGCCAACGCGTTGACACCTAAGTATTTCCCTACGATAATGGTGTCCATCATACTGTAAAACTGCTGGAACAAAAGCCCGAACAACATCGGAATCAAAAAACCAAGAATCAATTTCATAGGCGAACCATCTGTCATATTTTTCGTTGTCCTGCCTGCCATCATTCTTATCCTCTCTTTACTCATAGACTCTTTTCCTTGCCGCCTGCCACCAATCTGTGACTTGCGTACAAGATACTAATTTAGCACATTTAAGAATTTTTGCAAGCGGAATTTCATAGATTTTATAAAAACTTTTGGGAGCAATTATGAAGTCTCCTTCTTTTTATATCAAAAATTCCATCCAACTGTTTTTTCTGGCTGTGCTCTGCTTCTGCATGGGCGACAGTGCTGCCCGTATGGCAGACAGGAAGCCTCTTCAGATCTCCTCCTGGGATGCGGACTCTGCAAGGCAGGGACAGGTGGAAAATGGAGATGCAGGGTCCAATGCCGCTAAAACATCAGACGGTGTAACCCAGCTAAATGACAGCGCTTCCCCCCAGGCTGTCACTACCTCCGCAGAAGGCAACTGGGGGTTAAGCTTCCAGCAGGAAGGAAAACCGCCAGTGGGCAATGCCACCGTAGATTATCTGCAACAGTTCAATGCCCACTATGTAAATCCCACCGATGAGAAAGTCATCTATCTGACATTCGATGCAGGCTATGAAAATGGGAATACGACTGCAATTTTAGATGCCTTAAAAAAACATCATGCTCCTGCCGCCTTTTTCCTGGTGGGAAATTATCTGGAGACCAGCCCGGAACTGGTAAAACGAATGGTAGAGGAAGGGCATACGGTGGGGAACCATACCTATCACCATCCGGATATGTCTAAGATCTCTACCAGGGAAACATTTAATGAGGAATTGACCAGCCTGGAACGGCTGTATGAACAGATAACGGGGCAGCCTATGAAGAAATTTTACCGGCCGCCTCAGGGGAAATACAGTGAGGCGAATCTGACGATGGCTAAGGATCTGGGGTATACCACATTTTTTTGGAGCCTGGCTTATGTGGATTGGTATGAGGAGAAGCAGCCTTCCCATGAGGAGGCGTATAAAAAATTGCTGGGGCGGATTCATCCTGGGGCCATTGTTCTTTTACATAGTACTTCGAAGACCAATGGGGAGATATTGGATGGACTTTTAACGAAGTGGGAGGAGATGGGGTATCGATTTGGGGAATTGGATGAATTGGCGAAGTGATTACATGAGATAGGAGGTTTGGTGAGAAGCGCTTGAGAGAATTGCTTGGGAAGGGCCGCTTGAGAGGGAATGTGAACAATCTTACGACACGCTCTCGCTTAGGTTTTCATGTAACGGAATTTGTCACCAGCCACTAGGCTGATGACCTGCGTATGCATCAGCGCACTTCCTTGTAATACTAAGCGCCCAAACAACGGGCGCTTAGTGGCGACATGAAAAATGGTCTACAGGCTGTTCACACTCCCTCCCAGGCTACTTTTTGGCTGGCTTAGATAAAAGCATATCCTTGACTCACCAATGATGTAGTTTAGAATGATTCCAGATAGTCCATCACAGACGCGTATCCCACTTCCCACAGAACACGGTATCGCTTGCTGTCCCCTTAAACTCGCTCTTTCCACAGATTTTCTCGATTGCTGTACGGATACTGGTTCTGGTGTTTCCATATGCATGGACAAATGCATGAACCTGTGGCACATCGATCAGATGATTGGTGTAGTTCAGGCTGATTCCTACGGTTGGAACCTCTGTCACATACCATGGAAGTTCACTGGAATGGTTGCAACTCCAACGAAGGCGTACATGGTTCTCCTGGGCGTATCCTTTGATGTTAAGCACAAGGAATACCACGTCGTATTTCTCCCGGAATGCTTTCATGCTGCCGCATTCCATCATCTTCATCATATTCTCTGGCTTCGGTCCTTCCTCTACCTCCAGGTCATGGAAATTGGGGGCCACATCCACACAAAAGCCAGCTCGCTCTAATTCTTCCACAACCACCTGCTTTACCGGATCGCCCTTATAGGCCTTGGTTGTGGGTGTTGACTGGATAAATACCAGGCGGGCCCGCTTCTTCTCAGCCGGGTTGATGGGAAGTTCCTGTCTGGTGTCTTTTACCAGGGTGATACAGCGGTCTGCTGCTTCTTCGGCCAGCTTTATATGCTCCTTGCATCCTACTACCTGCTCTTTTACTTCCGGAGCAAGGGTCACATTCTCTTTCTTGTAAAGTCCCAGCTTTGCCTTCAGGCCTAAGATTCTGTGAAGGGCATCGCTTAACCTCTCTTCTGTGATGGTCCCATTCTCTACACCAGCCTTCATGTAACCGAAGTCTTCTTCCGGATCATTGGTAAACAGGAACATATCGCATCCACTGGCAATGGCCTTGGGCACCGCAATCTCTCGCTTCTCCATACAGGCAATACCAGCCATATGGGAGGCATCGGTGATCACTACACCGTTGAATCCCATCTCCCCCCGCAGAAGATCGGTCAAAAGCTCCGGGGCAAGGGTTGCCGGCATAATGTCCTCATCCTTGATGCCTGGACGCAGCTTCCTGCTCATCTCCGGAAGGGCGATATGACCTACCATGATGCTCTCCAAGCCCTCGTCGATCATGGTCTGATATACCTTGCGGAAGGACTGATCCCACTCTTTTACGCTTAAATCGTTTACGCCCAGAACCAAATGCTGGTCTCTCTCCTCCACGCCATCGCCTGGGAAATGCTTACAGCAACATGCCACATTGCTCTGATGAATTCCGTCGATGAATGCCCGGATGTTCTCAATGACCCGATCTGCATTGTCACCATAGGCGCGGGTGTTGACAATGGTGTTTCTCCAGTTCATGTAAATGTCAGCGCATGGGTTGAACATCCAGTTGACACCTACGCTGGAAGCTTCCCGCCCTGCCACATAACCGATATCATATGCGGTCTTAGTGCCCTCTCCAGCAGCAGCCTCCGCCGCAGTTGCCACAAATGTTCCATCTGAGAGACAGCCGTCTCCCCCATTGTCACAGTTGGCTGCGATCAAAAGCGGAATCTTGGAGTTCTCCTGATAAGTCTTATTCTGGTTGTAGACCTGGTTTTTATCTCCTCCCTGCCACCGTAAGCCGCCCTGATGATACGTATCCAGCGTATTCTTGATTGCTTCTGGATCCAGGCTTTTTCTCATCTGGACAAACAGCTGGCCCACCTTCTCATCCTGGCTCATACCGGCAATGGTGTCCTCCACCCACTGAATCGCCTCATCACCAAGGCAAAATGGCTTCTCTCTTAAATTAACCATCCTTCTCCTCCTTCTTGTCTGTCTCCCGGACAGAATGTATTGTTCTGCAAGCTTAAGCCGCGAGGATCCAGCCTACGCGGCTCCATGCATTGCTTCTTAAAAAGATTATACCGGATTTCTCACGATTTCCCCAGAAAAATTTTTATGATTTCCAGCAATATTTTCTGCTAAATCGCAGCAGAGCCAACACTTTGCCGTCACCAGCCTTTCACCTGGATTCCGTCAAAGAAGAATTCCAGAATCTCCCGGTAGCCTTTCCCGGCCTTGGCCATAGCCTGGGCGCCGTTCTGGCTCATTCCTACCCCATGGCCATATCCGCCTCCGTATATGGTAAAGACAGTTACCTGATTTTCATCTGGCTCCCCGCATTCTATTGAAAGAAAGGAACTGGGCAGGGAAGACCATCCGGTTACTGTAGTGCCATCCTGCTTGTGGATCACCAGTTCTGGATTGCCTAAGATGGAGCGGATGGAACCCTCTCCCTGAATTTTGCGGCTTCCTTCAGTTCCTTCCACCACCATGACGCTTCCGATCCCTCCTGTGGAGCGCTCCTCAATGGCGATGTTTGTGATGGTTCCAATATCACTAATCTTCTCTTCCAGCTGCCTGCTGGTCAAGGTTGTATTCCAACGGTAAAGGGCAAAATCGGACTCATATCCTTCTGCCCGGCTTTTGATAAATGTCCCAAATTCCTCATTGGAGGTAAGATCTTTCTGTCCACCACCCTCTTTCACTGCAACCCCTTTCAGATAAGGGATATCCGACAGATCCGCCCCCCATATGGTACCATCTGTTGTATGGCCACAGGAAGTGGAAAAATAGAATGCTTCCGCCGCCTCTTCCCCATACATCAAAAGTTCTCCATAAGTCTCATTTACCGCCACGTCTGTCCCACTGCTGACATCTAAGTTGTTGTACACCTGAAACCGGGTGCTGTCATCCACATGGGCACCATACTGCCTGTAGCTGTTTCCCTGAATCTGGCGGTAGGCGTAGGTCCTGGCGCAGACTGCCTGGGCCTTCAGCGCTTCCTTCTCATAGCTGACCGGCATTTCACTGGGTACCACCCGCTTTAGATAATCTTCCAGATACAGTTCATTCACCAGCACAAGAGATCCTTCCTCTCTGGCAATTTCCAGCCGGCCAGGGTAGACAGGGATTCCATTGGCCCGCTCTAAAGACAACACCCGGATCCCCTTCTCTTTATCATTCGGCTCGAAGATGACTCTTCCCTTTTGAAACCATTCATCCTCCGGTGACAGCGTGAGAGTATCCCCGCTGTTGAAGGTGTATTCTTTCTTATCCACAGTATATTTGCCACCACTTAAGAATTCCAGCTGAATCTTGTCATGAAACAAGGTTTGAAAATTGTTGTTCATCACCAAGACCCGGATGGTGTCCGCCTCAAAGGGCCGCAGAATCAGTGCAGCACACAATTTTCCGTCTGCTGTCACAAACTCCTGACAGTCGTATCCTACCAAAATACTGCCAACCGTTTGGCTCTCAAAATCTCCATACACCTTGTATACATGAAACCCATCTTCCAGAGGCACCTCTCCATATCCTTCAATCTCAATAGAATCTTCTTTTACAGAGAGGACCTTCCCGCCAACCCGCTCCTTTTTTAAAGTAACCTTCTTTAGCTCCCCTCTGGACAGGTAAAGATCCGCCACCTGGCTTTCCATCTCCTTTGGGGACTTAACCTTTTTCTGAACAGAAAAGGTTCTGACCGTACTTCCCACATATCCGGTCAGCTGGGTTTCGTCGGCTTCGGAAACCCAGACATTTTTATAAACCACATCCTCGCTGACCAGTTCTATGACACGGATAATCTCACCGCCTCGCTGCAGTACCAGAATCTCCCGATCCAGATATTTAGACAGGGCCAAGCCCTGGAATCCAAACCTTCCCTGATCCGTATGTACCACCCAGGCTTCTCCCTCTCCCCCATTTTCCGGAGTTCCCCAGATCACCAGGTTCTTCTCCTCTACCTGAGTTTCTCCGGATTCCTGGCACAATCTATCGTACAATTCCCACCACAGATCCTCTGGAAACGGCTTCTGTTGGTTTCTTTTTGTCACCTCTACCTGCCTGGCCAGCTTCTCGGACACATTTCCTATAAAATAAGCAGCCTCCTCATAGGTAAGCCTTCCCTCCGCCTCTTCCTCCGAAGCCGTTGTCAGTTCTTCGGAAATCATCCCATGACGGTATAAGTAATCCATATATTTCACATACCACTTATCCTGGCTGCCTGCGGGAAAATACGATTGCTCTTTCTGCGCCTCACTTTTTAACTCCTCTTCGGAAGCAAGGAAAAGAGCCGCTGATTTGTAGGCAGCGGCTCTGGATATTCCCTCTCGTTCAGGTTCCCTCCATACAATGATCCCGATCAAAACAACAATCACCAGGGGAATCCCGATCATCCAGCCTACCATTCTCTTTCTCTTCATTTCCTGCACCCTACCTGATATATGTTTTTTTCTTCTCATCTATATAGTCTAACTCTCCATAATCCTTTGTGGAAGTGGACAGCTGTTTGGCAGCCAGCCGTTTCTCCACAAATTCCGATATCAGCCTGTATATCACCGCAAATGTAGGCACGCCGATGATCATGCCCACCGGTCCCATGATTCCTCCAAAAAACAAGATGGAAAACAACACCCAAAAACTGGACACCCCGGTGGAGTTCCCCAGAATCTTCGGTCCCAGAATGTTGCCGTCAAACTGCTGGATGACCAGAATGGAGATCAAAAACCAGATACACTGTTTGGGGCTGACCAATAAAAGCAGAATGGCACTGGGGATCGCTCCAATAAACGGACCGAAAAACGGAATCACGTTGGTTACGCCGATGATTACACTGATAAGCAGCGCATACGGCATCTTCAGTATGCTCAGCCAGATAAAGGTAAGAATCCCGATGATCAGGGAATCCACCAGCTTTCCAATGATAAATCCGCCAAAGACTTTGTGGACAAACCGCAGCTTCTCGATGATCTCGTTGGCTCCGCCAATGGGAAACAGGCCATATATGATCTTCTTTCCCTGGGCGCACAGGGTGTCCTTTATATTCAGCAGGTACACCATGACGATTATGCCGATTAAAATGTTCTTCACCAGATTGATCACACTGATGATTCCGGAGTAAAGTCCAGTCAAAACCTTCTCAATGTTGGCTACCAGCCCGGTCTCCGACTGAAGCCAGCTAACCAGCTGCTCCACCGCCTGATTATAGTTGTCCAGGATAGCTGCTTCCACGTCCGGATTGTTGGCAAAGATCTCCTCGATCCATCCGGAGATAACCTGCGCATAAGAAGGAATGGAGTTGACAATACCTGTAATGCTCTTCCAGACCTCCGGAATGATCATGGAAAATAAACCGAATACCACCACAACCAGGACGATCAGACTTCCCAGGGTTGCGCCTGTCTTCTCCAGGCTGTTTCTTGTGTGTTCCCGTACAGCCGATGATGTCAAGCATTTATCCAGAGCCTTTCTAAGCCGGTTGTAGATCGGCGACAGCAGGTAGGCCAACACTGCCCCGTAGGTGATAGGAGCCAGGATTGCATTGACTTTCCCAATCGCCTGCCTTACCGCCTGCCAGCGCAAGAACAAGAGGGCCACCAAAATACAGGATACGATCACCACTACTGCTGTCACTCCCCAGCAGACATATTCATAAAATTTGTGTTCTTTCATTGTATGTTTTTCTTCCTTTGCTGTTACATTTGCTTGTTACTCTCAGTTTCTTTCCTATAAGAGTACCATATTTTTCACAAAAAGCAAAGGGTTTTGGGTAACATAAAAGCAGCGATTTCTCGCTGCTTTTCTTTTGTAACCCCAAAATGCCGGTTCTTACCTTTTGACTCCTAGCCAAGCTAGGTGGGTGACCGCACTCTGGCTTCTGCCTTCCACTCGAAGGAGGCTTGACATCCACCAGAAAATATAGGAATCCCTTATGTCATAATGTAGGTTCAAAAATTGTAAGAGTATCGAACATTTCAGGAGTTACTTTTGTTTTTTTCTAGGAACATTATACACTACTATATGGTGTTTTTCAATCCTATTTTTTTATGAAAATATGGTAAATCATTACTTTTCGCCGGTCATTGGGCAAGGGGCCGATCCTAAGCCGCGATAGACATCTTGTTCCCTGATTCAATGTATGTCCGGGGCTTTTCAATTATACATGCTTTAAGACAAATTTTCGGAGCCGAATCCCAAAGGCAATATCTCCTCCAGGGTAAATTCCTGATATTCCTTTAGAGACTTAGCCAAAATCACTTGAAAGGTCTTTGGATCGCCAAATTCCCGCATTACCTGCCTGCATACGCCACAGGGAGAACAGTAGTCTGTGATCACGCCGTCTTTGCCTCCGCAGATGACAATGGCCTCAAACTCCCGCTTTCCTTCGTTGACTGCCCGCACAAATGCGCTTCTCTCCGCGCAGATGGTGGGGGAATAAGCGGCATTCTCAATGTTGATTCCTGTGTAGACGGTTCCGTCTTTGCATAACAGGGCAGCTGCAACATGGAAATGAGAATAGGGCACATAGGAACCAGGCAATGCGTCAATAGCTGCCTGAATCAGAGTCTGTCTGTCCATCTGTTGCCTCCTTTTCCTTGATGATCTTCACGATTCTGCTGGTGCCAAGGCGATCCGCTCCCAGTTCCATGAATTTCCAGGCATCTTCCAGGGAGGATATGCCTCCTGCCGCCTTGATCTTTACATGCTCTCCTACATGCTGTTTGAACAGGGCAATGTCTTCAAAGGTTGCACCTGCTTTCGAAAATCCAGTGGATGTCTTGATAAAGTCTGCACCTGACTCTGTGACAATCCGGCACATCTCTATCTTTTCTTCTTGGGTCAGAAGGCAGGTCTCGATGATCACCTTCAGCACATGGTCTCCGCAGACTGCTTTGATGGAGCGGATCTCCTCCAGGATCTTATCATATCTCCTGCTTTTTAAATCACCGATATGGATGACCATGTCGATCTCATCGGCTCCGTTTTCCAGTGCATCTTCCGTCTCAAACACCTTAACTGCAGTGGTATGATAACCGTTGGGAAATCCGATTACCGTGCATACCGCCATTCTGTCTCCTACGTATTCCTTTGCCTGCTCTACAAAGGACGGAGGAATACAGACAGAAGCTGTACCGTATTTTATGGCATCATCGCAAATCTGGCAGATCTCCCCCCAGGTTGCCTGCTGCGCCAGTAAGGTGTGGTCTACTGCGCCAAGAATTTTACGCACATCCATATGAATTGTTCTCCTTTTTCTATAATATAGTTTCAGAACCTTTTTTCTATCGATTCTTTCTGCTTTTGTCGCAAATTGGTAGATTTAGTAGATTAGCAAGCAGGCGCATCCGCCTCTTGACGGCTTGACGGATTCACCCCGCCAATGGTTTCTGGCCTGTCAATCCTCCTCCACTTCCTTCATCTGATACACTTGATATTCTCTGTCATAGACATAACCCAGTTTCTCTGCAAGGCCTACCGACTGTAAGTTGACAGCGCTCCAGTTGGGAATCAGGTTCTTTTCCAGGCATTCCATAAGAAACGCCGCACTGCACGCCAGGGCCAGCCCCTGCCTGCGGTAGTCTTTCTTGGTACTTACCTGGACTTCCACAATACCTTCCCCGGCTCCGCAGGCGGAGCAGCCTGCCACCAGTTCTTTCCCTTTCAGGGCAGCATAGCCGAATCCCTTCTGAATGAAATGCTCCTCATCCTCAAAATTCATACACAGATTATGGCTCCACCCATGCTTGCGGGCCTGCCGGTATATGGTGCTGTCCATTCTCTTGATGCGGATCTCTCTGGGGACTGCATGGATATATTGTTTCAAAACTCCGATATCGAAGTGATGCTCTTCTTTTTTCAGGGCGTATCGGCTTACCTTTCTGAGGAGCCCCATAAACTCTTCCTCCAGCCAGTCTGCCCAACGCTCATTCTGAGGAATCAGATAGGCATGGGATGCACACTCATACAACTGGCCCTTCAGATCCAGGGCCTGGCTTCCTTTCGGCGGAAGGCCGACCAGATATGCATAATCGCCTACCAGAACCAGACAATAAGAGGAATTCTCCAGTTTCGGAACCCACACGCGCCCTACAGTTCCATCTGCGGCTCCGCGCACCAGTACCTCCTCACTCTCTTCACAGATCGACCATATGGTTTGGCGTTTTTCTCTTCCAAGTTCAATCATCATCTGCTCCCTCCCTTTTTCGAAACGTATGTTTGTTGGAACCCTTTCTCATACAGTATATCATGTAATGCCTGCTCATGCAAGAATTCCGTTTTTTAAGGGATAATATTGAAGACAATATATTTGTTGTTCCGTTATAATAATAGGCGAGGAGGTGAGGAAGATTAATGCCGAGGCAGCACTGGAACAATGGATAGACAATTATCAAAACCTGATCTTTTCCATCTGTTTCCAATTGACAAACGATTATTTTGACGCACAGGACCTTGCTCAGGAAACCTTCCTCTCCGCCTACAAAAATATGTCTGCTTTTGACGGAAAAAATGAGCGGGCATGGCTCTGTAAAATTGCTACCAACAAATGCCTGGACTACTTAAAGGCCGCTGGCCGCAGACAGATTCCCACAGAGGATCAATTTCTCATCTCCTGCCGGGATACGTCCCCGGCACCTGAAAGGGATGTGATGGAGAAGGAACTCCGTCAGGAATTGTATGACTGCTGTATGCAGTTAAAGTCTCCATATAAGGAGGTGGCTCTGGATTATTTTTATCACGAGATATCCATTGGAGAAATGGCTGCAAAGACAGGGAAGAATGTCAAAACCCTTCAGACACAGGTTTACCGGGCCAAGGCCATGTTGAAAAAGCAATACCGAAAGGAGGACTTGTGGAATGGATAATTCAAATGATAACAATCTGCCAGTCATCCAGATCTTGGAACAAGCATCTTCCAGCGAATTCTATGCCGAACGCCTGGCGGATCTGGTGGAAACCCATGGGCTGATGACTGCTCCTGCCAATCTGAAATCTTCGATCCTGGCACGCAGTAAGCAGCTGGATGTTCAGCTGATCGCAAGATCCAATCAGCTTTCCAAAAAGCTGGCATTGTGGTATTATGGATTTAAGGTAGTTTTAGCAGGCGTATGCTGTGTAGGGGTCATCCTGTCTGTACCTGATATGCATGAACGATACCTGCGTTCTGGCAGTACTTCTGATCACAGATCCATACACATAGAAACCTATAAGGTGATTCAGGAGCTTCAGGAGAAAGTGGACGATCTTTCCAAACGCTTGTGGGAAATGGGGGTATCATCATATGACAAGCAAGAAAAGTAAATTTTTAACCTTTTTTATATCGCTGATTCCAGGGGCCGGGGAAATGTACCTGGGATTTTATAAGACAGGAGCCAGCATCATGGTTCTGTTCTTTGGGAGCTATGCAATCTTCAGTTACCTGTTCCGGCCTTTCCTTTCCTTCCTTCCGGTCTTGTGGTTTTACAGCTTCTTCCACACCCATAATCTGAATAACACGCCGGACGAAGAATTCTACGGGCTGGAGGATGATTATCTGTTCCATATTCAGCCCCGTCAGCTGGTGGAACTGGCCCAAAAATACCGAAAGCCCCTGGCATGCCTGTTGATATTTGTGGGAGTCAGCATGATCTGGAACAATGTAAGCCATATTCTTTCTTCCATAGCCCATTGGTTCATATGGTCGGATGCCATCATGTCTCTCGTCCGCTATTGGACCAATGCGATCCCTCAGTTTGCGGCGGCAGCGCTGATCATCTGGATCGGATGGCACCTGATCCGGAATAAAAAAGAAACCTTAAGTACCCCCCCGTATCTGGCGGATAAGCAGATAGAGGATAAGGATACTGTGGCTGCGGCTTCGGAGAAATAAAAAATGAAATGCCCCAGGCAAAACTTTCTTGTCGCTCTGCCTGGGGCATGAAAAATTCATATTTGTATCAATGTAAGGCTTACCTATTTCGCCTCATCAATGGCCTTTCCAATATCGTGGCGCATGTATTGATTCTCGAATCTCACCCACTGTGTAGCCCGATACGCATTCTCCCTGGCCTCCTTGAGGGTGGCTCCGTTGGCGGTCACGCCAAGAACTCTTCCGCCATTTGTCACGATCTGGCCCTTATCATTGAATACCGTCCCGGAGTGGAAGACATAGTACCCATCCTTCCCCTCAAAGTTCTCCAGGCCTTCGATGGGGAATCCTTTCTTATACTCCACCGGATATCCGTCGGAAGCCAGAATAATACAGACCGTTGCCTTCTCATTGTCAAATTTCAATTCCATCTGATGAAGCGTCCCGTCGATGCAGGCCTCAAACACATCCACAATATCATTTTCCAGTCTGGGCAGAACCACCTGGGCCTCCGGGTCGCCGAATCTCGCGTTGTACTCCAGAACCTTAGGGCCATCCTCCGTTAGCATCAGGCCGAAGAAGATGACTCCTTTAAAAGGCCTTCCCTCCGCCTTCATGGCATCTACCGTTGGCTGATAGATATGGGTCTGGCAGAACTGGTCCACCTCTTCCGTATAGAAGGGGCTGGGAGAAAAATTCCCCATACCGCCTGTGTTCAGCCCCTGATCCCCATCCTTGGCACGTTTGTGATCCTGGGCGGAGCTCATGATCTTTACCACATTTCCGTCCACAAAGGAGAGCACGGACACCTCACGGCCTGTCATGAATTCCTCGATCACAATCTCATCTCCGGCAGAACCAAATTTCTTGTCCAGCATAAGAGTCCTTACGCCTTCCTCTGCCTCCTCCCTGGTCTGGCAGATAAGGACCCCTTTCCCAAGGGCAAGGCCGTCTGCCTTAAGGACAATGGGCATCTTGGCCGTCTTAAGATATCGAAGAGCATCCTCTGCATCGGTAAATGTCTCATAGGCGGCTGTGGGAATGTTGTATTTTTTCATCAGGTTCTTGGAAAATGCCTTGGAACCCTCTAAAAGAGCCGCATTCTTTCTTGGGCCGAATACCCTTAAGCCTGCCTGCTCAAAGACATCCACAATTCCACCTACCAACGGGTCATCCATACCGATAACCGTTAAATCAATTGCCTGTTCTTTTGCAAAGGATACCAGCTTGTCAAATTCCATGGCACCGATGGGGACACACTCTGCGATCTGTGAGATCCCGGCATTTCCCGGAGCACAATAAATCTTGTCTACTTTCGGGCTCTGGGCCACTTTCCATGCAATGGCATGTTCCCTTCCGCCGCTTCCTACAATTAAAACCTTCACTTGCCTTCCTCCTATTCTATGGTATGTACCCTCGGAATTCTTCTTGCACCTGCCTTGGCAGTCCCTGTCAGATTGTAACCGTTCAGTGTATACGGCCATTTCGAATCCCCTGCGGCGACGGGCCGTATGCCCGCAACCACTACTTTTTCGTACGGTCAGCGCGGTAAACACGCAGACCTATCTGAACGATTACGTCAAATTACCTTTCACCGCCTGCAATCATCTGAATAGCCTGAGGCAGAATCTTCCACTCAGCTTCCTCCATCACTCTTCTTTGGAGAATCTGAGGAGTATCCCCCTCCTTCACCTCCACAGCCTTTTGTAAAATAATCGGACCGGAATCCATACCTTCGTCTACGTAATGAACCGTGGCTCCCGTAATCTTTACGCCGCGGGCCAGGGCTGCCTGGTGAACCTTCAGTCCATAATACCCCACACCGCAGAAGGACGGGATCAGGGATGGGTGGATGTTGATAATCTTGTTTCTGTACTTGGCAATCATGCCTTCCGGAATCTTAACCAGGAATCCGGCCAGCACAATCAGATCCAGGCCATAAGAATCTACTCTCCGGATCAGCGCCTCATTGAATGCTTCCCTGTTTTCATAGGATTTGGGAGAGATGCACTCTGCCGGAATCTCATGCTGTCTCGCCCGCTCCAGCGCGTAGGCCCCTTCGTTGTTGCTGATTACCACCGCCACCTGCACATTGGTGATGGTTCCATTGTCAATGGCATCCAGGATCGCCTGAAGATTGGTTCCGCCTCCTGACACCAATACTCCTATGTTCAGCATAAGGCCACTCCCTTTTCTCCATTCTCAATGGAACCGATCACATATGGAGTCTCTCCGGCATCCTTTATAGCCTCCATGGTTTTTTCCACGCAGGCAGGATCCACAGCCACGATCATTCCGATGCCCATGTTGTAGGTATTGTACATCATCTCTTCTCCGATATCACCTTTTTCAGCCAGCATATGGAAGATGGGAGGAACCGGGTAGCTGTCCTTCTTGATCACAGCCCTGGTACCCTCTCTCAGCATGCGGGGCACATTCTCATAGAATCCGCCTCCGGTAATGTGGCTGCATGCTTTCACTTTGACTCCTGCGTCTTTCACGCTCTTCATCGCTTTGACATAGATCTTCGTAGGGGCAAGAAGAGCCTCTCCCAGAGTAGTCCCCAGTTCCTCATAATAGGTGTTTAACCCTTCCAAGGTCAGCTCCTTCTCGAAAACCTTTCTCACCAGGGAAAAGCCATTGCTGTGAACGCCGGAAGATGCCATACCGATCAGCACATCCTTCTCCTTTAAATCCTTCCCATCGATCAATTGGCTCTGCTCCGCCACGCCTACGGCAAATCCGGCCAGATCGTATTCCTCCGCCGGATAAAAGCCCGGCATCTCTGCCGTCTCGCCGCCTACCAGGGCAGCGCCGCATTGCCTGCATCCTAAAGCCACCCCGCTTACGATAGCGGCAATCTTCTCCGGCACATTCTTCCCGCATGCAATGTAATCCAGGAAAAATAAAGGCTCTCCTCCCGCACACGCCACATCATTGACACACATGGCCACACAGTCAATGCCTACGGTGTCATGCTTGTCCATCAGAAATGCCAGCTTTAATTTGGTTCCCACTCCATCCGTGCCGGACAACAGCACCGGATGCTCCATATCTTTGATCTTCTCCAGAGAAAACGCGCCGGAAAATCCGCCGATTCCCCCCAGCACTTCCGGTCTCATGGTCTCCATCACATGCTTCTTCATCAGTTCTACTGACTTGTAACCAGCTTCAATATCCACACCAGCTTTTTTGTAATCCATGGTTATCCTCCTTACACGTTGATGTACTCTCAGAATCTCTTCTGTCCCTGCCACTGCTGTCACTTGTTTGTCATTTCTTCATCTGAGCCAAATATTCTTTATAGCCAATCTGATTCAACTTTTCCGCCTTTGCAACCACATCATTTTTCAGAGATTCCGTATAGTCTTTTATGCGTTTTAAAAGTTCCGAGTCTGACACTGCCAGGATCTTGGCTGCCAGGATCCCGGCATTGGTTCCGCCATTGATGGCTACCGTTGCAACAGGAATGCCGGACGGCATCTGGACAATGGAATAAAGAGAATCCACGCCACCCAAATCAGACGTCTTCATAGGGATACCGATAACAGGCATAGGGAATAGCGCCGCACACATGCCAGGCAGATGAGCCGCTTTGCCTGCGCCGGCAATCACCACTTTAACGCCTTTTTCTTCCAGCGTCTTTGCATAGTTAAAAAAGATATCTGGCTCTCTGTGTGCAGAAATTACCGTGATTTCAAATTCTACCCCTAATTTTTCCAGAATATCCGCTGCCTGCGCCATCACAGGCATATCGGAATCACTTCCCATCACAATTCCAACTTTTGCCATAGTAAGATTCTCCTTTATTATTTTCAGTAATACTTTTAGAAGTTCTACTAATAAGTATCCCTTATTAATGAACTTCTACTTATTAAGAATAATACTAGGTTTTTTATGTGCCGTCAACTCTTTTCCTTTGGATTTATTATTTTCGTTTTATTATTTGAGAAATATATAGAAAGTCCCTCTCCCGGCTACGTTATCTCGAAAGGTTAAGTGTTATCTAAATGACATGATACTAGGGTCAAAAGGTCAAAAATCCGGTGCAAGCTTGCTTGCAAGAGGATTTTTGGCCTTGGGACCCGCCAAAAACATGAAAAAGTAGCCCGATTAGGGCGGATTTTGAATGTTTTTGAGGATTGCGGGAGCACAAAGTGCGGAGCAATCCGGTATCAAAGGGGTCAAAAGACCTTTTGACCCCAACATCATGACATTGGTGTTAATTGGCTTAAAATTGTGTATAAAAACATTCCCGGAGGGTAACATGAAAATACGTTGTCTCTGGCGACCAAATATTAACGAAACGGTTGAATAAAATAGGACTGTCACAAAGTGGCCGCTCTATTCAATATACGGTGTTGAAACTACTTACGTTTCTTCCGTATCTCGTACATAAGCCACATTTTACGACAGTCCTGTCATGATTCGTTTTTATTCTCGCAGTGATTCAGCCATACATCTGCTTATCTGTCAGGCTTGTGGTTCGATGGGGGTACAGATTCCGTTTCCGTCTGCCTGATATGGTACGCCGTCCCGCTCCAGCACGGCATCCACTGCAAGATGTCCGGTAGCCGGATCCAGATAATAAAGGGCTCCTGCGATCTCCTGCCAGCCGGTAGCCATGGTGCCGGACTCATTCAGATAATACCAGGCTCCGTCAATTCTTGCCCAGCCGGTCTGCAGGCTTCCGGAATCACTTAAGTAATACCGCACTCCGCCAATGTCCTGCCAGCCGGTCTGCATCACACCAGATTCATTGAGATAGTATCTGGCCCCTTCAATATCCTGCCAGCCGTGCAGCGAAACACCGGTTCCATCCATATAATACCAGCTGCCATTGATGTTCTTCCAGCCAGTCTGCATCGCTCCGGCATTATTCAGATAGTACCATTTCCCGTCAAGATTCTGCCAGCCAGTCTGCATAAGGCCAGATGCATTCAGATAATATCTGGCTCCGTCAATATCTTGCCAACCGGTGGCCATCGCCCCGGTCCCGTCCATATAATACCGGGCTCCATTCAGATCCAGCCAGCCGGTAACCATGGCTCCAGTATCGCTCAGATAATACCATGTCCCGTCAATGTTCTGCCACTGGGTCTGCATCACACCCTTGTCATTCATGTAATATCTGGCTCCATCCACATCCGCCCAGCCGGTAACCATCAGTCCCTCGCCGTTAAATAAATACTGGCTTCCGTCCAGAATCTTCCAGCCAGTGGACATCATCCCGTTTGCCTCATCCATATAGTAGGTGCCGGCCTCTGTGGTCATCCAGCCCTTCATCGGATTCCCGCTTTCATTCATATAGAAGAAGCCGGTGCCGTCGTTGATCCAGGAATTCTTCTGCATTTCATAGTTTTTGTAATAATATTGATTGCCGCCAATGGTTCTCCAGGTATCCGCGGGAATCACGGAGTTGTAATCCTTAAACAGGAAATCGATGTCTACCGCTCCGTCCACACCATTGATCGAACCAGTGTTGGTCGCCTGCCACATGGCAGGGCTGCCATATGTATACCGGGTGCCGTACCGCGCTACCCACACGTCATAATGAAGCTGGGATAAATCAATCTTGGTGTTGAGCCACGTCTCATTGGCATATACCATGGGATGATAACCGGCTGCCTCAATCTTCTGGCAAAACGCGTTGATCACTTCGCTGACCTGTGTGGGTGCCAGCGTTCCCAGGGTATTGGCATCCTCCGCGTCAAAGGCTACCGGAAAAGAAATGGGAAAATCCTTGATCAGATCCAGGACAAAGTCAGCCTCCTGTTCCGCCATCTCCACGGAAGTGGCATAGGAATAGATATATGCCCCTACATTTAGTCCTGCCGCCCTGGCTGCCCTGGCATTCTGGGCAAAATAGGGATCGGCTTGTCCCTGGAACCTGGTTCCAAGCATGACAAAACTTACATCGGAAGCCGCAACCTGGCCCCAATCCACCAGCCCTTTCCAGTGGGACACATCAATTCCCCTGGTGATAGCCCCCTGAATCCCGGTTCCGTCCGGCATCTGATAGATGCCACCCTCTCTCTGCCACTCAGCAGCCATAGCCATCATCGGCTGGCAGCACAGCAAGCTTCCCAGCAGCGCTGCCATAAGCCTTTTCTTATTGATGTTCCAGTTCTTAACGATTCTCATACGCAATAACAGCTCCATTTCCAAATCATGTAAATTTATAACATTTGATAGCTTATTTTACCAAAAACATAATTTGGAAACAATTACGCCAATATAAATAATTCTTACGATTTCCTATACCATCAACACTTGGGCAGTGCTGCAAATGACCGTTTCAGTTCTTCTTCCGTCGGAATATAATCTGACATCTCACCATCGTTAAATCTCTGATACGCCACCATATCAAAGTATCCTGTGCCGGTAAGGCCAAATACGATATTCTTTTCCTCCCCGGTTTCCTTGCACTTCAGGGCTTCATCCATGGCCACCTTGATTGCATGGCTGCTTTCCGGAGCCGGAAGGATGCCTTCTACCTTGGCAAATGTCTGGGCTGCCTTAAAGACTTCTGTCTGTTCTACGCTTCTGGCTTTCAAAAGCCCCTGATCATACAGTTCCGATACAGTAGAGCTCATGCCGTGATACCGAAGGCCTCCTGCATGGCTGGCGGAAGGAATGAAACTACTTCCCAGAGTGTACATCTTGGCCAGGGGGCATACTTTTCCGGTATCGCAGAAGTCATAGGCGTAGACTCCCCTGGTAAGGCTGGGGCAGGATGCCGGTTCTACGGCGATAATCTCATAATCCGCCTCTCCTCTTACCATCTGGCCTGCAAACGGAGAAATCAGGCCGCCCAGGTTGGAGCCACCGCCGGCGCAACCGATAATGGTATCCGCTTTAATCCCATATTTGTCAAGGGCCGCCTTGGTCTCCAGTCCGATCACCGATTGATGAAGAAGAACCTGAGACAGAACGGAGCCTAACACATACCGATACCCTTCCTGGCTCAACGCTGCCTCCACGGCTTCGGAGATGGCACATCCAAGGCTTCCTGTAGTTCCCGGGAACTGGGCATTGATCTTTCGTCCTACTTCCGTATTCATAGACGGCGAAGGAGTCACATGGGCGCCATAAGTCCGCATCACTTCCCGGCGGAAGGGCTTCTGTTCATAGGAACATTTTACCATGTATACCTGGCAATCCAGCTCAAGATAGGCACAGGCCATGGAAAGAGCGGTTCCCCACTGTCCGGCTCCTGTCTCTGTGGTCACTCCCTTTAATCCCTGTTTCTTTGCGTAATACGCCTGGGCAATGGCAGAATTTAACTTGTGGCTGCCGGATGTGTTGTTTCCTTCAAACTTATAAAAGATATGCGCCGGTGTTCCCAGTTTCTTCTCCAGACAGTATGCCCTCACCAAAGGTGACGGACGGTACATCTTATAAAAATCTAGAATCTCCTGGGGAATATCAAAATACGGGGTGGTATCATCCAACTCCTGCTTCGCCAATTCTTCGCAGAAGATGCCAGACAGTTCTTCCAGGGTTATGGGTTTTAAGGTTTCCGGATTCAAGATGGGCGCTGGCTTTTTCTTCATATCCGCCCGCACATTATACCATTTCTTTGGCATCTCCTGCTCTTCAAGATAAATTTTGTAAGGGATTTCCTGTCTCATCGTTTTTCTTCCTTTCTAAATGGGATTTCAATTAACTACGAAAACCAGATTCCTGGAGCGCGGCTGCGACAGCAGCCATTTTCCCTTGCGCGGAGGCATTGGCCCACTAAACCAATGCAATGAGCTTAGTGAACAAGCCTACACCGTGTTGCGCATCCTTGGGTCGCGTTTTTGTATCATAGGATCACTTTCCTATGATATAAAAAAACTCCTGTCCCACTAGCTTATTCTAATAGGACAGAAGCTAACTTCTGCGGTGCCACCTAACTTCATTTCTCAACATAAGAAATGCTCTCATTCCTGTGTACTATCATACACGGCCTGCTGTAACGTGCAGCCACGTCTTACCTACTCCCAATGTTTCAGTTCGCCCTCGCGGGTCCATTCCCTCTTTTTCCCATGGCTGCAATCCCACCGCCTGCAACTCTCTGTGCATGTTCCCAACAGGTACTCGTCCCGGTCAACAGTTTGTAATTAATTGAATTGATAGTAGAATAACCCTATTTTTCTAAAATGTCAAGGGGATATTGCTCTGCCCTTCGATAAAATGTTGGAACCGACATCCGGCACATCTCTGCCGCCTGGACTCCATTGATCTCCTGACAAAGCCAGCGGCGGTATACCCGGCTAAAATTCTCTGGCAAAGGCTTCTGAGGCCTTCCAAATTTCACGCCTCTCTGTTTTGCTGCCTCGATTCCTTCTTTCTGCCTCTGGCGGATATTCCCCCGCTCATTTTCCGCTACAAACGAAAGCACCTGCAGTACAATATCACTTAAGAACGTTCCCATCAGATCCTTTCCTCTTCTGGTGTCCAACAGAGGCATATCCAGAACTACGATATCGATCTTCTTGTCTTTCGTAAGGATTCTCCACTGCTCCAGGATCTCTTCATAGTTCCTGCCTAGACGGTCAATGCTTTTTATGTAAAGCAGATCCCCTTCTTCCAGCTTCCGAACCATGTGCTGATACCTGGGACGCTCAAAGTCCTTTCCTGACTGCTTGTCCATATAAATGTTTTCTTTCAGCACATTTTTCTGATTCAGTGCAATCATCTGTCGATCCTCATTCTGTTCCCTGGTGCTGACACGCACGTATCCATATGCCTTTCCCATGTGTTCCTCCTTTGTACGGAGTGTTCCGGACCAATATGCTTCCGCAAACACTCAAATTCTGTATGTTACCTCTGAATTGTACAATAAGAAAAACAATCCGTGACAATGGATCTCCTTAATCAACAGGTCACTTTAAGAAGCTGAGCGCTGCCATGAATCTTTATGCTCTCTGAATCTGCTGGTATAAACACACAATCTCCTTTAAAAAAATGAAGGGGTTCTCCATTCTCCACCAGCAACACACCGCATCCGCCGACACACAAAAAGACCTGGAACGAGTTACTGTCTGTCTTAAAATCTGCCAGTTCCCTGCAGTTTTCCGTGTTGATTAACATTCGTTCCACCTGGAAGTATTTGCATCGACATAAAAATTCGGTAGCGCAGCCTGGCCGGTACCGCAGGATGCGCATAGGCTGCCTGGGCCTTGGACTTCCCTTCATGTTTGCCACGGACAAGGCTTTTTCTACATGGAGGGCTCGCATATTCCCATGTCTGTCTCTTCGGTTATAGTCGTACATCCGATATGTCAGATTGGAATTCTGCTGAATCTCTGCAATCAGTACTCCGGCTCCAATGGCATGGACGGTTCCAGGCTCTATGAAAAATACGTCATCCCTGTGAACCGGAACCTTCTGCAGATATTTTTCGATGTCCCCTTTCTTAAGGGCCTCCCTGAGAACACAGGAATCCATATCATGGTGAAACCCGTAGATCAGGCTTGCATCTTTAGCCGCATCCAGAACATACCACATCTCAGTCTTGCCCTGCTGCTGATTCTCATATTGAAAGGCATATTCGTCATCCGGATGAACCTGGATAGAAAGATCCTGTTTGGCATCGATCAGTTTCAACAGGATCGGAAGCTCTCCCCGGGTCCTGGGGTGTGTTCCCATAAACTCCGGATGTTCTTTCAGGACATCCGACAAAAGCCTGCCTGCATACCAGCCACTGGCAATGGAACTGGGGCCGTCCGGATGGGTAGAACATTCCCAGGTTTCTGCCAGAGGGGACATAGGGATTCCTTTGGAAAAATCATCATTTAAACGGTTTCCACCCCACAGGTAGTCTTTTCCCGCTGGTTTTAACAAAAACGGCTCAGATTTCAAGTTCGTATTTCTTTTTGTCATATACACTGATCTCCTTGCCAAGCTGCACTTCAATCACCTGAAGCTCCGTGTCCGCAATGATTGTATGCCTGCACCCGGCAGCCATGGTCACCACATCCCCTGCTTCCACCGGCTGCTCCATTCCGTCCACAACGGTTCTTCCCTTCCCGGCTATGACTGTCCATACCTCATCCCGGTTCTGATGGCTGTGATAATTCATCCGATGGCCCGGATTTAACGTGACTTTGATAGTCATACTCTCTTTTTCCACATCCAGAACCCGGAAGCTTCCCCATGATTTCTCTGCAAACATAACTCTGTGGTCAATGGTGTCAACATAGGGCTTAATATAGCTGGATTCCTCCTTGTCTGATACCAAAATCCCCTCTGAGCTGGCTGACACAACCATGTTCTTTAGCCCCATACACAGCACAGGGACATTTAACTCGTTGATTACGTGGACATTTTCACAGGTCTCATTGAACAGGGCCTCCCCGACACTGGGGCTCTCCATCACTTCCGTTAAGGTATTCCATGTGCCTAAGTCTTTCCAACTGCCGCAGTAGCGCATCACTTCAATCAGGGATTCGTGTTCCACAACGGCATAATCGAAACTGATTTTTTTCAGCGTTTCGTATTTGGTGAACAGGTCAGCATAGTCGGTAAACTCAATCAGGGCATGGGCACGATCCAGTACATAGCCCAGTTTGAATGCAAATACGCCGCCGTTCCAGAGGGCTCCCTGGGTGATGTAGGCCTGGGCGGATGCTTTGTCTGGCTTCTCCTTGAACATGGCGACCTGACTGATAGGGGCTGTATCTTTTGGCAGGATATAACCGTATTTCTCGCTGGGATAGGTAGGCTCGATCCCCATAAGGACCAGGTTGGCCCGGCTGATGGCAGCCTGATGTTCCAGTTTTTTTAGGGCCTCAAAATAATCAGCCTCCACGTAGGGGTCTACAGGGCAGACGATAACCGGAGCATCCTCGGCTATGCCCTGGATGTCCTTGAGATAGGCGGCGGCAAGGGCTATGGCAGGGAAGGTGTCTCTCCGGCAAGGCTCTATGCTTAGGTTTACCTGGTCTCCCAACTGGTTGTGGATGGCAGATGCCTGGGATTTGGATGTGGCGATGGTTATGGAGGCGGTAGCATCAGCGGTTTTGATCTGGCGGTATACACGCTGGATCATGGATTGAAGCTGGCCGGTTTCGGTGTGAAAAATTTTTATGAATTGCTTGGAGCGGATGTTGTTGGATAAAGGCCATAGGCGCTGGCCGGAACCGCCAGATAGCAGGATAATGTTCATGTAGGTGAATGACCTCCTTTTTTATTCGTTTGTGGTAATTGTGCAGGGGCCGGCTATGGTTTGGCACGCATGGGGTTGGATAGGAAATCTTCGTAGGCCAGGCGGATGCCTTCTTTTAACTCAGTTTTATAGGTCCAGCCCAGGGCTGTGGCTTTGGATACATCCAGAAGTTTCCTGGGGGTGCCGTTGGGTTTTGTTCGATCCCATCGGATTTGCCCCTGATAGCCGATGATATCCGCCACCAGCCTGGTTAATTCCTTGATGGTCAGTTCTTTGCCTGTGCCGGCGTTTACGGTTTCGTTGCCGCTGTAGTGGTTCATCAGGAACACACACAGGTCAGCTAAGTCGTCTACATAGAGAAACTCGCGCAGGGGGGAGCCGTCTCCCCAGCAGATAACTTCCGGCTGGTTGTTTAACTTGGCTTCATGGAAGCGGCGGATCAGGGCCGGAAGGACATGGCTGTGGTCTGGGTGATAGTTGTCGTTGGGGCCATACAGATTGGTAGGCATGACGGAAATGTAGTCGGTATTGTATTGGCGGTTTAAGAATTCGCAGTATTTTAAGCCGGAAATCTTGGCCAGTGCATAGGCTTCGTTGGTTTTCTCCAGCTCTGAGGTCAGAAGGCAGCTTTCCTTCATGGGCTGGGGGGCCATCCGGGGATAGATGCAGGAGGAACCTAAGAATTCCAGCTTCCTGCATTGGTTTTTCCATGCGGAGTGTATGACGTTCATCTCCAGAATCAGGTTATCGTACATAAAATCTGCCAGGGCCTCCTGATTGGCCAGGATTCCTCCTACTTTGGCTGCGGCAAGGAACACGTATTCTGGTTTCTCTGCGGCGAAGAAGGCTTCCACTGCCTCCTGGCGGCACAGATCCAGTTCCTTATGGGTCTTAAGCAGCAGGTTCGTGTAGCCCTGACGCTGTAATTCCCGAACAATGGCAGAGCCTACCATGCCCTGGTGCCCGGCCACATAGATTTTAGCATTTTTTTCCATCATCACACATGCTCTCCTTTTTACTGCTGGGTTAAGTTCTTCTCACGGCGTGCAAGCTTGCGGTCATGCTCTGCCATGATCCTGACTAATTCTGTATAGCTGGTTTTCTGGGGATCCCATCCTAAAAGGGTCTTTGCCTTCGTAGGGTCCCCCCACAGGTTGTCCACATCTGTGGGACGAAACCATCTGGGATTGACGCACACCACCATCGCTCCGGTCTTCTCATCATACCCTTTCTCATCCAGACCAGTGCCTTCCCAGCGTATGGTAATGCCGTTGGCAGCAAAGGCTTTCTCCGTGAAATCGCGAACCGTGTGCTGTTCTCCGGTGGCAATGACAAAATCTTCCGGTGTTTCGTGCTGAAGAATCAGCCACATGCATTCCACATAATCCTTGGCATAGCCCCAGTCCCGAAGGGAGTCTAAATTGCCCAGTTCCAGGTGATCCAGAAGCCCTTCTGCAATACGGCCGGCGGCCAATGTGATCTTGCGGGTGACAAAATTCTCTCCCCGGCGCTCTGATTCATGATTAAACAAAATACCGTTGACGGCAAACATGCCGTAGGCCTCCCGGTACTCTTTGGTGATCCAGAAGCCATATTGCTTGGCGATGGCGTAAGGGCTGTAAGGGTGGAAGGGAGTGGTCTCCCGCTGAGGCACCTCCTCTACTTTTCCATACAGTTCCGAGGTGGAAGCCTGATAAATCTTTGTCTTTTTCGTCAAATCAAGGATACGGCAGGCTTCCAGGATACGCAGCACACCCAGGGCATCCACATCGCCGGAATATTCAGGGGCGTCAAACGAAACTTGTACATGGGACTGGGCCGCCAGATTATAAATTTCATCTGGCTGTACCGTATGAATGATCCGAATCAGAGAGGAAGCGTCGGATAAATCACCGTCATGGAGTGTAATCCTGCCTGACAGGTGATCGATTCGAGCGGTATTGGAAATGGAAACCCGGCGTACGATTCCATGAACTTCATAACCTTTTTCTAACAAAAACTCCGCTAAAAAAGAACCGTCCTGACCAGTGATTCCGGTGATAAGTGCTTTCTTCATAAAGATATCCCTCTTCTTTCCATAAGATATGTCCATACAGCTGTTATCCTGCGAAAAAACAGCCAGAGATTCTTGTCCGTCCTCTTTGCAGCGCAGGGCTGATTGACCTGATTTATGGATATTTTACGTTCTCCAGGATAC
>CANDZL010000002.1:0-117631 GCA_947425205.1 uncultured Hungatella sp. | reverse complement strand
TTCCTGTCTTAGGATCGGTTCCTGTGGTAGCCTTTGCTGCCTCCATCAGGTCATCCAGAGTCCATGTCTTATAATCTGGAAGAGGTACGCCATAATCCTCAAAAATCGTCTTATTGACAACCACCATAACCGGATTCAACGTTATGGTCGCGCCAAACGGAACCACCTCATTAAGCGGTGCCAGCTCTGCATTTCTTCGTAACGTCATCATGGTTACCTGATCCATATAGTCTGAATCCTTCTCCACATACGGCCCCAACGGCTCTACTACCGGCCCTAACGACGCACCATGAATCAAGATATCCACATCCCCGGAAATCGCTGCTGTCTGCAGAGCTGCCTTCCAGTTGTCCCACGGAATCGGTTCAATCACCAGTTCTACATTGGGATACAGCTCCTTCCACCTGTCGATGACCACCTGATATCCTGGCTTTTTCACACCTGTAATCATATCGATGGTTCCGTCCAGCCCTACATCTGCAAATAATCCAGGGCCATACATTTTCAAGGTACCATTTAATTCGCTGCCAGCTCCCGGTGTTTCTTCTCCCTTCTCACTCTCTGCGTCTGCGTCTTGTCCACTGGAAGAGGTTTGTGCTGCCGCCTGAGAAGTCTGGCTTTCCGTTCCTTCTGTGCTCTTAGGAGCATTGGAATTGTTGCTACAGCCAGACAACAGGGAAGCTGTCATAATTGCTGCCATCACGAAACTAAACCCTCGTTTTTTCATGTTTTTCCTCCGATCTTACCTGTGTTTGCTCTTACTTTTGATTTTTGTGGCCTTATTATATTCTCTTTTTTCCTGTATTCCCATGTTTTCACAACCAAATATCTGCTTCTTTTTTTATTTTCAGAATACAAGATTTCTCTTTTGTGTTTATACTATAATAGAGAACAATCATAGGACATTTTGCGGGAATTTCCTTTTTTATGAACACGAGGCAAAACACTAGTTAAGGAATGAAACGATATGGATACGTTATTAGCCAATAAACTATTTGATTCTATCGCTGGTCTGACGAAATACAATCTAAGTATTATTGATGAATATGGAAAGATTCTTGCCAGTAAGTCCGGGGAATTAATTGGAATTTTTCATGAGACAGCTTTTCATCTGATAAAAAGCCATCAAGAGATCGTCATCATCGACCGAGATGATCCTGAAAGCGGTATCCGAGAAAGTGTATACATGGTACTTTTTGTAAAGCGGCACAGAGTGGGCGTGATTGGAGTCTACGGCAATGCACAAGAAGTGTTGCCTGTTATCCGGGTTTTGAGGCATTCCCTTGAAGTAATGTTGGAATTCGAATTGTATAAGAAAAATGTTTCCCGAAAATATACTGCCAAGGAACGGGTTTTGAAAATCCTTTTCAGTGATGATTATGAATATTCTGATTTGGAACAGGCTATAAAGGATACGTCTCTGGACAAAAAGATACCCAGGATTCCTGTTTTAATTGAGATTGAAGATCCTTTCCGCCATTCCTCGCAGCTCTGCCGCCAGATTGACCAGGGAACAGATGCCTCAAGGCAGGATCTTGCCGGAATTACCAATGACGGAAATATCTTTCTTCTCAAATCCATACATGGAGAAAGTAATATTATTATGGAGGATTATAAGTATATTCTGGGAGATTATTTATCCCATGCCCTACAGTATATTCGTTCTAACAGCCTGAAACACAGTATCTATGTAGGGCCTATTGAAAATGATATCATCTATTACCGCCAGGCCTTTCTCTACTGCCGGTGGATGCAGAATCATATCAGTCAGCCAGGAAGCTACTACTTTTATAACTATGTGGTGAAATATTTGGAGGCGATCGCCTCTCAAAATGAGTTCCATGCCGTATTCTCTTATCTGAAACAGGAATTGGGCGAGAAATTTATTGAAAATTATATAGAAGTTATGAATGCTCTGATAGAAAAAGACTATAACCTGGCCAAGGCCAGCAATGCACTCCATGTGCATAAAAACACTCTGGTATACCGGCTGGATAAGATACGCAGTATTCTAAGCATGAATCCTCTCAGCAGCAGCTCGGAACGGGAGTTTATGGAAAGCTTTTATATTTATTTGGCACAGGGGGTTCGTGTGACATAGCCTCTTGGCCACACTTTGCATCTTTAATGAGACTTTGTTTTTACTATGTGTGAATTAACATGCACGAGCGGAATTTGTGTATTTCATTCCGCTCGTTTAGGTTTGTCTAATAAGGGGTCTGTTTGTTCTAATTGTTAGGGTACATACTCCATTAAAATACCATCTGTTTTTGTTACCCTGATTTCATACCAGTCGCCGTCGAATTCTAGTTCATGGAGTGCTCTTGCACGATAGTAATATCCCATGGGTTGATCAGAAACTGACATTTCTAAAGTCGCAGATGTCAATTCCCCATCTGCCTCATCTTTTGGCAAAAACTCCTTTTCTGCTTCTGCCACTATTCTCCAGGCCTTATTTTTTTCATCCCATTGTTCCAGATAAAGAGTAATCCCTGCCCAATCCACTGGTTTAAACATAGTCGTTTCTGCCCAAACCCTAATTACACCCTTGCCATCATTAGCAACCGAACATACTGCTGTTCCAAGAGCTGTGCTTTTTGCACTCCCATAGACAATATCGTATGACACTTTTTCTTCTTTAGGTAATAAAACAGAATGTACATTAGCAGATTTAGCATCATTGTACTGTTGCACATCTCTAGCGAATACTGTTCGGCTAAGTAAAATAGTAAAAATTAGTGATATAATAATAGTTTTTTTTAAGGTCTTCTTCATAATAACAACCCTCCTTTTTTAATACAACGAAAAAACTAACTGAATATAACCTAATTTTCATAATATTTTATATGTTCTACTATTTTAGTAAACTCGTCTTCGTCCATAATTCCATACAAATAATAAACAGCCTCTCCATTTACAAATTGTGCTCCTAATTCTGGCTCCTCTCCCTCTAAATCATTTTTATAAATAGCAATATTAGTATCAAGATAGCGATTATATACTTCTTTAAATAATTTTCTATCAGATTTATAATTAGTTGAATTCTCTAAATTCCAAAGCATTTGATAAAAATGAAAGCGATTATCATTATATAAAAATTCTAATCTTGCTCTATCTTTATCTATAAATATTTCTTTAAATACCATCTCATTTGGCATGTAAAAAAGTTCTATAACAGGTATCCCCAACCTCTCTTCAACTTCATCATATACTTGCTCTATGCTACTTTGTTTAACTCCTACCTCCGCATTATTGAAAATAGCATCCCCCTCGTCCCGTTCCCTAAGTCTATATTCTGTTCCCTCCAACCCATTCACCCCAATCCCACTTCCTAAAATCACCCCTCCAAGCAAAGCGGCCACCAACAGTGGCCTTACAATCTTCTTCAGCCGAAGCACCTTCCGTTCAGCCTTCTTCTCTTTCTCCACCCGTTCCATAATCTTCTGGAATTCGCCTTCTGGCGGTTTTAAGTATGGGTCTGGGTGTTGGGCGGCCAGTTCGGCAGCTCTGTCCAATTCTTCAGCCAGCTGTTCATCACTGTATCCGAAGGCTTCTTCCATCTTATGGATTATGAAATTATCGTCCTGCCATCTTTTGTCATTCTGGCCAAAACCTTCTTTACTCACTTAGATACCTCTTTCAATTCCTTTCATTTCCTATTGTTTTAGGGTTGACTTTTTAGGGTGATTGTTTAGTATAATTAGTATATATTAATATGGGGGCAGCAGCAAGATCATCCGGGCTGTTGCATATGGTTTTATTATGGAGGCGCATTATATGAAAAAAATTATTTTAACCGGCGGTGGAACGGCTGGTCATGTGACGCCAAATCTGGCTTTGATTCCCTCCTTGCAGGAGCGGGGATATGAGATTCGTTATATTGGCTCTTACCAGGGAATGGAAAAAAAGCTGATTGAGGATGCCGGAATTCCTTATAGCGGCATTTCTTCAGGAAAACTACGCCGATACTTTGATTTAAAAAATTTTTCTGACCCGTTTCGCGTTATAAAAGGATATGAGGAAGCTTGTAGGCTACTAAAGGAATTCAAACCGGATGTTATTTTCTCCAAAGGCGGTTTTGTAGCCGTACCAGTGGTTATGGCTGCCAGGCATCGCCATATTCCAACCATTATTCATGAATCCGATATGACTCCCGGCCTTGCCAACAAGCTTTGTATTCCTTCCGCAAAAAAGGTCTGCTGTAATTTCCCTGAGACATTGCAATATCTTCCTGCAGAAAAAGCCGTTTTAACTGGATCTCCGATCCGGGCAGAACTGCTGAAAGGCGATCGTCTGTCAGGCTTACAGTATGCCCATCTCTCTGCAGAAAAGCCCGTTATTCTGGTAATCGGAGGAAGTCTTGGTTCTGTTGTTGTCAACCAGGCGGTTCGCGGGCTGCTCCCACGGCTGCTGCCTGATTATCAGGTGGTACATATCTGTGGGAAAGGCCATCTGGATGAATCCCTGATCGGCACCACCGGATATGTACAATATGAGTATGTTGATGCGCCGTTAAGGCATCTGTTTGCGGCTGCCGATCTGGTTATATCCAGAGCAGGGGCGAACTCTATCTGTGAAATTCTGGCTTTGCATAAGCCCAATATCCTGATTCCATTATCTGCTGCAGCAAGCCGGGGGGATCAGATTCTCAATGCTTCTTCTTTTTCCAAGCAAGGATTTAGTACGATGTTAGAAGAAGAGGCTATGACAGGAGATACCCTTTACCAAGCCATCTCCGATACGTATGAGAATCGCAGTTCCTTTATCCGTCAGATGGAACAAAGCCATTTAATCAATGCGGTAGATACCATCATCGATCTGATTGAAAGCTGTGTACCTTAAACCTATGTTTTCCCTATCTGCTCTCTTAAGTATTTTCTGATTCTGGAAATTCTCATTCTGCAGGTTGGGGCATTGATTTTCAAGATTTCACAAATCTCCGCAACTGGCCGTCCTTCTACAAAATGAAGGATGGCTACGTCGCGCCAGACTGGCCTCATTTCCTTTATACAATCTTGAATAGCCCTTAAATCTTCCCTATCTGTTACATGCTCAAGAACATCTCTCACAACACACTGATCCGGAATTTGCATTTCTTCCCCGAAATTCCCTGTATCAATGCTAACACTTTGATATCGGCCTTTATATCTGAAATAATCGGTGCAACGGTTTTTTAGAATTCTCATCAGTACACTTTTTCTCTGTGCATCATTCCACTCAGAAAATTTATCTTCATAGGCACGGATATAAGCATAAAATGTATCCTGAATAATATCATCAATCTCCTCATATGGAATTCCACTTTTATGCGCTACAAACCGAAGTGCTCCCTGATATCCCTCGTATAATTCCTGCAACAGATCATTCTGTTCTTGTTGCATTATATTCTCCTAAGTTAAATAGCCCATGTGTAACTATAGTTTCTCTTTCACTTTATCGGCAATATCCGCTGCTTCCTCCTGATTCAGGGTCTGGGGATCCCAAGCCACCATCCTGGGGCCTCCTTCGTAGCGTGGGATCACATGCATATGAAAATGCATGACACTTTGACCTGCTGCCTCTCCATTATTCTGAACCAGATTAAATCCAGCACATCCAAGCCCCTCCTTCATGGCTTTGCCAATCCTTCCTGCCAGTGGAAGAACCTTTGCTGCTATGGCTTGATCTAACTCGCATACATCCTGATAATGCTCTTTGGGGAGAATTAATGCATGTCCTTTTGATGCCGGTCCTAAGTCCAGAATGACACAAAAATCCTCATCTTCATAAAGTTTCGCTGCTGGAATTACTCCATTAGCAATTTTGCAAAAAATACAATCATCCTTCATTGCCTATATCCTCCTTTACTTTGAAAGTCTGCCGCCGATCAGGCGGCATAAATTCAGGTATGCCCAATGTGCACGCCAGACTTTTATGGGCGATGGTGTGCCGGCAGCCGGGCACATGCCGGTTTACTTGCAAAGCTTAAGATTTCCGATACAATATGCCTGCCACTAAAAGTCCGATTACCATCCCGGAAATGTGGGCAATATTATTGGTTCCAACGGTTGTAAAACCAGCATATAGGGAAAACAATGCCATTATCACCAGCTGCCTGGTGTTCAGATCCCCCAGATGTCCGCGATTTATGGTAACAACATATAAAAGCCCTCCCACAACGCCAAAAATAGCCCCGGATGCTCCTGCAGACACCGTTAACTCTCCGCTGAACAAGTTACTCAACAGGCAGATACCATTGGCTCCGATTCCACAAATCAGATAAAACAGCAGATACCTCGCTTTCCCCAGCGCTCGTTCCAGATTCCCGCCTAAGACAAACAGAATCAACATGTTATTGACTATATGCTGTATTCCAAAATGCATAAACATGGCTGTCAAAAGCCGCCAATACTCCCCCTGCCCTACGACCGCCGGCAAGAACAGAGCTCCATAGCGCACCATGGTTTCAGCGTCTTCTGTTGAGCCAATAATCTCTAAAATAATAAAATAAACAGCATTTACTGCAATGAGACCATAGTTTATACATATTGCTTTCTGATAATCTCCATGTTCCATAAGCTGCTCCTCTAAATTATATTCATTTTAGCACAGCTCTTTTGATTTGTTAAGGCCTTTTCTTGCGCAGCACCATCCCTAGTGGAAGGAAAAACACATATCCGCAATCTCCACCCGATCGCCGACACTTAAGGGAACGGTCTCATTATTCTCCAGTTTTCTTCTGTTTACGGAAGTTCCATTGGTTGAATTGAGATCTGTCAGACAATATCCGTCTTCTGTCTGGTCAATTCTTATATGAATACGGCTAACCGTGTCTCTGGAAAGGGTGTAATCTGTCAGATTCGCCTGCTTTCCTATGAGAAACGGAAAGTAAGCTATGGTTATGGTCTCTGCCTTTCCATCCACACTGACAAGCCTTCTGATTGCTTCTGGCTCTCTGTTCCATAAAAGTACTGTATGCGAATCTTCCTCATCCTCCTCTGCCTCCATCACCTCTTCTCTCTCATCTTCAGAGAATACCATCTGCCAAGGGCTGTTTGGCTCGTTTCCACTGCGTTCTTTTTGCTCATAAGAGTTGTTGCCTGACATCAAGCCGCCTAGTGAAAAATTGCCAGAGGCTCCTGACGTTCTGCCAGTCGCTCTCCCATATAGCTGCTGCTCCTCCACATGTGCTTCAGCCTTTTCCTGTTGTCTGACAACCCTTCTCCATCTCCCAATAAAGAATATCATCCCTCCAATGGAAAGAAAGCCGCCACATATTGCCAGCCAACTCCTCTGGGTTACGGATTGGTAAACAATCGCCGGCCCCTTAAAAAGCCACAAAACCGCACATATACACGGAACGATCATTCCGCAGACAATAACTTCTTTTAGCGGAAATACCGTTTCCGATTTCGTTTCCTTGCCTGCAGATACCTCTGATATCTCTGAAAACTGTATCGTTCCTTCTATTATCTCTGATTCTTCTTCCTTTCTGTCATTATCCATGTTTGGACATTCTGATTGTACCAGCCAATGCACCAGATTCTCCAACCCATAATTCTCCTTCAGGCTCTCCCGATACAGGCCATAAATCATGATTACTGCTTCCTTATCCTGATGATCCACCTTATCCAGAAGTTCCTGTAAAAGATTGCTGAATTCCTTTGGAAAGTTGCCTTTTCTTCCAGGTATCAGACAAAGACCTGGTGAGAAATCCTCTGGATCTACATAGATAAATTCTGGATCCAGAACAATCTGTTCCTCACTCAAAAGGTATTCTTCCATTCTGGTCAAGGTTCCAACAATTCCCATCAGAAGATTTTTTATCTGTTCTGCCCCTATGGTTCTAGTCTCCAGAAGCCGTTTTAATGGTTGTTTTGATGTAATCTCGTAACAGAACCGACTGATTCCATCCATTTTACGTATCCGGAATCTCAGCAATCCTTCAATGGTATTCCCGATCAGCATCTTCGCTTCGAATCTTTGATTGCCAGATTCCTCTTCCTCAATCATCAGGTAGTTTTTCTTCATCTCCCGGTGATAGCTGACGTTTAAACGTTCTCCCATACAAATCTCCATTCTGCTGTCATACGATTTCAATACCCATCGATTACTCTATTTGGAAAATAGTGGACATACGCATCATATTCTCTGGCTCATGGGTCTTTTCCTCAATCTGTTTATGCCATCCCCGGGCCGTAAGTCTTCCTTCTATCTGGTTCTCCGTCCGTTTCACTTCCACGCTCCAGCCACCTATATCTGTGTTCCTGTGATCATCCTCTTCCCGTCCCCGAACCTGCTCCACCATGTGGTGAAGCCTCATGATTCCTGTTTCCTCCTGATACATCTTGTATCCGCTTCGAATCAAAACAGATAGGGAAAGCAATACCATCGCCATAATATAGGTTGCCTCAACTGTATAGCTGGCAGAGACGGTTTTTTTAAAATGTTTTGTCATCGTTCCATATTCTCCCTTTATACCTTGTTCACCGCAGTGCCAGCCAGACTCCCACAGGCCATACACAGGTCAGGAGTGGAATCGTGGCGTTTGCCTTTTTGGATCCTTGGTTCCATCTTCTATATAGAAAAAGTCCCGTTCCCCAGATGCTTCCTATTCCCAAACCGCCTAAAAGCAAGATCCAGACTTCCCACCATTTCCAGTAAAGAGCACACACAAGGAAAAACCAGCCATCCCCTTCCCCCAATGCTCCTTCTGTCATTCTGGATAGCACCAGCATAACGATCCCTGCCAAAGCTGACCGCAGGTGCGTCTCTATATCAGAGCAACACAGATTCCACAATCCTGGAATCATTGCTGCAAAAAGTATCCAGACAGACACCTGCCGGGTCTTTAAATCTTCCAGAGCGGCTGCGGTTAGGCACAACAGCCAGCCAGATTTTATAAAAATCTCCAATTCTTCCCCTCCTTTTTCCTGAAATATACTCTCGGAATCTCTCCTGTACCTGCCTTTACAGCTGATTTTGTACACATCTGACAAAAAATTATCTCACAAAATCAGGCGCAAAGAGACTCCGAGAGTACATTGAACCATTGAAGTTCAGCGCGTATCCACTCAGTGTCCTCCCCCACAGTAGGAACAGGGCCCAAGATGTTCTACCTGGGACTTGGGAACCTCTGTCACATATGCCTGAATTGCCGTGCAGGAACTACTGCTGTGATAATGGCTTCCAGAAGGCATAATATATACGCTACCTCCTGCATGTCTTCCACATCTGCTGCAAGGTGTATATCTTCCGCCCCCTTGATTGCGATAATCTTCTATTTTAGCCAGTGGCACAGCCTTTAAATTGTTGTATAAATAATGACAAGTTCTGCTTGTATGGTATCTGGTACTATTTCTCCCAACAAAAACCTTGTCTTCGGTATCACCTTCTGCTGCCTGTCCGTCTCTATTGTTTCCCGACACTCCAATCCATGCCCGCCGATAGCAACCGCTTCTCCTTTTCACATTCTCCAAGCCAAATACAGAAAAGGGAAGCTTCATTTCATAATCCACCACCAGGTTCACCGTCTCCCCATCTTTCAGAAGTTCCGACGATGCCAGGGAAAGATTCTTCACTGGAAGATCCTTTAGTTTTACACGAACCGCTGCCTCTGCATAGCCATAGGCCGTGACCGCAGTCAAGGCTTCCCGCCCGGCTGCATTCTCCATTGAAAAATAGGCCAATTGACTGATATCCTCCCCGACTGTTTCCACATGCGCCTGAACCTGTCTCTCTACATCCAGGATTCGGAATGGCATCAATAAAAGAACACCTGCAAACAGCAGGAAAGGCAGTGCCAGTGATGCCTCTATGGTCATACTTGCGGAGGCAAAAAAGGACACCCTGTTTCTGAAGGAAATACACCCCGCGGTGGGAATTCGTACTTGGAGAGTTACGTTTTTTTGTTTTTTATTTGAATTAACTAAGGAATCTCTTTTCAAGATTTTCTTTCTTTTTTCTGTTGAAAATTCAAAAGTATTTCCTTTTCTGCAGAAAAAGGGCATCCTTTTTTGCCTCCTCTCGTGGATAATGTACTCTTGGAATCTCTTTTGTACCTGATTTTTTGAAAAATTTACACATCTAATAAGCTCTCTCTGCTACGGCTTCCAACGGATAACCCTTTTCTCCGTGCACAAAATGTTCTACAACAGGAAGGTTAAAAAACATATGCCTCCCAACAGCCCTTCCTTGGATATCTACCCTATAGGCACACCTATCCAGGGAAAAACCAGCCTCTGCTCTCTGAATGTTCATCTGTACCATATCCATCATGCGCAGCTGCTTCTTCTTTCCATCCCTAACTAAAAGCATTAATTTTATATAGGTCTCATAGGAGAATCCCCTTCCCTCCGGATTCTCATCTGTGCCTTTTATACAGGCTTTTTCTTTTCCCATCTCCAACAGGCCATCCAGGCTTAGTTTCCAATCCCCTCTTTCCTTCCACAGTGGGACGGTTCCACCAGACAACAGATCTCGCACATCCATCATAGATTCTCCCATTGCCCACACCACCAGAATAAATCCGGCAACAATCTCTAAAAGAGGCGCCAGGCCTGTCACTCCGGTAATCACCGCAGCCAGTGCCCTGGCCTCCTCCTGTTTTCCGGAATCTGACAGCAGATAGATCATATTCATCCCCTGTCGTATAAGAAATAACTGCGTTACGGTCTCCTCCAGATTCTCCTGATCCGTTTTCTTTCCATGAAGCAGGTATTCTAGCTCATACTGTACCTCCCGTTTCTCCTGGCTCAACGCATGAAGGAAATATTTGCTGCAATACTCGTTGATCAATACGTGATCAGCCATGCTTCTGCCTGATCCGCCTGTCTCTCCCTGATGATGGGAAGGCAGGTTCTTGGCCTTTATGACTCCCTTTGACACCTCCATTCCGTCTGGCAGCACCATCTGCAAAAGCCCTCCTTCCACCAGCCTTTGAACCTGCTCTAAAAACCCCTGTTTTTCTTTGTCTCCTTTTCCTATATTCAACGTTAAGGTCGTCGAGATAAACCCTTCCCAACAGCGTGCAGCTGGTTCCAGAGAAAACGATTCTTCCGTTTCATCCTCTTCCTTCCCATATTCATATGCCTCCTCCAGCTGTTCTACCAACTCCTCGGTCTCATCCAGAAGATCCAGGTTCTTGAGGCTTATATTCTTTTGATGTACCAATTCCTGATAACGTCTGCCATCCTCCTCCACATAGGCATCATAAGGGTTCATTTGCTGGTCAAACATCTCCTTTCGGTCCTCCTGAAACGCCTCCTGCAGATCCTCCATCTTCCGTTGAGATCTGGATATTGCCTGTTTTAATTGCTGTGCCCGTTTTTCATAGGCTTCCAGAAGGCTATCCATTCTGCCTGCCTCTCTCCGGAAGTTCTTTGCCTCCCTGTAAAATGTGTCTGCGTCATCATCAGCCAGGGAGCGCCCAAGCACCTGTGCATATCCTTCCTGCTTCTGTACACAGCTTACGATGCGTTCCGTACAGTCTTCCAAGCGCTGTACTTCTCTCTCCTGACCGCTATAGGATTCTGTCACGGTTCCTGCCGCAGACGCTTCCCTTATGTCCTTCCAAAAGGATTCTCCCTCTTCCGGCACCACTTCCAGCTGATCCCAGATTCCAAATTTCATATAATCCAGTACTTCCTGGATAAAAAAATCTCCTTCCTGATCAGTCAACGCATCGCAAGCCTTCATATCGATGGCTTCCAGCCTCATAGGATACCAATTCTCCACAGCCAGATAGTGTTCCACATATGAGTCTAGCCGTTGTATGATATCCTGCTCCGATTCATAGGGTAGCCCCAGAACCCGGTATTGTTTCCATAGTTCCCTGTGGTATTGACTAAACAATGTATCCAGAGAGCCGTTGGCCGCCACCTGAAAATAGTATCTGGATCCAGCGGTCCTGGCCCCTTCAACCATCACACAGAGAAGCGCAAAAATACACAGAAGGCTAAGGCTTAAAAATACTGTAATCTCCCCTGGCCGTTTCACTAATAGACCTCTTTCGACTGCTTCTCGATCTCCTTAAAAATAGATTCCAGCAGAGAGGTTATCTGTTTCTTGAAAATAAGAACCAATCCAATGACCACCACTAAAATCAAAACTACTTCAATCACTCCCAGTCCGCTCTCATCTTTGCAAAATGCGGCCCACTCGTTAAACAATCTCATCATTTCCATTCTCCTCTTCTACTTTTTTTGTGTTTTATGTTTCTACATTCTCCCACTTCTTTATTTACGTGCTCTTCGTTTTGTACCTCTATTTTGATCCCTCTGTAATTCCACGTTTTATAATTCCGCTGTTTTATAATTCCACACTTCATATTTCCTCCACCAATCTCCTGCCACCTCAGTCGATATAACTGCTGTTTTCTGTCTTTATAACCTACTAACACTTTCGTATTCCTCCATCCGCCCGTTCCTTACCTCCATCCGCCTCCTTCCTCTGTTTTCTCTATCCCATTGCCATCATTGCCGGCACCATGACCAACACCATGACCACAAAAAGCATCAAAAACAAGGGTAACAATAATTTCGTTCCTGCCTCCTCTCCCATGCGTCGTGCCACATTCTTCTGCTGTTCCCAGGCTGCCACCATTTCCTGTTCCAAAAGATTCTGTAAATTCTTAGTCCCTGTCCTCCGATTCTGTTCCAAAAGGGTGGCCAATTTCAGATACGATTGTATCCGGCATCGTTTTCCAAAGGCCATAATTGCCTTTCCCTCTGGCTGCCCGCATTGCATCTGCCCCAAGGCCAAAGCCATCTCTTCAAAAGCCGGCCTCTCCTGACATCGTTTTCCCTCCCTCCTCGCCTTATAGTTCAATACAATCCGTTCCCAGGCCTGTCCCACCGTCAGGCCCGCTCCTACAAATACCATCAGCTGATATACCACGTCCCCATAGTCCAACAACATGGCTTGATCCCGCCTTTTCTTCTTTTCCTCTTCTCCCTTTTTATCCTTTGCGTACAACAGGCAGGCTGTGAAAGGGCCTAGTAACAAAAACAACCTGTGATCCTTATCCTCTTTTTCTCTGTAGGTTAATTCCTGTCCCTCATATTCCCTGGGAAGCGCTACCTCCTTTGCGGTTTTGTCCTTCCGCTCTTCCTCCTGAATCATTTTCTGCAATGTGTCTGACAGCTGTTCCTGCGTAGTAAGTCGCTTGGGATAAACCTTCACGGGAAAAGCGGTTTCCTGTTCATAGGCTCCATGGGCAAGCGTCGCCCTCAGGATGACTTCCTCCCCTTCTTCCAGGCAATTCTGGGTTCGGATTCTTCCAAAAGAGTCCAGGATATCCGGGTTGTCGCTTTTCCAGGATACCCGAACCCCATATTCCGAAACATCCGACGGCAGCTCCAGATCCGCCCTCACCGCAGACAGAGACTCATTCTCTCCCTTTATCCTGTCCGGAAGCCACTGGATGATCTGGTTAAACCGTTCTCTAGCTTCCTCTTCTCCGTATTCCACCGGATGAATCTCTGCCTGACAGTTTAACGCTTCCTCGCCAATTCCTTCTACCACAAGATCATAGACGATAGGAGTATCGCCGTAATCCCCCCGTTTCAGATGTCCGTCTGCTATCTGGCCTCCGGATTGCGCCGCTGTCTCTGCCAGCCCATACAACAGAACCCCTGCCACCATACAGAGCACTTGTTTTTTTCGGCATTGCCAAAATCGGCAAACACCCTGCCTCATCTTTTGTTCTGTCTCTTTCCTGATTGTCATACCGTTATCGAACCGTTACTCCCCCTTTCTGTCATATACTCTCTAAATCTCGTAAAATCAGGCATAAAGGGACTCCCAGGGTACACCTGTCTCACCCTACCGGAATATCCAAAATCTTCCCGGCCAGATAGCAAGACAGCCCATAGACTCCCAGACATCCGCTCATAACCACCCTTCCTGTCAGCGTGGTATACATTACTGTGAAAAACCCTGGCGAAGTGCCGTCGATATAAAGAATAATCAGAAATGGCATAAGACTCATAATGTTCTGTTCAAATTTTCTGGAGGCGGTTAATGTGCGCAGTTCTTCCTTCACCTGATAACGGTCATTCATGACCTGCACTGTATGATGGATGACAGGAACCAGCCTTCCCCCGCTCCGTTTGGCAATTGCAAAGATCCTGGCAAAATTTTCCACCTCCTCCAGACCGCTCCTAGCTGCAAATTCGCCCATCAATGTCTCTATGGGACGATTCAGCTCCATCTGACGGGCCATATAAGCGAATTCCTTAGTTATAAGACCGTCTGTACCATACATAACCTCCAATTCCCTAAGACAGGAGGTTATGGAATTCTCCATGGAATATCCTGCATTCAATGAAGCAGACAAGATTTGGATCGCCTCTTTAAACTGTACCTCCAATTTCATGATCCTGGCTTTCTTCCAATATCTGCAAAAATATCCTGGGCAGAATCCGGCAGGAATCAAAAAGAGAACAAACGCAGCCAGGCTCCGGTAACATGTGTAGGATATTGCACCTGCCAATAAGATTCCCACCCCGATGGATAGGAGCCACTGTTTCCAGTTCAGATGGTACTCTTCATAGAAGATCAGGCCATTATCCTTCCTCTTCTCCGGCCTCCTGAAGCTTTCTCCGGTTTTTAAGTTCTCCCTTTTTCTCAAGACAGTCTCCCTCCAGCTGATATAATGTGTGAAGACGAATCTGCCCTTCCTCATACCCTTCTACCTCCTCAATCCGGAATACCTTTCTGCTTTTATCCCTCCTCCTTCCTACATGTACCATCAGATCCAACGCAGAGGCAATCTGACTTCGGATAGCAGGAAGAGGTAATTCCGCTCCCATCAAGACCATGGTCTCCAGGCGGGCCAGCATATCTTTCGGGCTGTTGCCATGTCCGGTGGAAAGGCCGCCGTCATGACCGGTATTGTAACTGTTTAGCAACTCCAGAGCCTCTTTTCCCCTTACTTCTCCTACAATGATGCGGTTGGGATTCATTCTCAAAGATGCCCTGATCAAATCTCCGATCCCTATGGCCCCCTCTCCCTGGGAATTGGGTGCCCTCGTCTCCAGGCGGACTAAATTTTTTACATGCTGAATCTGAAGCTCCGCCGAATCTTCAATAGTAATCACCCGCTCATCCTCAGGGATAAACGCAGACAATGCATTCAAAAATGTGGTCTTCCCTGAGTTCGTTCCTCCGCTGATGAAAATGTTATACCCGGCCCGCACGGTTTTTCCAAGGAATTGGGATGCTTCCCGGCTGATGGTTCCAAAATTTACCAGCATATCCATGGTAATGGTTTGTGGAAATTTGCGAATGGTCATGATAGGGCCGTCCAGGGAAATCGGTGGCAGTACCACATGGACACGGGAGCCATCCTCCAGTCTGGCATCTGCAATGGGCGTGGCCACATTTACAATCCGATTTACCCTGCTAACTACCTGCTGAATCATGTCTTCCAGCTGTTCTCCAGACTCAAACTCGTAATCCCAGGAATGCATCATCCCTTTCTCTTCCACAAAAATATGGTCTTTCCCGTTTATCATCACCTCCGTAATATCTGGATTGTCCATAAGCTGCTGAAGAATGTCCAATTTTCGAAAAGAATTAAACAGATTGTTTCGCAGCATCAGGCGCTCTGCCAATGGGAGATATTCCCGTTCTCCCATATCCAAAATGTGGCGGTCTATCCTTTCCTTAAGCTGGTCGTCTTCCACTTGCTGCAGTTGGTTAATTTCTGTCCGGATCGCCTCCCGAAGCTGTCTCTGCCTTACTTTCCTCTGCTCCTTGTTCTGCTGGTTCTTCCCCATATCCCCTTGTTGTCTCATCGCCCAATTCTCTGCCTTTAACCTGCCCTCCTGCCTCTCTGCCTGTCTCCTCTCTGCCTGCTTCCTCTCTGCCTGCTTCCCCGCCCCCTGATTCTCCTCATTCAGCCCGTCTCCCGTCTTTTCATCCCACTGCCTGTTCTCTAACGGTTCCTCCCTCTGGCCTCCCTCTGGTTTTCGCCGTACCATCCTTCCTGTCATTTCCACGGTGCCCCCTTCAGAAGCTGTCTTACATAGTCTCCCAGTTCACCCCACAAAAGCTGTTCCGCATAGGTATCTCGCCTTCCAAAACTACTGTGATACGGCAATTTTACCCGCCTTATTTTCTCCCGCATAGGCTGATGGCCTGTAATATCCAAATATTCTTCAAACTCCTCTAATTTTGATGACGAAACTCCGTCCTCTTTTACCGGCATATAGATCACATCACATCCCTCCAGCACAGGAAGAAGATTCCTTCCCGGCCTTCCCACATCCACGATGATATAGCGATATCCCATTTCCGCCGCCAGTTTTTCCACCAGAATACCAGCTTCCTCCCCTGTAAGCTGCTCTAAGTCTTCCGGGTAGCGGACCGGCGGAAGATAATCCATCTCCTTCCATGTATAGGCCAGGCTTCGCAAACGCATAATATCCAGATTTCCTTGCCGGAAAAAATAAAGCACATCTGAAAAATCACTTTTACACTGTCCGTCAATAAACTTTGAAAATCCGGAGAACTCTTCAAGCCCTACATAGAGAACCGTTCCCTCTTTCACCAGCTGTTGTCCCAGCGTCAGTGCCAGGGAGGTCTTTAAACATCTGCCAATGGGGGAATACACACCTAATACCCTGCTCCTTTTACCAGTCATCACAAGGGGATTCTCCACAGGCTGCTCGCAATAGCAGGCCATCACTTCCCGAATGACACTGTCCGCCGCCTGATATTTGTAGACGCTGGGATAGCTGTCCTGAGCGCTTACCACCTCGCCTTCCGCCAATGTCACTACAGAGCCGGCTTTGATTTCCTCAACCTGTTCTTTCGGCACAGAATCACTGACCAACAAAATTTCTACCGAATTGTGGTTTACAAATTCTTTAAGCTTCTCCAGCGTCGTAAATGGGATTACCTCAAACGGAACCTTCTCCTTCTGGTTTACCACATCTGCAAATCTTTGGGCATACACTGGATCTACATCGTAAACCGCTATAACTTTTTCCATATCCCTCTCCTTTCTATAAATAGTTACATCTTTTGCCCTTTAAATCATCATGATCATATACCACAGATATCCCAGAAACAGGCATAAGGTAAACGGAATCACAGCCTGGTTTCCATCCCGGCCTGCTACATAATACGGCACAATCTCTTTTGTCAGGAACAACCGCCTGATATAGGCTGTCAGAACATTCAGACGCTTTAACAAGCTTCTATGTATCAGCATTTTTACTAGGGCCAGAACTGCCCCGATCAAAAATCCCCACAGTATAACCTTGATCCCTGCGGGAAATCCCAGGCATCCGGTTATCACTGCCATCATCTTGATATCCCCTGCCCCCATGACCCGAAACAAAAACAGAGG
Source organism: uncultured Hungatella sp. (assembly GCA_947425205.1). Classification (GTDB taxonomy): domain Bacteria; phylum Bacillota; class Clostridia; order Lachnospirales; family Lachnospiraceae; genus UBA3402. Next base: position 100,293 of record CANDZL010000002.1, on the reverse strand, counting down.
AAACATCACACCGGTCACCGCCGCCAACCTGGTTCCATACTTCAGAACAGATGCAAGTTCCTGTCCTTCCTTTGCCGTCAGTACACAAAGCCCCAGACCGCACAGCAAGGCGCATAGCACCCACCAGTTGGGAACCCGCTGTTCCTTTACGTCATAAAAGGCTCCTCCAAACAAAATCACCAGCACAATCCACATATCTGCAAAAACAAAAATCACCTCCTTCCCCTCAAAGCCTAATCCACATACATAAAAACGCTCCAATTAACATCTCATGGAAATATGTCCGAACTGGACAAACAATAAAATTTAGCACTTAGAATGATGCGTGCTGACTATGACTCTATTATGCACACAATCTTACGAAATGTCAAGTATTATTTTTAAGCCAACATATTCGTTGACCACAAAGCCTGGAAATGGTAAAATATATGTGGTTTCATGTATATTCTCACTCTTTTCCAGAAATACTGTATTTATCAAATTCTGGGAGATGATATCACGATGAAACGAAGAAAAGACAAAAAAAGAACGTTGACCTTCTATCTGGAACGTCAGAAACTTCAGCAGGAGATTGAAAAGACCCGCCACAGCATTGACTCCGCAAGGAATCATTTTGAACAGGTAGTTGATCCCACTTTAATCGACTGCTACATCTACGAGCTGAACGCAGCCCAGCTGCGGTATCAGTTCCTGCTCCGCAGGTTTAAAAACCTGGAGATGGAGCTTTCATCATAAGAATGGCATCATAATTTTATGTAATTTGGAGGATTGGTGTTATGGGCAGTACATGGTATGAGAAGGCAGTATTTTATCACATTTATCCCCTTGGGCTGTTAGGTGCGCCGAAGCAGAACAGAGAGGGCGCGGTTTTTGATGGCATGAGTGAACTGGAGTGCTGGATTCCCCATATGAAAGCGTTGGGATGCACTGGTTTGTATATCGGTCCGTTATTTGAATCCTCTTCCCACGGGTATGACACAAAGGATTACAAGCTGGTGGACCGCCGCCTTGGGGACAATCAAGGATTCCGCCGTTTTGTCTCCCTCTGCCACGATGCAGGAATCCGTGTGGTGGTGGACGGCGTGTTCAACCATACCGGGCGTGAATTTTTTGCCTTTCAGGATATAAGGGAGCGCCGGGAAGCTTCTCTTTACAAAGACTGGTACCGGGGCGTGAACTTTGGCTGGGGAGATCCCTTTGGTTATGATGCATGGCAGGGACATGCCGAGCTTCCCTGCCTGAATCTTCAAAATCCTCAGGTAAAGGAATATTTATTCGATGTGATCCGATTCTGGATCGATGAATTCGATATTGACGGAATCCGGCTGGATTGTGCCAATGTCCTGGATTTTGGTTTCATGAAAGAGTTGCGCAGCCAGACTGCCTCCATGAAGGAAGAATTCTGGCTGATGGGCGAGGTGATTCACGGAGAATATGCCCGCTGGGTCAATCCGGAGATGCTTCACTCTGTCACTAACTATGAACTGCACAAAGGCCTGTATTCTGGTCACAATGACCACAATTATTTTGAGATTGCACATACCATACGGAGGCTGGAGCAGGTAGGCTATCAGCTGTATACATTTGTGGACAATCATGATGAAGACCGGCTGGCCAGCAAGGTCAACAACAGAGACCATCTGTACTCTGTCTATACCCTTTTATTCACGCTTCCTGGCATCCCTTCCATCTACTACGGCAGTGAATGGGGAATCGAAGGAAAACGAACCCGGGACAGCGACCAGGTTCTGCGCCCTCAGATCTCCATCTCTGAGGAAGCAACCTATCACACGGATCTGACCGACTACATTGCCAAACTGGGACTCATTCATAAAGAGAATGAGGAACTTCACGGGGGACGTTACAAAGAATTGCTTCTGACTACACGTCAGTATGCATTTGCCCGGTTTGCAGATCATTCGGTTCTCTTAACAGCAGTCAATAATGACGAGGCACCGGCTGTCATGAATATCCCGGTTCCCATTCATGCCTCCTCTGCGGAGAATCTGCTGGATCACACAACCCTTCCCATCAACAATGGGCAGGTTACAGTTACAATCACAGGCGGCCGGGGGGCTGTCCTGAAAATCAGGGAGGAATAAACTTATGGCACGTAGCAAAAAAGAAGCAGGAACGGGGTTTGTTACAAAGATGGATCGTTATCTCTACGGGGAAGGAACCCACTATGAGATCTATGAGAAATTAGGAGCCCATCCCAGGAATTACAAGGGGAAAGACGGCATGTATTTTGCCGTGTGGGCACCTCATGCTGTATCCGTATCCCTTGTGGGAGATTTCAACAACTGGGATCTGGAACGGAGCCCTATGAAGCAGCTGGAGACATCCGGAATCTATGAAATCTTTGTTCCAGGCCTTGGAAGCGGTGAATTGTACAAATATGCCATCACCACCTCAAGCGGCAAAGTGTTGTTTAAATGTGACCCCTATGCATTCGGAGCGGAATACCGTCCTGGCACGGCATCCATCACACGGGATATCTCCGGCTTTAAATGGAAGGATGATTCCTGGATGAAAAAACGGAAAGAACAGGATCTTCTCTCCAGCCCGCTTTCCATCTATGAAGTCCATCTGGGATCCTGGAAAAAGCAGGATCGGGAAGAAAAAGACGGGTTTTACACCTACATAGAAGCTGCCCATGAACTGGCTGCATACGTAAAAGAGATGGGGTATACCCACGTAGAGCTGATGGGCATTGCAGAGCACCCATTTGACGGCTCCTGGGGGTATCAGGTTACAGGGTATTATGCCCCGACTTCCCGCTATGGAACGGCGACGGACTTTATGTACTTTGTGAATTATCTCCATAAGCAGGGAATCGGCGTCATACTGGACTGGGTTCCTGCCCATTTCCCCAAGGATGCCCACGGATTGGCGGATTTTGACGGAGAGCCGCTGTACGAGTATGCGGACTCACGGAAAGGGGAACACCCGGACTGGGGTACCAAAGTATTTGACTACAGTAAACATGAGGTTTCCAACTTCCTGATCGCCAATGCCATCTACTGGATAGAGAAATACCACATTGACGGCCTGCGTGTGGATGCTGTTGCCTCCATGCTGTACTTAGACTACGGGCGCAGCGCTGGAAACTGGGTGCCCAATAAGTATGGAGATAATAAAAATCTGGAAGCCATCGAATTCTTCAAGCATCTGAACAGCGTCATAAGCGGCCGGGGCAATGGGGCTATGATTATCGCAGAGGAATCTACCGCCTGGCCCAAGGTTACTGCCAAACCGGAAGATGACGGCCTGGGCTTTAAGTTTAAATGGAACATGGGCTGGATGCATGACTTTTTGGAATACATGAAGTTAGATCCTTACTTCCGCAAGTTTAACCACAACAAGATGACATTCGGCATGACGTATGCCACCAGCGAGAACTTCATCCTGGTGCTGTCCCATGATGAGGTGGTTCACTTAAAGTGTTCCATGATCAACAAGATGCCTGGCATCTATGAAGATAAGTTTGCCAATCTAAAGGTAGGATACACCTTTATGATGGGCCATCCAGGGAAGAAGCTTCTGTTTATGGGACAGGATTTCGGTCAGTTCCATGAGTGGGATGAGAAGGTGGCTCTGGACTGGCACCTGGCAGATGAGCCGCTTCACAGGGATCTTCAGAATTATTTTAAGGATCTTCTGCATCTGTACAAAAAGTATCCTGCTTTGTACAGCCAGGACTATGACTGGAACGGTTTCCAGTGGATCAATGCCAATGATCAGGACCGCAGTATATTCAGTTTTGTCCGCCACGGTGTGACGGGAAAGCAAAGCCTTTTATTTATCTGCAATTTTACTCCTATGGCAAGGCCAGACTATCGGGTAGGCGTACCGAAAAAGGGAAGCTACACGCTTCTTTTAGACGAGACACACGGTTCCTACAAGACAGGAGATCAGAAGGTTGTATATCGCTCCGCCAAAGGCGAGTGCGACGGACAGCCATTCTCCTTCGCATATCCGCTTCCTGCCTATGGAACTGCCATTTTCCGGTTCTGACATCAAGAAAGGAGAGTTTCTTAAGATATGCAGACCATACTAGTTTGCGATGACGATAAACAGATTGTGGAGGCAATCGACATCTACCTGACAGGAGAGGGCTTCCAGGTCATCAAAGCCTATGACGGATATGAGGCCTTGGAGCTCCTGGAAAGCCACAGCATTGACTTAATGATCGTAGATGTGATGATGCCTGGGCTGGATGGTATCCGCACCACCTTAAAGGTGCGGGAGACCAGCAGCATCCCGATCATTATACTTTCCGCCAAGTCGGAAGACAACGATAAGATTCTGGGGTTAAATATTGGCGCTGACGACTACATTGCCAAGCCATTTAATCCTCTGGAACTAGTGGCCAGGGTAAAATCCCATATCCGCCGCTATACCCAGCTTGGCAACTTAACCCAGCAGACTGCGGAAAACGTGTTTAAATGCGGCGGTCTGCTGATCAATGACGACAATAAGGAAGTGTTCGTGGACGGAGACCTGATCAAACTGACTCCCATTGAGTATAATATTCTTCTCCTTCTGGTGAAGAATGCGGGAAAAGTATTTTCCATCGATGAGATCTATGAGCAGATCTGGAACGAGGAGGCCATTGGCGCAGACAATACGGTGGCTGTACATATTCGCCATATCCGTGAAAAGATTGAGATCAATCCGCGAGAGCCCAGGTACTTAAAAGTTGTCTGGGGAATCGGCTATAAGATAGAAAAGCAATAGGAGCGTCTTATGAGAAAAGGGACATGGCCCAGAAGTTTGATGAAGCAGACTGCCTTTTTGTTTCATATATTGTTTCTCTGTCTGTTTCTGACAGGAATCACATTTATCTATTTTAACGAGAACTACGGAAGAGGCTTAAGCTGGGTTCAGGAAGAATCTTATGCGGATACCCTGTCTTTCACGGAACAGCTGCAGGAAGATGTGGAGATGATCTTCAAGTATGTAAGGTACAAAGATCTGCTGGAGTTGGACGGAGAGTTGAACAATGATGCTGATATGGTCTGTGTAACCTTTCTCTCCGGCCGAACCGTTATCTATACCCTGGACGACATGCTTCGCTATGCAAAGACTCGTGGATACTATTTGACTGACACATACGAGGTAGCCGGAGGACCGACGATTCGTGAGTGGGATATGGATAACGCAGCCCGTCCCATCATCGAATGGAAGGCCTACGACCCCAATGAAGTATACCGGGAGCCGTCAGATCAGTATACCACCCTGGAAGAGTTGTCTCTGCAGGTTCTGACCTTGCTGGGGGAATACTATCAGATTCAGTACAATTATATTGACAATCCATCTAACCTGCTTTTCCGGGTCTCCTACATGGACGAATACGGACAGGAACTTTTATACACCAATGCAGGGGAACGCACCAACGAAGAATTGAGAAATCTTGGCCGGTATCTGTACATTTCCGGTGACAATATTATCATGGACACCAACTTAAAGCATGTTCCCAACAATATTACAGCCGAACTGGAGACTTACAATCTATATGACAATAACGATTACTACATTATACTGGGCGTGGATACCAGCTATCTCAATGATGACCCTTACGCCATCGCCCACAAGCAATATGAGAAGGTCCGGGTTGATTTTATAACCGGCATCATCTTAGGCTTGCTGGGTGCTCTGGGATTTATCGTTACACTTCTTGTGTTAGTCGGATTGTGCGGGCATAATGACTCTGCGGCTCCTGGAATTACGCTTTTAGCTTTTGATCACATTCCCATGGAATGCGGATTGGTGCTTCTCTTTGTATTTTTGCAGCTGGGGGCCTATCTGACTGTCCGGTATCTGGAGCCGCTGTCCCATCTGGTTGTAAGCGAAGCCCACTGGGGTTACAGTTCCCGGATTCTCCATACGGTTGTTCCATACTTTATCATTCTGGGACTAGCTTTCAGCTTTCTTCGTAACTATAAGGCAGGGACTTTATGGACAGGCAGTTTGCTTTACCGTGTTTTTCACAAATCCATTCGTTTACTGACAGACTGCTCTTTCCCCATGCGGCTTGGCTTATGTTTTGCCGGGTATCTGTTTGGAGATGGAATCCTGTTAAGTGCTTTCCTCTATCTGTACCAGAAACGGGAGCAATCTCAGATTCCGTATCTGTACCTGCTTCCGGCAATCATCTTCTTCCTCTTTCAGGTGTGGACGTTCTTGATGCTTTTCCGCAACGAGATGGAGACAGAAAAGATTGCTCAGGGAATCGCCCAGATGTCTGAGGGCGATACCAGCTACAAGATTGATTCGGACGGATTTTCAGGCAAAGCCGGCAAGCTGGCCGAGAACCTGAACAATTTAAACAGCGGCCTTGAGACAGCCCTTCAGGAAAAGGTAAAAAGCGAGCGGTTAAAGGCGGATCTGATCACCAATGTGTCCCACGACATCAAAACGCCATTGACATCCATCATCAATTATGTGGATCTGTTAAAACGGGAAGACATCCAGGATGAACGAATCCAGCGATATCTGGAAATTCTTGACCAGAAATCCCAACGGTTAAAAACCTTAACCGAGGATCTGGTTGAGGCCTCCAAAGCCAGTTCAGGAAATTTAAAAATCGAGCTTGCCAATATTGACCTGGTTGAGATGATCTATCAGGCCAATGGCGAATTTGAAGAAAAATTTCAGATACGCCATCTGGAGTTGGTTCCTGTTCTTCCGTCAGACAGCGTTATCATCTCCGCAGACGGGCGAAGACTATGGAGAGTATTAGAAAATCTGTATAACAATGCGTTTAAATATGCAATGGAAAACAGCCGTATCTATGTAGATGTCTCTGTCCAGGATGACAGCGCCTCCTTTACCATCAAAAATGTATCCGCCAAGCCGCTAAATATCAGCCCTGATGAATTAACAGAACGCTTTGTACGTGGCGACGTGGCACGGACTACAGAGGGCAGCGGACTGGGATTATCCATCGCCAAAGATCTAACCCATCTCCAGGGAGGCGATTTTAACTTGTTCATTGACGGGGATTTATTCAAGGCCCAGGTAAGCTTTCCGGTTATCCGGGAGAAGATTTCTTCGGAGGAAGAGAGAGCCGTGAGTATGGCCGGAAATTACGATCATCAAGCGGAATAAGGGACTGCCTTATGTGGCGGCCCCCTTTGATTTTGAATACAGGGCTTTTGCGCTGACTCCGGGAAGCTTCCCAAGCTTCCCGGATAAGGCGCTGATCTTATCTACAGACGCATCCACCACTACACTGATAATATTTACCTCTTTTTTCTCATAGGGCAATCCCATCCGCCCAATGATATATTCTCCATATTCATGGAGCAGGCTGTTGACTTGTCCCACAGCTGCCTTGTCCTCCACAATGATTCCGATAACAGCAATTCTCGTATCCTGATTCATTTAACGTTTCCTTTCCTTGTACCTTCGCGCCATTTCCACAAACCGCTCTGGAAATGCAGGGTTTGATGGATAATATAGATGGGGAAATCCAAACCAATAGTTTTCTCCTTCTATTATACAGGAATATGTTCGATTTGTAACGGGTTTTATGGCAAAACAATCCTCACCGTTTTTTGTGCTGTCATAGTAGTGAAATTCGTGGCCCTTTATGCATTCCCCCTCTGGCAGAAACCGGCTTTTCTGTTCTTTTAGCTGTATGTAGCCGAACCGCACCAGCTTCCCGGTATACATACAGACTGCCGGAATGACTCCAGCCATCCTGTAGCTTACTCCTTCCTGGTCTATAAGGCGGGAATGAAGATACAGAAAGCCTCCGCATTCCGCCACAGCAGGCATTCCTTGGCCAATAGCCCGCTTTATGGCCTGGCGCATTGGCGCATTGGCGCTAAGTTCTTTTCCATAGATTTCCGGATAACCACCTCCCAGCAACAGCCCACAGCATCCCTCAGGCAGCGCCCGATCATGGAGCAAAGAAACGTATTGGAGCCTGGCTCCATATTCCTCCAGCATCCGAAGATTATCCTGATAGTAGAAACAGAACGCTTCATCTCTGGCGACTGCAATGGATACAGGCTCTGATGACAAGTCTTGGCTGCCCACAGGATATTTTTTTTCATATTCTGGCAGTTCCTTTTCACAAGCGCTCTGGGCAATGTGTATCATTTTCTCTATTGAAACGGTTTGGGCAAACTGTAAAGACAGCATATGGAGTTTCTTTTGAATCTCTGCTGTCTCGTGAGGCATCCGAAGGCCTAAGTATCGGTTCTCAATATGCACTTCTTCCTGCTCCGGAAGGTATCCCAACAGTCTGACAGGAAGTTCTTTCTCCAGCAAGGGTTTTATCATTTCGTAATACCCTCCGGATATTCGGTTGAGTATGACTCCTTGAATCAGGTTCCTATCATCATAAGACAAAAATCCTGAGATCAGAGGGATCACAGAACGGCCCATACCCTTGGCATCAACGATCAGGATGATGGGAGTATGGGTTATCTTGGCAAGATGGTAGGAAGATCCTTCCTCCCGGATACCGCCCAGGCCGTCATAAAGCCCCATCACACCTTCCAGAACCGCCAGATCGTCTTCTCTTTGGCCTTTCAGGAAAAGTTCCAAAGTCTGTTGTTCCCCTGTGAAAAAGGTGTCCAGATTGTTTGATGGAACCTGAATCACCTGCCTATGGAACATGGGATCAATATAATCCGGCCCACATTTATAGGCAGCTACCGTAATCCCCCTGTCTTTCAATGCCTGAAGAAAGGCGCAGGTAATCATGGTCTTACCGCTTCCGCTTTTAACGGCAGCAATCATCAGTCTTTTTCTTTTCATCCTTTTTCCTCTGGGTTTGTTGTAAAACGGAATGCGCTGATCCATACTGGATTCTCCGCCTGCATCATATGGTATCTTCCCGCTTCTTTTGCCCTGCTAACCTGCAATTCTATGATCTCCTTATCCACCACCGGATATAGGTGCAACAGTTCTTTGATCTCACAGATAGTCTCTATGGTAATGGCATTGGCCACCACACGCATGTGGGGATTGATGTGGTATAAAGCGGCTATAATTTCCTTCATCTTTCCCCCACTGCCGCCGATAAACCCATGGGTTGCTGGAGGCAGTTTATAAAGCCCCTCCGGTGCCTGGGCCTCCACTATGGAAATATTGTCCAGGCAAAACTGATTCTGATTGCTGCGGATCAATTCTATGGCTTCCTTTTTCTGCTCAACTGCATATACCTGGATCTGGTCAGACATACCGGCAATTTCCACAGCGATGGAACCGGTTCCACTTCCAATATCATATACCACGGCTTTCTCATGCAGCCTTAGCTTACAGATGCTTACCTGTCTTACTTCTTCTTTTGTCATGGGAACCTGGCCCCGGATCAGTGCATCGTCTGTAAGGCAGGGGGACAAAAGTCTTGGAACTGCTTTCGGATTTTTAACCAGGCAGGTATACAGCCCTTCTTCGGTCACCTGGCAGCATTCCTTCGGAGTCAGAACCCTGATCTTCTGGTTCTCGTAGGACATCTGATATCCAGTGGCTATCTTACAGTCCGTCAATCCGGTTTCTGTTAAGGTTCTTCCCAGGCGAATCATATCTTCTGCCCCGGACATCAGGAGAAAAGTTTTCTCCTCCTGTTTGATCTTCCTGGCCAGATTGCACAATTCTTTTCCGTGAAGGCTGTAGATGGCAGCGTCTTCATATCGTTCTCCCAGGCAGGCTGCCAGACAGGCAACGCTGGAGATCCCCGGCAGGATCCGCAGGGATGCTGCCAACCGTTCATTGAGGATCTCCTCTTTCAAAGCATGATATACGCTGTGGCAACCGCTGTAAAAACCGGTATCTCCGGAAAAAAGAATCACTACATGGATCAAAGCATTTCCCTGGCACCGGCCCTGCACCTGTTTTAGGTAAGGAATGATCTGCCCTGCCTGATAACATGACTTTTTTTCCGGGCATTGAGGGAAGGAGGCCAGAAGCCTGTCCGCTCCTATAAGGATATCTGCCTGGGCGATGGCCTGCTCTGCCTCTCTGGTAAGCTGCTTTGGATTTCCCATACCAATTCCCACAAGGGTTATCCACAGAAATGAACGGATCGTTAAAGGCTGTCCACAGATTGCCTCCAGCTTTTCACACACTTGTTGAAAGGTGTCTCCACGTTCCTCCTGGGGATGACCGATGACAAATGTCTGAATTCCCGCGTTCCTAGCTGCCTCTGTTTTTTCCTGGAATCCTCCCTGTCTTCCGCTTTTTTTGGTAACAACACAGGTAATTCGATACTGGTTGATTATGGCTTCATTCATTTCACATGAAAATGGTCCCTGCATAGCGATCATCTGCCGCCCTATAAGCCCCTGGTTGAGACAGGCAGAAATGCTTTCCAGGCTGGGAAGTATCCGTACATAAAGCCTGCTTCTTAAATTGCCAGAGGCACAATAGACCGGCAATTCTTTGGTGCCTGTGGTCAGGAGAATGTTTCCCTCCAATTTTTCAAGGGCTTTTGCGCACTCTTCATTGCTGGTAAAATATCTCACGGTTTCCTGTTCCACTTCCTGTCTGGTCTCCCGCTTTAGGCGCATGTATGGAACCGCACATTCGTCCGCAGCCGTCCGGATGTTCTTCGTTGCCCCGTCGGCATATGGATGAGTGGCATCAACCACAGCATACACGGAATGGTCTTTGATAAACTGCCTGATTTCTGCTGCATCCATCCGCCCGCAATGAATGGTTCTAACGGGATAGGGCGACAAAATAGTCTCCCCGTATTCTGTGGCCACACATACGATATGAGGGATATGGTGTGCCGCCAAACACTCTGACAATTCCCTTCCTTCTGTGGTCCCTCCAAATAATAACAATGTACTCAATTTGATCCCCTCATCTGTAATCTGCTTTCTGCTTTCGTCTGGTAGCCCCGCCTGGTGATCAGTTTTCCATCTATGATCTCCGACTGGGAATTTCCGATAAATACAGTGGTAAACATATTGACTTCCTGGTCTCTTAATTCACGTAAGGAACATGTCACTATTTCTGTCCCTTCCCTTCCTATGTTCTCCACATATCCGCAGCAGCGAGCCTCCTCCATATGCTTAAGCAGAAGGTCACAAGCTTTCTTAAGATATCCCTTCCGTTTCCGGCTGGAAGGATTGTATATGACGATGGCAAAGTCCCCCAGAGCAGCAGCCAGAAGGCGTCTCTCTATGGTGTCCCACGGTGTCAGAAGATCGCTAAGGCTGATGACACAGAAATCATGGTTGACAGGAGCTCCCAAAAGCGCTGCCCCACTGCTTGCGGCGGTAACTCCTGGGATTACCTGAAGCGTAACCTCTGGGTAGTCTTTTCCAATCTCGTACATCAGAGATGCCAGCCCATAGATTCCAGCATCCCCACTGCAGATCAGCGCTACCTTCTTCCCTTTCTTTGCCTCCTGGAAGCACAACCTGCACCGTTCCGTTTCCTGCCCCATAGGAGTGGAGCGCTGTTCTTTCTGTGCAAATCGCTCTCCTAAGAGCTGGAGATAGACGGTATATCCGATGATTACGTCGGATTGATCCAGAGCCGTAAGGGCCTGGCCGGTCATCATTTCCTCTTTCCCGGGACCTATTCCCACAATGGTGATGTTATGTTTCATAAAAATTCACACTCCAACTTCCTTTCGCGACGGCAATGGTCATACCGTCTTTTGCATGTTTCTCATATACTAACTCTCCACCAGGGCCAGCTGCTTTCAAAGCTGCCCGCTCACACACATTGTCAACTCCAGTTATCTTTTTGACAAATTCTGATCCATGGACTGCCTCTGTTATCTCTTCCAACTCTTCTGGCGTGTAGGTGATATAAGGAATTCTTTGCTTTCTGCTCCAGGCAATCAGGCCTTGCTCTTTGCTTTTTAAGGTGATGGTTGCCAGTGCGTTTACCTGTTCCGTCGAGAGTCCGGCTTCGTTTAAGGACTGTCTGATAAATGATTCAATGGTTTTCGCGTCTTTTCCCTTGCGGCATCCTATGCCGATGGTGTATGGCCTGGGCTTTAGCCGTAAGGAGGCATCCCCATGTTCTTCTCCAGAGGATACCAGGATGTCAACGGTTCTCTGGGGAGGGTATTCTGCTATCTTAACCTGTGCCGGCGGGTGGCTTTTATGGGACAGGTGTCCGGATTCTACAGAGAGGGTAATGGGTTCTCCTGATAAGATTTTGGAGGATACGGTTACAATTCCCTGTGGGTTCTCAATGAACAGGTTATTTTTTTGTGCAAATATGTCTGCGGCAAAGACATGGTGGAGATCTGTGGCAGTTGTGATAACCGGTACCGCACCTATGTTTTCTGCTATGGCACAGGCAAGGCTATTGGCACCTCCTATGTGGCCGGACAGAAGAGGGATCACATATGTTCCGTATTCGTCGGTTACAAGCACCGGGCTGTCGTGCAGCTTATGGGTTATATGAGGGGCAATGGCACGGACTGCAATTCCACAGGCCCCGATGAAGAGGAGAGCATTTTTTTCCTCCATCTGTCGGCAGGCCCATTGGCTGATGCTTTCTTCCACAAACGGTATTCTTTGCTCTTTTCCGGCTTTTTGGCATTTGGTATAGAGGTGAATTTCGTGTTCTGGAAGCTGTTTTGAGAGATTTTGGGATAGGGTGCAGCCTTGTTTGGTAAAACTGATTATGCTTATGTTCATGGTTCTCCTAATGATTTATAATGTGAAGCATAGCGGTACATAAGGCGCCAAAAGACAGCGCCTAAGTACCGATGGTCTTCAAGTACCCTGAAGAAGAGTGTATAACTCCTTCTCCGGGCTACGTTGTCTCTGACGGATGAAGGATAACGAACGGTTATTGTTGGTATTTTGCTACACGATTCTTCTCTATACTTTTCGGTATTCTGTCGGGAAATCTGCTGCATATAGCCTGGAGCGTTGGTAATTGCTGCAGCGGATGACATCTCCTACTAAGACCAGGGCTGTTTTTGTGATGTGGTTCTTGCATGCGGTAGCATATAACGTATCTACGGTACAGAGGCAGGTTTTTTCTTCTGGCCAGGTTGCTTTGTAGATTAATGCCGCAGGAGTTTTATGGTGATATCCTCCGGCTATGAGCCGTTTGCTTAATTCTTTTAGCATGCCTGTGCTTAAGTAGATGGCCATGGACGCATGATGTGCCGCAAGGCTTTCGATGCTTTCGCTTTCTGATACTTTGGTTTTTCCTTCCATTCTGGTGATGATTAAAGTCTGGGATATACCTGGTAAGGTGTACTCCAGGTTCAGGGAGGATGCTGCCCCAAAACATGCGCTGACTCCCGGGCAGCTTTCGAAGGGAATTCCTGCTTTGTCCAACTCATCCATCTGCTCTCGCACGGCTCCGTAGATACTTGGATCTCCGGAATGCAGGCGGACGATGGTTTTCTTGTTCCTCTCTCCTTCTTTCATAACCTTCAGGATCTCTTCCAAAGTCATTTGGGCTGTGTTATATGTTTCACATTCTTGTTTCCCATAATCAAGAAGCTGTGGATTGACCAGAGAGCCGGCATAGAGGATGATATCCGCCTGACCAAGGAGCCTCATTCCCCGAACCGTGATCAGGTCAGCTGCGCCGCTTCCTGCACCTACAAAGTAAACCATGTTTGTGCCCCCTTGCTTTTTGCCAGTTCTCCAAATTCATTGGTATATAAAATACAGTCTGCCTGCAGTTTTTTATTTCCCCGCCGCTCCAGATGGTAACAGACGCTCTCTGCCACATCCTTCATCACCGGTGTCAGTTTTTTACTGTCTGCCAAGATCCGGACTGCCTCCTCGGTGGTAACACATTCCAGGATTCTCAAGGCCTGCTCTGATGTCACGCCTTCCCGGATGGCGAAGGAGGCCAAAATCTCCATTCTGCAGTCCGCTTCTCTGGAATGGGTATTCATGATCCCTCCGGCCACCTTGATCAACTTTCCTATATGGCCAGCCAGAAGAAGCTTCTGGAATCCCAATTCTACTGCCATATCTATGGTATTGCCAATAAAATTGCTGCATTTCACGCTTTTATCCAAATCGTAACCGTATGTTTTCATCATGAAGTCTGCCCCATAGTTTCCCGGTGACACGACTACATTGTTGTAGCCTTCTGCCCGCCGCTGGCTTAGTTCCACCCGAATGGTGTCTAAGATGGCCTGTCTGCTCATAGGCTCCACGATTCCACTGGTTCCTAATATGGAGATCCCTCCCACGATCCCCAGCCTGGGATTGTATGTCTGTGCAGCCAGGCGCTCGCCTTCTGGAGAGGAGATAAGGATCTTCAAACCGCCTTTATAATCTGCCAGACTGCAGACCTTTCGCACTTCCTGTTCAATCATCTGCCGGGGGATCCGATTAATAGCTGCATGTCCCACTGGCTGGTCAAGTCCAGGCTTTGTGACTCTGCCTATGCCAACGCCTCCATCGATCTCTATAAATACCTCTTTTCCAGGTTTTTCTGTCATCTCCTGGTTCACGGTTCTGGCTTCCTGGCCGGCTTCGGCGCAGGGTGAGGGTGGCATATATGAAACCTCCCCATAGATTCGCATTCCCGTAGTGACATCCGGGTCATCGCCTCCATCCTTCTCCACGGCACAGCTGACCTTTGCCTCCTGACAGCAGATGTCCAGAAGTTTGGCTGTATAGAGGAGGCCTTTAGGTGTCTTGATGGTAATCTCTTCCTTCTTTTCTCCTGTAAGCAACATATAGGCGGCAGCGGCGGCGGCCGCTGTTGCGCAGCTTCCAGTGGTAAACCCATATCTCATATCTTGTCTCACCTCTCTGGCGAAGTTAAGGGACAGCACGTCAGCTTCTGTATTGCCTCATAGAGAAGTGCATTGCAGATTGCCGCTGCGATGCTGCTCCCCCCTTTTCTTCCCTTATTTACAATATAAGGAACCGTAGCCTCCATGATTTGTTCTTTCGCAACCTCCACATTCACAAAGCCTACAGGAACCCCGATGATAAAGGCTGGGGTATACTGGCCCTCCTCTATCATTTTGTGAAGCTGAATCAGGGCCGTTGGGGCATTTCCTATGGCAAATATGACAGGGCCCCGGATAGCCTTTGCCTTCTCCATGCTGACAGCGGCACGGGTAGCTCCTCTCTCCCTTGCCAACCTGGCCACATCTTCGTCTGCCATAAAGCAGTGGGCCTGTCCTCCCAGTCTGGCCAGCGCTCTTTTATTGATCCCGGCAAAGGCCATATTGGTGTCTGTCACAATGTGGGCCCCATCCAAAAGAAGCTGTATGGCGATGGCCGGCGCTTGCCTGGAATACATCATGGTTTCCCCATAATCGAAATCTGCAGTGGTGTGGATCACCCGTTTTGTGATTGGCTCCTGGTCTGGGGGGATATGGATGCCTTTTTTTGAAAGTTCCTGTGAAAGAATCTCAAAACTTTTCTGTTCAATCTCCTCTGGCAGGAGAGATTCTATCTTATGTTCCATGTCTGATTTATTTCTCCGATTCTTTTTAGTAAGGTTTCATTTTCTTCTCTGGTCTTTACTGCAATCCGGTAAAATCCTTTTTTTAATCCCCGAAAGTTTTCACAGTCCCGAATCAGGATTCCTCGCCCCAGCAACAGCTGGTAGAGAGGAATCTCGGTGTACACCAGAATAAAATTGGCGCTGCTGGTAAAGACAGTGAATCCTTCCTTCTTTAAGCCAGACTGCAACATGTCCCGTTGGGCCTTTACATAGGCGGCGGTCTGTGTGGCAAACCCTTCCAGACTGGCACACGCGATTCCTGCCTCCTGGGCAAAACAGGAAAGATTCCATTCCGGAAGCTGATTTCGGATAGCTTCCACAAGCAGCGGATTGGAGCATACCAAAAAGCCCAGACGAACCCCTGGTATGGCATACAATTTGGTAAATGCTCGTATGATGATCACATTGTTAAACTGCTGAATTGCAGGAATCATTGAACATTCTTCATTACAGAAAGGGGCAAAGCATTCGTCCAGGATGACTGTGATGTTGTTTTCCTTGCAGAGATGTAAAAGCGAGATCAGGTGTTGCCTCCCTATCAGCTTTCCTGTAGGATTGTTGGGATTGGCCAAAAACAGCAGATCTGGCTTGTCAGCCAATATCCGGAGAAAGGAATCTTCTTTAAGTCCTCCTTCGTAAAAGATGATTTCTCCTTCTCCTGCCTGTGCGGCATGTTGGTAGCCATAAAAAGAAGGAATAGGGATGATGGTTTTGTCTGGCTTTATGCCATGGATGATTGCCATAAAAAGCTCTGAAGCTCCGTTTCCGAAGAGTAAGTTATCCTGTGGAATAGTCCACTTGTGTTCTCTCTGGAACATCGCACTGACTGCTTTTTTTAGATTCTCTGATAAAGGATCCGGGTATCTGACAGATTTTTCTACGGCCTGACAGAGGGAGTCCGCTACGGCTTTTGGCATGCCCAGAGGATTGATATTGATTGAGAAGTCCATCTCTACCTGATTCCTGTAGATATCTCCTCCGTGAATGATGTTCATTGGCGTACTCCTTTTCCTGTTGCGCTTTTTGTCTTGTGATTGTAAGGTATCCTCGGTCACCGAATGTAAAATTGTATCCATAACATGACAGCAGCGCATATGGTTTCCCCAAGCCAGGCAGTAATGATCATCAGTTTATTCGCCCCCTTGATGTCTTCCCATTGTGCCCTGCGCAGATTGTCTCCGATATATGGCTTCTTTACTACCTTCCCAAAATAGACGGCATCTCCTGCAAGCCGAAGCCCCAGGGCCCCTGCACATACGGCCTCCGTCTGTGCCGAATTAGGGCTTGTATGGTTTCCCTTGTCTCTCCTGTAGATACGAACCGCCCGCCTTCCGGAACATTCCTTTCCTGCCAGAAAAGACGCTGCGATCATCAGCCAGGCGCTGATTCTTGCCGGAAGATAATTGACAACATCATCCAGCCTGGCGGCAGCTCTTCCAAAAAACAGATATCTCTCATTCTTATATCCAACCATGGAATCCATTGTATTTACCGCCTTATACAAAAATCCCAGTACAGGGCCCCCTAATGCTGTATAGAACATCGGTGCCACCACCCCGTCGGAAGTATTCTCCGCCACGGTTTCAATGGCTGCTCTGACAATCCCCTCTTCATCCAGGCAGGCCGTGTCTCTCCCTACAATCATGGAAACTGCCTGCCTGGCTTTCTCTGTGTCACCTTGTTGTAAGGCTTTACAGACTTTCATGCTCTCTGTCTTCAGGCATTTGGCAGCAAAAAGCTGGTACGTCATAATCGTTTCCATCGCAACTCCAACATATGGGTGGAGCAGATAGCTTCCTGCCAAAAGGCCTGCAGATACAATCAGCGTACCCAAAAGCATAAACACCACCAGATACACTCCCAGACAGAGTTTCTCCCTATCGCTTTGCTCTCTCCCTCTTAAAAGCCACCTTTCCATCCTTGTGATCATCCTGCCCATAAGCCTGACAGGATGAGGAAGCGTGCAGGGATCTCCCAACGCCATATCCAGCAGAAATCCTCCCATGAATGCAGCTGTATGGTATTTCATCTTTCGGTTCCCCCCTGTAACCTTCTTACTTAATTCTCTGCCCTATTCCACAGAACACCCGCTCCACGCTTTCCGCCTGCTTTGCTATTCTCACAAGGATTCTTCCCATTCGCTCCCGGTACGCCCTCTCCTCTGCTTCCAAAGGGACGATTCCGCTGCCGACCTCATCACTGATTACGATACATCTGGGACAGTCCTCCAATATCCTTTTAATCTCTTCCTCCGGGTTTCCTCCGTCTGCAATCCTCCGTTTCACCCATGTATGCAGGTGGTTCACTACCAAAGTCTCCTCTGTCTTTTCCGGCAGAGTGCCATCCAGGACTGCCTCCATATCCAAACCATAGGTTCGGATCACATACGCTAATTTCCCTTGTGCATATCCTCCGATGATCAGTCTCATTTCTCCTCCATGTCTAGTACATCCAACTCATAACCGCCACAGCCACAGCCATCCACACCTCACACCTTACCACGAACCAGCCAGCTGTATCCCCCGTAATTCCTCCCAATTCCTTCATGCACCTTCGATGGTATCTCCAAAATACCACTAAAGCTACAACGATCCCAGCCAAGGCTGACCACCTGTCTGCCATCACCATCCAGCAGGCTCCAAACGCTGCCTGAACTTTCAACCATCCATTCACCCTCTGCTTCTGCGCCCCATCTGCGAAAGCATACAACATCCCAGCCTTTTTCGCCGATGGAAAGCATACCACTCCGATCCCACTTAGGCATCTTGCCAGAAAAAATCCACCGTACAGCACTCCCAGACACCTCCTGTCCTGAATCTCCGAGACCGCTGCCAGGTAGATCATTCCATATACCCCCAACATGATTACTGCAAATGCTCCGATATGAGGATCCTTCAAAATCTCCAGCTTCTTCTCTTTTGTCTGGTATGAATGAAATGCGTCCATCGTGTCCATAAATCCGTCCACATGGAATCCCCCTGTTATGAGCAGAGGAATCACTGCCATCCCCAGGCTCCTGCACAAATTTCCTGTCTGACCCCAAGCACATACCCGGTTCCACAGAAAAAGACCGGCTCCTATAACAGCCCCCACCCACGGAAAAAAACACAGCATATACCTCATATCTTCCTCTTCCCACGAAAACTGGGGAACCGGAATCTTAGAATAGATAGAACATGCGATCACCATTGCCTTTAAAATATGCATATCAGCTTCCCTTCACAATCACCGGAATCCCAGCCACCACTTCCACCACTTTCTCTGCCCGTTCTGCCAGACTTCCATGAATCTTTCCCACTGCCCGTATATAAGCCATCGTCGTCTCATCATATCTGGTTCCGTCCTCAAACACATTTCCACTTACCACCACCAGATGGGTCAGTCCCATCCTAAGGGCCAGAATCCCGTCTACAACTTTCTCCGCCACAGACGCTTCTGACTGTATCCCGTTTTCTGAAAACATCTCGTTGGCAGTAAGATTCAACACACACTCCAGCAACGCTGTCTTCTCCCCGTCCTCCATCTTCTCAAGTGCTCTTTCGATATCGGTCTTCTGTTCGATGGTTACAAATCCCTTCCCTTTCCGAAGCTGCCTGTGTCTGGCAACCTTTTTCTCACCCTCCTTGTCATAGACTTTCATGGCTGCCAGATAGTACTTCCTTTTTCCTTTGGAAAGGGTCTCCATACACGCTTCTGCATATGCCGATTTTCCACTTCCACTTCCGCCGATTACCAACACCATCATCTGCTGTCTCCTTCCAGAATCATCTTCATCGATGAATTCGCCACCAGCCTTGCCTACAATCTCTTGTAGGGTTCCATTTCCATATCCGAAAACGTGGTTCCGTCTCCATAGACGGCCAGGGCCATATCCAACAGGGCCATCATCATGGCGGCTCCGGTTCCCTCCCCCAAAGCCAGGTCTCCATGGATCACCGGTGTAAGCTCCAGGGCGGTTAAAAGTTTTCTGGCTCCTGGCTCCCGGCCTTGATGGGAGGGGATCAGATAGGGTGTAACTCCTGGAACCATCCGCTCTGCCACCAGAGCCGCTGCCAGAGTGATCACTCCATCCAGGACAATCGGTACATGGTACAGGGCTCCTCCAATGCAAATTCCGGCAAGGCCTGCTATATCCAGACCTCCCACTGTCCTGAGAATCTGAAATGCGTCCCTGTGGCTCAGCTCATACTTTTCTATAGCCTCCCGGATGACTTGCTGTTTGTGAAGCAGCTTCTCATCGCTGAGTCCGGCTCCCCGCCCTGTGACATCCGCTGCATCACATCCCAGGAGGGCGGCTGTCACAGCACTGCTTGTGGTCGTATTGCCGATTCCCATTTCCCCTGTTCCAAGAATTGTATATCCCGCTTCCTTTAAGGATGATACCAGTTCAATTCCTGTAAAAACAGCGGCAGCGGCTTCCTCTTCTGTCATAGCCGGCTCCCACTTAAAGTTGCGGGTTCCCTGGCGGATCTTTCTCTGTACCACTCCCCTGACCGCCTCCCTGCAATTGACTCCTATATCCACCGGAACGGTATCGATGCCGGCTGCCCTGGCCATCTTCCCCACAGAAGACTGCCCCCTGGCCATCCTGTTCATGACAGCCAGGGTAACCTCCTGGCCAGACTGGCTGATTCCCTCCTCCACAATTCCATTGTCTGCACACAGGATGACCACCGCCTTTTTCGACAGATGGATCCTGGCCGTTCTCTGGATGGCACCTATCTGTGCGATCCAGGGTTCGAAGCGTCCCATCCCATCCAAAGGTTTAGCAATGCTGTCCCATTGATCCAATGCCTGCCTGAAGATGGTCTGGGAAGGAGGATAGAGCGTCAAATTTCTTAAATCTTCCCAGGTTTTATCCTTCCACACAGGCTTCTGAAAGCATCCCATAGATCTCCTCCATATTCAAATGCTGCCGCAGCGTGTCTGCCAGCTTATCATACTGTTTTTCTTTCCAGGTCTGATAATCTTCCATCGCGCTGCTCTCCAGCTGTATTCCCTTTTCCTCTGCCAACTGGTTGAGCAGTGCTGCTCCCACATCTCCCCTGTCAAATATTCCGTGGATGTAGGTTCCATATACATTAGGCTGTTCTCCACACAGAATCGGAGGAAGATCGGAATTTTGCATGTTGGCATACAGATCGGCCTCCCCTGTCAAAAAGGTAGCACCCATATGAATCTCGTATCCCTGGTATTCCAGGCCTGAAAGCACGGAAGCGATTCCCTTCAGCTTGGGAATCTTCCCTTCCACCTGACGGCGTATTTTATGTTTCCTTAAATGTGTCACCGTAGGCAACATCTCCATACCCCGAAGGCTTCCGCCTTCCTCGACTCCGACGGGATCTGTAATCATCTGCCCCATCATCTGGTAACCGCCGCAGATACCCCACACCGGAATCCGTTCCGCTAATTTTTTGACAGCTGCCTCCAGGCCGTTCTGGCGCATCCATTTCAAATCTCCCATGGTGTTTTTGCTTCCTGGCAGAAAAAGAATGTCCGGATTCTGCAGCTGGGATACAGAGGTAATGTACCGAACCGATACCTGGGGATTCTGCTCAAACACATGAAAATCTGTAAAGTTGGAGATCCTTGGATAACGGATCACGCCGATATCAATCAGCCCTCTCTCACGTCTGGCAAAGCGGTCTGTCAAACTATCCTCATCCTCTAAGTCCAGTTCCATATAGGGAACTACCCCAAGAACCGGCACATTTCCCCACTCCTCCAGCATTCGGATTCCAGGATCAAATAGGGTTTGATCGCCCCGGAACTTATTGACGATCAATCCTTTTACACGCCTTTTCTCTTCCTCTGTAAGAAGCATCAAGGTACCGAGAAGCTGGGCAAACACACCGCCCCGGTCGATGTCTCCTACCAGAAGCACCGGCGCATTGACCATCTGGGCCAGTCCCATGTTGACAATGTCATGTTCCCTTAAATTGAGTTCCGCCGGGCTGCCGGCGCCTTCTATGACGATGATATCTCCATAGTGTTCCAGCCTTCGGAACGCGTTTTTTATCTCAGGGATCAGTCGTTCTCTGTATGGAAAATAATCGCGGGCGCTTAGGTTGCCCACCACCTCCCCATTTACAATGACCTGGGATCCGGTGTGGCTGGAGGGCTTTAAGAGGACAGGGTTCATACACACCATAGGCTTGATTCCCGCAGCCTCCGCCTGCATCACCTGTGCCCTTCCCATCTCAAGCCCTTCCTCTGTGATAAATGAATTGAGAGCCATATTCTGGGCTTTAAAGGGGGCAACCCGGTAGCCGTCCTGCTTCATTATCCTGCACAGTCCGGCTGCCAGAACGCTTTTCCCTACATTGGACATGGTCCCCTGAATCATAATTACTTTTGCCAATTGATATCCATCCTTTTTCTTTCATTCTGAAACTAAGATGTTGCCTCAGCCAGTTTGCCCTTCTGCTTCGCATAGGCATACAGTTCCTTGTTGGCCGTCTCCAGGCTTCCAAAATGATTTCGGCAGCAAATCACATTTTTGCACCGGTCTATGGCTCGTTTCGCCTGTGTAAGCGTCTCTTCCGGAACCGGCTCGAAGCATTCCCCTTCCAGAACTGCCGTCGCCAGCGCTTTTGCAGCCGGATAATCCAGGTCATTGGGGAATAAAATCCCGGTTGCAAAAGCCAGGCCTTTTCTCTGCAGGCTGCGGTATACTCCCCCTCCGGTGCCTGCTCCGGCTATGACAAATAATTCCGCCTCCCCTTCCGGCGCCGGAAGTTCCATACTTTGGGTACTTTCTTCAAACCTTCCTGTGGAAATCCCAAACAGTTTTGTGATATACCCTGACGTAAGGATCTCTTCCGGTGTCCCAAATCGCTCCAGATGTTCCTGGCCGACGCAAAGGATTTTGTCTGAAACTTTTGCAGCCAATTCCAACTCGTGGAGGGACATGATCACTGTAAGGCCTTTTTTTCGGCGTAATTCCTGCAAAACCGCAAGAAATTCCAATTTATATCTCACATCCAGGTAAGAGGTTGGCTCATCCAGAATAATAATATCTGGCTCCTGGCATATGGCTCTGGCCAGCAATACACGCTGCCTCTGGCCGTCACTGATCCGGTTAAAATCCTGATTCCTGATCTCTGTAACATGAACCAGCTCCATGGCCTCTCTAACTACCTTGTAGTCGGCCTCTGACAGTATTCCAAACCGCCCGGTATAGGGATAACGGCCAGTAGCCGCCACATCTTCACAGGTCATCATCTCTGATTTTAGCCTGTCAGTAAAGACTACTGCCATCTTTCTGGATAATGCCTGCCCAGAAAGGGCCATCATATCCTTTTCATCCAGATATACAACACCGCTTATAAGTGCAAGTTGTCTGGCGATGCTTTTGAGAACCGTGGATTTCCCTGCACCATTGGGCCCTATCAGAGTAAGGATTTCCCCTTTCTTCAGGCAGATACAGATATCCTTCACTACTGGATGCCCATCATAACCTACGCTCATGCATTCTGTCTTTATGTAGTAACCCATCCGTCATCCTTTCCTTCGCCCTGCCATCACCCACAACACAATGGGGGCACCGAAGACCGCTGTCATAGTGCTGATACTGATCTCCGTAGGAGCAAATAGATTTCTGGAAAGCAAATCACAAAACAGACAGAAAATACTGCCTCCCAGGAAGCAAGATGGTATCATTAGAATTGGCTTTGTATTCCCAAACATCATTTTCACCAGATGAGGCACTGCAATCCCCACAAAGGAAACTGGACCTGCAAATGCCACCACACAGGCGGACAGAATGCTTGATAATACCACCAAAAGAACCCGCAGCCTTAAGATATCCACTCCCATATTCCGGGCATAAGACTCACCCAACCGGTATGCGTCAAGGGGCTTGGACAGCAGAAAAACAACTGCGCTTGTGACTGTAACTACCGCAGACATCAACGCCACATCATCCCATGCTGTACCAGAGAAGCTTCCCCTGGACCAGTTGTGAAGATTTACAATCTCGGCATCATCAGCAAATGTGATCACCAGTTCCGTGACCGCTGAACAGATGTATCCAATCATGACTCCGCTGACCACCAGCATGGACATTCCTCTCACCTTGGATGATAAAGCCAGCACCACTCCCATAGAGGTCATTGCCCCAAGAAACGCTGCTCCCACCAGTGTTGCAGAACGAACCGGGATCCCCCTTCCCATGAAAAAAACCATGACAAGGGCCACGATCATCTTGGCTCCGGAGGAGATCCCCAAGACAAATGGCCCTGCAATGGGATTGTGGAAAAACATCTGTAGAAGATAACCGGCCAAGGCAAGGCTGCCACCTAAGACCAGGGCCGCAACGGTTCTGGGAAGACGGATATCCCACAGGATCCGCTCCGCTGTCTGGCTGATAGGCTGCCCGGCTATACTCCTTCCGATCTCTCCCAGAGAGATATCCACACTGCCAATACAGATATTGAGGACAAAAAAGAGGAGTGCTCCCGCTCCCAGAAAAAGGAATGCGGCAGTGGATCTTACGTTTCTGTATATTCGAATGTTCTCTGACTGATCATGGATATCCAGACGATTATCCCTTTGCCACATGGTTCTTCTCCTTCCTGCCTCTGCATGTTACCGGAACCGGCAGCCGGTTTCTATCTCAGCTTAAAAAGATACCTCATCTCCTTTTCCTCATTCCCTGTAAGCATAGTATGGATATCTTCAATCAGGTAACCGATGGACATGGACTGCTGATACATGTCATTGGTGGTACACCAAACATTTCCCTGCTGTACGGCTTTGAAATCCGCCAAAGATCCGCACTTTTCAAGAAGCTCCCCCAGAGTGGAACAGCCTCCGTCGATGGAACTGTTGTATATGAGAAAATCTGCATCCTTAGCGCCATGATAGAATTCTTCCACCTGCATATTCAGGGTAGAGCGTCCGGACTCTGGATCGCCTAAGTCTTCAAAGATGTATTTTCCGCCTGCAAGCTCAATCATTTTGGGGACATAGTCAAAGCTTTGACGCACCTGAATCAGGTTATTGGAGGTGACAAAGAAAAATGCAACCGTCTTGTTTGTCCTTTCATCAGCGGATACTTTCTGCAGGATATTGGCCTGTTGTTCAAACGCATGCTTTGCTGCCTCCTCTTTTCCCAAGAGCGCGCCAAAAAATTTAATCCATTCCACTCTGCCTAGGGGATGGGACTCATAGCTGGAATACTCGACCATAACGGGAATATGAAAGGATTCTAGCTTCTCTACAACCTCCGGCGCATGAGTGATCATCCGGTTTTCAATGGCCAAGGTGCAGTCTTTTGATAAGATCAACTCGTAATCCGGTTGATTGTATTTTCCGGCATAGAGAATCCTGCCGTCTGCCATAGCCTTCCTGGCTTCTTCTATATACCACCCGCTCTCTTTCTGCCCGGAAAGAGATATGGCATCCAGGCTGTCCAGTTTGGAGAACATATCCATAGCAGAAGAGGCCACCAGATAAAGATTGCTGACTGGGCGGTAAAGGATTATATCCGGCACTTCTGCTGAAGCAGGTTTTCCATCTCTTGCAGGGATTTCATCTGGCACCGGCATTCCTTCTGGTACGACCAGAAAACGGCGGCCATCCATAAAGGTGGTCAATACCGTATACCCGCCTTCATAATAATCAACCGAAAAGCCCTGGGCATATTGAAGTTCCATGGAGTGTTGGTATTGCAATGTTACCGTTGTATCCTGCCTTTTCGGCTCCTCTTCTTCTTTGATTTCTTTTGTTTCTGTCACCAGATTTGCAAAATCTGCTTCTTCTATTACGCGGCTTACGTTTTCTTCCGTTTCTGCTTCCTTGTTTACCGTTTCTTCCACCACAGCCTTTTCACCAGCCGTAGCAAGACCAAAAGAAGGTGGGCTGCAGCCACTCACTCCCAACACCAACATTCCAGCCAGTAGAAAAATCTCCATCCACAGTCCTGGTTGTTTCCTCATTCCTGCCTAGACTCCCTTCCCATCCTGCAAATCTATAAAAACCATACTCTGTCCGTACGGCATGCCAGCCATTTACTCTTCCGGCTTCATCGTATCCGAATGAAAGACAAGCGTATATTCCACCTCATGGGGAGTGCTCATGGCTACCGTATCCCCAATAACCGTTAATTCCTTATCAAACTCTGCAACCGGAATCTCAAACACAGAGTTTCCTTCCATGTTGACAGGAAGGTATTTCTGCCCCTCTACAAGCATATAATCATAGTTGGGGCTGTTCCACTGTATGTTTGCCACAGTGGAATCCCCCTTTTTTGTAACCTTTACAGGAGAGAGCACTTTCGCTTTCCCGCTTCCTCCGGAGAAGGTAATTTCCACACTGTATACGCCGTCTCCTGCAACTGTTTGCTTCCCAGGATTTTCAATGGTCTCCCCGCTCTGCGCTACAGGGTTTTCCCCGGTCTCTTCCCCGACTGACACAGCAGAGCCAGAAGAGAAGAACAGTTGGCGGTCATACCATGTTTCCTTTTTCTTGCTGAACGCGGCACAGTCAATGGGTTCATCCAGCGCCTTTACCGGAATCGTATAGGTATATGCGCCTTTCCCATCTTCCACATACGGAATGCAGAGGCTATCCTCTGCTGCTTTGGCCTCCTTCGCGGTTCCCATATATAACTTCTCATAACCGGTGCCTCCAAGAGTAATGTCCGCAACCATTCCACTGTCTGTCACAGTCAATTCTGCCTTTACCACACGGAACATGGAAGAACTTGATTCCACCTGAATCATATAGGAGCCATTCTCCAATTCCCTAGCGAATTTGTCGGATTTCTCCTCTCCTGTAAAAGCGATACCTTCCTCCATAGCGGTCTTCAGATGCTCCACATAGATATCTCTGATGGCAGGAATCTGTCCCAACCCTTCCAGAATACATTCCACCTGATAGCCTTCACCTTCCAGAATGGTTTTCCAGGAATCTGCTTCATCACCGGCCATATCATTGTTGGCATGGTCTCCTGCCACAACCATAAGGGGCTGCAGGATGACTCTTTCATACCTTCCCTTTGCCTTAAAGGCCTCCATGACATCCTTCAATTCTGGTTCTGCCTCCACTGTGCCAATATAGTAATTTTCAAATCCCTTGTCCGTCAGAGCCTTCTGCATGGTCTTATAGATTCCGTTGGAGTCTGCCTCTGTCCCGTGTCCCATAAAGCAGATAGCTGTCTTTCCATCATCATAGGAAGCAGTCCTGTCCGTAATAGCTTCAGCCACAGCTTCAAAATCCTGATCGCCTGAAAGCAGCGGTTTTCCTATGACAATCTTATCAAACTTGTCTACATAGCCAGATATCTCATCCAGGATATCGTTATACTCGTAGCCGTCCATCAGGTGGGTCGGTTGTACGATCAACTCTTTTATGCCGTCTTCCACCGCCCGGTCTAAGGCCTCAGTCACATTGTCAATCTCCAGATGATCCCTTTCTTTCAGTTTTTCAATGATAATCTGACTGGTAAACGCCCTGCGCACCTGATAATCAGAAAATGCATCTGCAACCGCCTCTTCAATGGCTCCGATCGTGATATCCCGGTTGTCGTTATAGCTTGTTCCAAAACTAACTACCAAAATCGCCGTCTTTTCATTCTCTTTCTTCTGCGCTTCTGTAGTTTCCGCCTCTGTGCCTTTTGATGCCTCCTCCTGCGCCGCCTCTGGCTGTGTTTCTTGCTGCGTTATCTCATCGGATGATGCCGGCCTGGCTGCTCCATTGTTGCAGCCCCACAGACAGCAGATACTCATAAGAACTGCCAGCGCTTTCTTTAATTGTCTTCCCATGATTTTCCTTCCTTCCTAACAATCCAGCCTGTTTCATGCCGCTTTCTTTTGTTAGATCATGATTTATCATTAAATATAGCCGTGTCCGGAATCCCACTGATACAGCCGTGAATAACTATACAAAAAGAAAAACCCTTTCCTAAACGGCAAAGGGTTTACGCAACGTCAATAAAAAACTATTCTCTTTCGAGGCAGCATTTTATGTGTTAGAACGTACAACCAATTACTCGTGGCCTGAAACAATCGTTTCCGTACGACAATAAGGCAGGTCTCCCGGCTTAAAGATCCTCGCATCCGCCATCTTCCCAGTCTCCCAGTGATATATTGGCCTCTGCTCCCTAATTACGGTGACGAGTTCGTACAGGAATTGCACCTGTTTCCCTTTTCATCAGAATCTCACTCCATAGTGATTGTTCTGACACCTTATTGCTGCAATATTTAATTTTGAATTACTATAGCATATCTTCTTGAAAAATTCAATTATTTTCTAAATGTTGTTTCTTTCTATCCCAACAACCTCTTCAGATTCTCTCCCAATATCCCTTCCCGTTCTTTTTCCGTTATGGGAAGATGTCTTATGCTTTCCATGGCTTCCTGCACCTTTACCTCCTGGTTATAAGGGAAATCCAGGCCGAAAATGCAGCGCCCCGCGCCAATTTGCCAGATCAATTCCTTTACATGTTCCTCCCCCAGATACCAAAAACGGTTCATATCCGCATCAAACACACTGGTAAGCCCTGCGTACACATTCTCCCGGTTATTGGTAAGGACCGCCACGGCATCCTTAAAAAACGCATAGCCTCCCACATGCTCCAACGTAAACTGCAGTTTCGGGAAATGCCAGGCCACCTCGTCGAATAAAAGCATCTGGTAGTGGGCAATCCGGTACCAGTGAATTCCCGTGTGAAACGTGACCACAAGGCCCAGTTGCTCTGCCTTCTGGTACACGCGAAATGCCTTTTCCTCATCAATCTTGATCCTCTGAAACGCCGGGTGAATCTTGATCCCCTTAAGCCCCAGAGCAAAGATCTCTTCTGTCTGTCCCTCCAGGTCATCCCTCCTGAAATCAATCACGCCAAATCCATCCAGGCGGTCATTTCCGCGGATTTCCCGGGCAAGCCACTGGTTGGCATTCACATCTTCTGCCTCAAAGTATTCGTAAAAGGGCGCAAATGCCACCGCCCGGTCGATCCCACAGGTATCCATCAGCTTCAGAAGGGCACAGACAGTTCCATCCTCCCGAACCGTCTTTGGAAATACATGGGCATGATGGGCAAATATCTTCATTCTCTCTTCTCCTCTCTCCACGCAATCAGTCTCATCTCCCCAGCCTCAAGAACAAGCTGGCAATATCGTTTTCCATCCACATAGACATCCGTATTCCGGGATTCCCAGGCATTGTTGATCACAGCCAGGCATTGGCTTTCCGGATATGCCGCTATCTCTGTATCCACATCTGTCACATAATACCGGTATAACTCCTCCTCCCTGCCTGCCGCATAGTAGATGGCCCTCTGCAGGATACGGCAGTTCTGGGGAGAATACGGAAGGCCCGCAAAATAGACGCTTTTCCCCTTTCCATACTGGTTTACAACCATCCGGCTGTATTCCCCGTCCTGATTCAGGATCTCATAGTCGTCCCCCACAGCGTAGATTCGGCTTTTCCCCTCGCCAAAATCCATGTCTCCTTTTAAATCCTGAAGAATAAAATGCCGGCTGGCATCCGGGCTTAACTCATTGTATTTATCCATGCTCAGTGAAAATCCGTTTTCCCGCTCCACACCCAGCACATCGCTTAATTGGAAATAATTCCCCTGAAATTGGCAGGCCGTCGGCTCCCCTACCCCAATGAAGCCTCCTCCCTGATCCACAAAACGGCGGACTCCGGTCACAACTGCCTCATCTTTCCAGTAATCGCCCCCGCTCCATGCCGTATAGTAAAGAGGCGCCAGATAAATTTTTCCGTCCCCGTACGACTGTGACAGAGACGTTTCTAAAAACCCGTCCAGAATCCGATCCTTCAGCCCGTCCTCAAACAGATCGGTCAGATCCGTCAATGCCTGATCCTTGATCAACCGCTGAGCCAATCCGGAAGCATTGTTGCTGGGACAGTAGATAAAATCCGGGATGTCGCCGGCCAGCACAGAACAGTCCTTGGAGACCAATCCTCTGGAATATATTGTACTTGGAATTGACGGGGTCAGTTTTCTGGACGTGGATTACTCCATCTCTCATTCCCGGCACAATTATCAGGATCAGAAAGAGATTCTGACCATCATTAACCTGCTTCTGGAGGAAGTCCACAGAGAACAATACGGCTATGAACTGGTATGCCATAACCTGTTAGAGATGCTTTTGATTCACATTATACGCTGGCAGAAGCTGATTCCCACTCCTGTCAGCACAATTGCTACCACCAAGGAATGCAGCCAGATAAAACGCTATATTGACTCCCATTACAGCGAAGATCTGTCCCTTGAATTTCTGGCATCCCACTCCCATATGAATAAGTTTTACCTGGTTCACGCATTTATCAGGTTTACAGGACAGTCTCCGATCCAGTATCTGATAAACAAACGGCTGGACGTAAGCTGCGAACTGTTAAAGAGCACCAATCACTCCATCTCTGAGGTGGCTGCTTCCGTAGGCTTCTCCTCACATTCCTACTTTGCACAGTCCTTTAAAAAGTGGAAAGGTATGAGTCCAAAAGAATACCGGAGACAGCAGCTTAAGGCCCATGATGGGTAAAGCCGCTTAACTGGCTAACCTGTTTGAAATGTCTTCCCAAACGCATATCCTTGATTGATACCAGATAAGGATAAAATTTTTGTTCTGTGAAAAAGAAATGTATCTTGCAATTAAAATCTGCATATGCTATAATGCCGTTAGGCAAAGAAATGTGGAGAAATCCATGTAGGCAAAGAACGAATCCCCCGACCGTAATGGCGTACAGTCGAGGGATTCTTCTTTTCTTTTTACAGTGGCAAAGCACCCACTAGACTAGTTGTTGCCTTTGTCGTGCCTGTCTAGCCATTTGCTGATGAGGTGGCAAACCACACCTGCTGCGACAGTCACAAGAAATGTGAAGAATAACTCCATGTAAGCACCTCCTCCCGTTGCCGGGTGTAGGTTAGACAACACAAGCATTATAACATTTCAAGGAGCATCCTTCTATCTCTTTCTTAAAAGACTTTACAATTCGGATTGCGGCTGGTACAATCCGATGCTCGTTATCCCTGTGGGCATCCCGAAAAAGCTATTTTGGTAAAGATGTCTTCTTTCGGCAAGTAAAGTTGAATATATTTTTGAGTTTTGTCCTTATCTGGTTTCATATTTCGGTGATGAATGCAGACATCTCTGCTTCCCACGCCTTCTCTTCCACCATCTTCCCAAGTTCTTTATCCGGCTTTCTTCCTGTGCCCAACAGGACAAAACGGTAGGAAACGTCTCCTTCGATCCACTGTGGGAAATTGGTTCCCCACATGTTGTTGAAAAGATTGAAGTACAATGACGGAGACTTCTTCTTGTATTTCTTCCGGAACTTGTATATCCCGGTTTCTCCGATTCCCAGCAAAGGCGTATCTAAGGCTGCCACGCAAAGGGCTTGTTCCCCCTCCTCTGCTGTCACAAAATGTTCCAGACAGTATAAGGCATGATTCCCCCAGTCCACTATGTCCGTCTCCGGATTCAGCACGTATCCGTTTTTGTTGACTCCGTATCTTGGATCTTTCATGGGCAGTTCCAGAACCAGAGAGCCGCTTTCTGTATAAGGAGAAGCCTTTTTTCCTTTTAAGGCAAGAGAAATCTCCACCTGTTCCCTGGCAAATCCCAGGCTTAAGATAACCGTCTCTGCATTTCCAAAAGTCTCTTCATCCCTCTCATTATGGAAATACAGATTCAGCCATTTCCCCTTCAACTCGTACCGCTGCAGTTTGGGATAACTGGTGATATGGGCGCATTCCGGATAGGAGTCTTTTCCGTTGTCCAGAATCCCCCAATCAAAATAGCGGCGCGCAGCCTTTCTTAAATATTTTGTCAAATCTTTTGTACCGTATCTGTCGTATCGATAAGTAACAGCCGGACGGCCTTTTCTTCCTTTGAGTATCGTCTGGCCGGCGGCCTTGTTATAGATCTCCCCAATATGGCCGGCTTGCTCATCCAGCACAATCCGGTAATAGGCATTCTCTATAACGCCATTTTCCTGTTGCGTTAATTGCTCCGGCACTTCCTCCTGGCACTGGCTTAAGTTTCCCGCCAAAGGCAGCATTTCTTCCAGTTCCCGACAGGCCTTCCAGGCTCTCCCGGCACGATCAGACTGTTCCTGCCAGGATTCTTCCAGCTTTCTATAATCCGGCTTCTCCCTTTCTGCCTGAAAGAGCGGCTCCTGATACACCCGCGGAGCCTTCAGCCAGGTCTTCACATCGATTCCCCAGGTATGCTCCCCAAAGATCATCATCTGATCCTGGCATTCATCCATCAATGCTTTGGCCCTTTCTCTGTCCGCCTCAGTCATCCGGCCCTCTTCCTGCTCAAACCTTTTTTTCAGTTGTTTCAGCCTTCTTCTCACCGTCCGAATCTTCTTTACTTCTCCAGGATAAGTTCCTACGCCATGTATCCAGGTATCTGCCAGATCCTTCCGGATTACAGGCACTGCCGAAAGATCTTCTTTCTCCAACTCACGGTAGAAATCATCCATGGTTCCACACACAACCTCTGCCTCAGGATACCGCGCCTGAATCCGGGCGGCCATTTCTCTTATGGCATTGGCCGACTGAGGACCGCAGTTATCGTGGGTATGCATCAGAGCCATCCACACAGAATAGGGCCAGTCTTCCGGGGCAGTTTCCTGAGAGCCATATCCCTTATTGTACATGGTCAGCACCCGGCTACCATCCGGCCCCTCCCAGAAGAACAGCCCCGGCACCTTAGGCGGCCGGATGAATTCATTGCATCCCAAGTGCAGAAATTTAACCCCCTGCTCCGCCAGAAGCGGCACAATCCCTCTTCCGTGCCCTGGCACATCTGTCATTTTTGCGCTGATGGGGAAGGGCTTTCCGTATGTATCGGACAGTTCTCTGGCATACGAAAATCCATACCGGTACTCATCCCGTCCGCAGAAGTCAAAATGGGAGGTATACGGGAGAGCATGCCAGACGATCTGCCCGCTTTCAATCAGTTTCTCCAGCCGTACTTTCCGTTCTTCACTGCAGTGTACCAGCATCTGCTTAAGCGGCCAGGAAGGCATGGTCCATATATATCTGCGAGGCCCCATATCCGCCGTGCCTTCACAGGTCTCCAACACCTGATCCAGCATGCCAGTAGAATAATTGTCGATCACATTTTTAGAAAGGTCCGTGAACCCGATGTCAAAGTGGGTTTTAAAAACCAGAATAACCTTTTTTATCACGTTGTCTTCCCCCTGTTATCGGTGTATATAAAATGGATTTGAAAGTAGTGCCGGCATCTCACCGGTGGGAACCATGGCTCTCGTTATCTGGACCCTCATATACTTGAGCCCTTCCCCCTTGCGGCTGCACCGGAATTCTGTCACATCTTTTCCGATGGCAAAACACTCGCTGCCTTTATCGGATATCAAGAAAATCTGATCCCCTTCCCGCACATTCCAAAAGCGAAATTCCATCTCTTCCTCAGGAGAGATCACATCTCCAAAAATCTTGCCGCCAGCCTCCCCATAAGCCATGGGGCCTTCCGGCCCGTACACCACAAACCCATGTCCTGCCGCCATTGCCTCCATCAGATCCGCTTCTGTCCGGGACCAGGCATACAGGCATGTACAGGGAGAAGCCGGCATCCGCCCATATCCCAGTCTGTGGAAATCACTTCCTCCGATGATGGGAATCCGCTTCCCCTCCTTCAGCTTGTCATCCCACCAGTCCAGGCATTTCCGGTTGATTACCGGAGGAGTTGCCCCATTCCAAACCTCAATCAGATCATACTCCGTCTCCTCCATGCCCCATCTCCAGCCGCAGTTAGGGCAGAACGGATGGTTCAGCACCACTTTTGCTCCCCGCTTTCTGGCCCCCTCGATCTTCTCTTCCATCTGGGCTCTGGTATTGACACAGAACGGATTCTCAAATGGCCGTTTTACTCCCAGCATCCCCGCATGCCCCTTATAGTGGGTCCACTCACACCCTGGAATCATAGTCAGGCCCTCTATACAGGGAAGCTGCTGATTCTGGGCATAATTATTGTGATCTGTAATCACAAGATAATCCAAATCCTCTTTCCTGGCAATCAATTCCAGTTCTTCAAGACTACAGTTTCCGTCGGAACCAATGGTGTGAAGATGGGTATCCCCCTTGTACAATTTGCGCTTCTTCTCATGGAAAACCACCTGGTACTCTACCCGGCACCCTTCTTCTGCAATCTTGTATGCCCCAAGGATAACGCTCCACGTCCCAGGCTCAATGGGAGAAGGGGCAAAGCCCTGGGAACTTCCATAAGGGCCTATGGATATATGGTTTCGGTCTGAGCCAGAAGAACCGATGTAACATCCCCCCGCACCGCAGACTGCCAGATCCACAATATTGATCTCCCTTTTTACTGTCTCCCCACACTCCTTCTCTTTCTGCTCAAACCTGGTATATGCATAGGACAACTCCAATGTTTCCACATGATCCGGAACCTGAAATTCAATGGGGAAATAGGTTCCTTCCTCTTCCTTTTTTACAAACCGCTCAAACCGGATTTCCTTTTTGTCCATCTGTGCCTATCCTTTCTCAGCTCCAAGGTTCATTCCTTCCAACAAGTACTGCTGTGCAAAAATATAGATTAAAAGCAAAGGAACCGTAGAAATAATGATTGCCGCCATAACCGCATTATCTGGTGCAAAGGACGTTCCTGAGGTAGATGCATCGGTCAGGATCATTGCTTTCAGCATCAACGGCAGCGTATAAAGCTTCTGCTCCGTCACCAAAGTGGCCGGAAGCATAATGGAATTCCATTTTGCCACATATTCCATAAAAAATACCGTAGCCAGCCCTGGAAGGGATACTGGAAGATAGATCTTACGGAAAATATGAATCTCCCCAGCTCCGTCGATCCTTGCCGCCTCCGCCAGGGAATAGGGCACAGTCTCAAAGAAGTTTCTCATAAGAAGAATGCTGAATCCAGAGATCAGCCCGTTCATAATCAACCCGGTATAGCTGTTTAAAAGATTTAGCTGCTTGTTCAGCTGGTAAACCGAGATCAGCGTTAAGTCTCCCGGAATCATCATGGTCAGCATGACAAAGGATGTTATAGCGCCTTTAAAGGGCAGATCCTTCTGGATTAAGACATATCCGGCAAAAGAGGACAATACTACCTGTATTACCGTGGCAACCGTGGTTACAAAAAACGAGTTGAGAAACGGACGCAGCAGCTTGGTCACTGTAAATACGTATTCAAACCCATCCAGGCTGAAGGAATCCCACCAAAGCTTGATTCCACTCTGGCTTGCCGACAATCTGGAGGAAGTCGCCACCACCAATACATTCCACATAGGCACCGCCATGATCAGGACAATGCACACCAAAAGCAGATACATGACAATCTTCTGGGGAATATTAAGCTCATTGGCCAAATGTTTTTTCTTTTTCATTGTCCTCCTCCTAACGTCCGTCATAGGCTTCGTCATACCGAAGCAGCTTGCGCACCACAAATGAGATCACCATGGTAACGATGAGAACCAATGTTGCAGCCGCGGTGGCTGTCCCTACATTAAATTTCAGGATACCATCATTGTAGATCAATACTAACAGGTTTTGAACCTTGTCGTTGATAGATGGATTTCCCATAACAAAGATCTGGTCGAAATTCCTCAGCACTCCCATGGCGCTTAGCACTGTGACAATCTTCATCGTAGGCACGATCTGAGGCAAAGTAATCTTTATGATCTGCTGCCACCGGGAAGCCCCGTCAATCCGCGCTGATTCATACAAAGAATAGTCCAGGCTTACGATGGCTGCCAAGAACAGAGCCGCAAAATACCCTGCACCTTTCCAGGCTCCGGTAAAGATCATGATGGTTCTTGCAAATGCCGGCTCCGCCATAAAAACCGTGGAGCCCTGTACCCCAAGCTGATTTAGAATACCATTGACCATACCTGTAGGAGAGAAGATCGTAATCCACAGCCCCCCCACTACGGTCCATGACAGCAGATAGGGAATATAGGTAACGGTCTGAATCAAGGATTTAAAC
Source organism: uncultured Hungatella sp. (assembly GCA_947425205.1). Taxonomy (GTDB): domain Bacteria; phylum Bacillota; class Clostridia; order Lachnospirales; family Lachnospiraceae; genus UBA3402. The sequence continues at coordinate 64,894 of CANDZL010000002.1, read as the reverse complement.
GCCTTTCGTTTCACCTCACCCAGAAATACGGCAATACACAATCCCCACACAAACTGAAGCAAGAAGGTGCCGATCCCTACAAACAGGCTGTTCCTTAACGCCTGCTGATACAGCCTGCTGCCTGCCACCTCCTGATAATTGGCCAATCCCACAAACTGGGAGCCTCCCAGCAGTTTTACCTTATGAAAGCTGTTGACGATTCCCAGCACCAACGGATAATAGGAAAATACAAGGAAATAGGCTGCGATCGGCGCAAGCATCAGATAGATTCCCCGATAACGCTTTATTTTCCTGAGTGTGTCCCCTTTTCTCTTTGACATGAGCAACCTCCTGTCTATACCTTATCTCTTTCCTTAACGTTCCATTCAATCAGTGCCGTGCAAGGAGCACGGCACATGAGCATTTCTATATATTCTCAATTATATTATTCCACTTCTGTCACACCGCGCTCCATCAACTCTTTACGCATGCCTGCAAGCCCGTCTTCAATGGAAGCTTCTCCCTTGATCATCTGAATTCCCCATTTTCCAACGATTTCTTTGTAATCCGCTTCGTTAGGAATTGTCATTTCGATGGACGCGTACTGGCCATATTGAAGGGCATCTTCCATTCCTGGATTGTAGCCAAAGGGAGCCTTAAAATCTTTGTAGATCGGCACCGGCGCACCGTGGTCGTTGCCGTGGGTCTTGCCAATCTCTGTCTGGGTATAAGTTTCTCCTTCTTTTGTATAATCATGTCCTTCCACACCGATGGACAGCAGCTCTCCGCCTTCCTGTGTGGCAAAATACTCCAGAACCTTCACAGCTCCCTCAACATTCTCTGCGTTTGCCGGTACTGCGAAAAGGCTTGCGCCGCCCTTACCCAGCATATAGCTTCCGTCCGGTGTCTTACAGCCTGGAAGGGAGACTACCTGATATTCGTCTTCCGATACGCCCTCTGCCAGTGCATTGGAATTGTGAAGCCCTACCCATGCGGCCCAGTCTACACAGCAGCCAGACTTTTTGGAGGCTGCGCCCATCTTGCTTCTCATGTCAGAGGTGGCATCTACAAAAGAGCCCGGATCCATAAGTCCGTCGTCATACAGCTTCTTAAACCACTCCCAAACCGGGGCCGCTGCCTCTGTAGAAACCGGAGCATACTTCTTTCCGCTGTCATCCAAAACCACACCTGTCTTTACTCCCACAGATGCCATCCAAGGCTGCAGATCCCAGGCATCCTTCATGATTACTTCAAATGGATAGAAGTCTGTCTCGGTATTGGTCTCTTTTAACTTTGAGAAGACTTCATAATATCCGTCCAGTGTAGGATCAATGGACTGATAATCAATCCCTGCCGCTTTTAACATCGCATTGTTCAGTGCCACAACGCGATGGACTTCTTTCTTATTAAATCCTGCGTAAATTTTTCCGTCGACTGTGATGTCATCCCACTCGCTCTGCTCTATATTCTGAGACAAGATCTGGGAATTCTTCACATAATCTGTGATATCCATCAGGGCTTCCTGATCAATTAAGTTGGAGTACTCGCTGGCCCCCAGATAGATCAGGTCATATTTCTCGCCTCCGCTTAATTTCTGCATCATAACTTTGGAGTAATCGGAAGCCGGTTTTTCTACCTCGATTCCAAGGCCCGTTGCCGCCTCCAGGGCCTCAACGAAAAGCTTCATCTCCTCCTCGTCTTTTCCTCCAGTGACATTCATCAGAATCCTGACGCTGCCGCCTGCCGCCTCGGTCTCCTCCGGAGCAGCGGTCTCTTCCTTAGAGGCTTCTGTCTCCTGGGCAGCGGTCTCTCCTGACGCTGCTGTTGTAGCAGCGGTGGTTCCCTGTGCTGTGCTTCCTCCTCCGCCGCAAGCGGTCACTGCTGTTGCTGTCAGACATAATGCCGAAATCAGTGCTGATAATCTTCTCTTTCTCATCATAATCCTCCTTCATTGATTCTGTTTTTGCTGCTGCAAATTCTGGTTTTTCTATCCCCACAAGTTACATTTAATATATTATCATATTAATTATACTTTGTAAATATATTATTATAATTTTTATAGATTTATTTCTCTAATATATATTTTTTTGTATATCTTCTACAACCTTATTCTCCTTTCTTTGACAAAATTTCCAACTTAACAATAAAAATGCCATGCAATCAAATATCTTTTGCATAGCATTTTACCTTTCCATCGTAAATGATCTTACTATTCTATTGTTTCCCCGTAACAAAGATGCCTGGAACAAGATAGTCTTTCTGTTCCGTGCTTTCTCCCTGTATTTTCCTCAGTAGTACCTTAAGGGCACACTCAGCGATCTTTTCTTCGTCCTGTTTGATATGGGTCATCTGGTATTGGCCCGGACCGATATAATTTTCATCAATGCAACATACCTCTATAGAGCCCTTCAGATGTTCTTCCTCCAGAATCAGATTCACCTGCATCGCTACACCGTATTCGGAACAGACAATGCCATCCAGCTGTTTTCCATGATCTTTAAGATATTTGCGAAGCAGTTTCCTGTAGATATCGCCGTATACTGTAAAGGAGTCCAGATAATTCATATATGGCATGATGCATTCTTCTTGTATGGGAAGCGCATGTTCCTCCATGCCCTGATAGAAGCCTCGTTTCCGTTCAATAAGGGATGATGTATCATGTTCATCCACAGTAATCAGGGCAATCTTGCGTTTTCCTTTTTTGTATAGATAGTCGACCAGCTGCCTTGTGCCCTGCTCCCCGGCGCTTCGCACGGAGTCCAGTGGAACCCCTTCCATGGCTTTATCAATCAGAACTGTTGGAAACTCATCAATCACCAGTTTCAGAATCTCTGTATTATAATGCTTCCCATGAACCGGCATCACCAAAAGTCCCTTTACCCCAAGGCTCCGCAGATACCGTATCTTCTCCGTCTCAAGCTCCCGCTCTCCATAGGAAAAACAAGGGAATAAGCGGTATCCAGCCTTCTGCGCCTGGCGATCCAGTGCGTACATCATCTCCAGCCCAAAACTGGAACTGATATGCTCAAATATCACGCCTATGGTTCCCTCTATTGCTGTGTTATCTGCTTCTGAATCCTGATATCCCCCTGATTCCTTGGGCGATGCCGTCACAAAGCTTCCCTTCCCGCGGATTCTTTTGATGATCCCTTCTTCCGCCAACATGCTCAACGCTTTTTTTACCGTAATCGCACTTACTCCGTATTCCTGAACCAATTCGCCTTCCGACTTCATGCGTGCTCCCGGCTTCAAAGTCCCCTGGGAAATCTGTCTTCTTAGATCCTCGTATACATTCTCATATAAAAACTTCTCTTTTTCCATGCTGTCTTCTCCTCATGGGTTATTATAAAAGATTAATGATCGAATGTAAATCACTTTCCTGCTCTACAGACAGAAAAAAAGCACCGGCCCCAATGCTTCTGCGTCATCAAAACCAGTACTTTACTGCGCCTTCAGGGACTCGAACCCTGGACAAATAGATTAAGAGTCTACTGCTCTACCAACTGAGCTAAAGGCGCTTGTCTCATATTAAATTGTGTCTAAGTTGTGTCTTCTCTTTGACACGTTCTTCATTATATTACAAGCCCTCCTAAAAGTCAAGTCCTTTCTACAAATTTTTCCATCATTTTATTGTCTTTTTTGCCTTTCTTACTATCGCCTCAGAAAGGCTGCAAGGCATCTGAAGGCCGTTTTTAAGTCAATGCCTAAAGATATTCTGCAGTCCCTCTGAAGCCCCTTTACACATGGTTTGTCAAAGCGCGCTGTCCATAGCCTTAGCCAATGCTGCCTTATCCTGCATCCCCATTGTCCTGGCCGCCACTTCCTCGCCCTTCAGCACAAGAAATGTGGGAATGGACATCACGCCATATTTCATAGCCAGTTCCTGGTTCTCATCTACATTTACCTTCCCAACTTTCACTTTTCCAGCATACTCAGAAGCCAGCTCCTCTACTACTGGTCCCATCGCTTTGCATGGGCCGCACCAATCAGCATAAAAATCTACCAGTACTGGCATATCAGCCTCATATACTTCTTCTTTGAAATTATTGGTTGTAAGTACAACTGCCATTGTGATTCCTCCTTTGCCTTCTGCTTTTGTCCTATTTCTTTTTATGGGTAGTACCGTCTATCACTTTTTCGATTTCCTTCAACCCCTTTTGCCACTTTAAAACCTGCCTGTTCAACTCAATCCTGTCACAGGTTGCCTGTTGAAGCTTCTTGACGATGGAATCTTTTGCCGACATTCTTATCACCATTTTTTCCACATTTATCATATTTTATGCAGAAAAATTAAAATTTTTCCATGGGTGTTTTTCTGGATGCCGTCAATTTACATATGAGCTTCCCCTGAGCCGAGAATTTGGCCTCATACTCGGTCATCACATTGTCCCTGCCGTATTCCGAGTGGTGCAGGTCAAACGTATACCACTTCACTATCCAACCAGCTTGTGGAATTGCCTGCAAAGAATATTCAAATAGTTCACGGTTGTCTGTCTTAAATTCCACGAGGCCATCTGGACTTAAAATCCTATCATACACAGCCATAAAGCGAGGCGATGTAAGGCGGCGCTTTATATGCCTGTCTTTCGGCCAAGGATCGGAAAAATTAAGATAGATCTTGTCAACTGCTCCCTGCTCAAATATGTCCGACAGCTTCCCGGCATCTTCGCGGAGAAAGAAAAGGTTCGGCAGCTGCAATACCTCCTGCTTCTGAATGGCTTTCAAAAGCACCGTAGAGTAACGCTCAACGCCTACATAGTTGATATCAGGATTTCTCTGAGCCAGTTCCATAAGAAACTTGCCTTTTCCCATTCCCACTTCTATGTGAATCGGGTGTCCGTTGCCAAACACAGCAATCCAATCCGGCCGTCTTTCTATGGGATTCTGAATCACATAGGGACTTTCTGCTATCTTCTCTTCAGAGCCTGGAATATGGCGCAATCTCATAACCCTTTTTGAAAACCTCCGACTTTTATTTGCTGAACACTCTAGATCTGCAGCTACAGACGATTCCTGTCATCTCGTGCTGTCCACCACATTTTACCATCACCTTCGCGTATTTTCAAGCAAAACCCCATTCTTATTTCCTATTCTCCAGGCATTCCCTTAAAATTCTCTTACAAGCACAAAATGTGCGTGCATAATTTGTCATAACAGAGTATAATGAAAGAAGTGAATTTTGTCTGCAAACAAAGGAGGACACTTATGGCAGCACCGGATATCAATACCAGCTGGGAAAAAATACGCCGCAATGTAAAAGAGTCAGAGATTTTAATCGGCCAGAAAAAATATAATCTGTCTATGGTGAAAGCCCGTCAGGCGCTGGAAGGAATTGTCTACAGCCTTTGTGAGCGAGGTGCCATTGTAGAGCCTGATCTGGCATCCTCCATTGATGCACTGTACAGCGGACGCTGGATCAGTAAAACCTCCTGCGAACATTACCACAAAATCCGTATGTTGGGCAACAAGGCGGTCCACGAAGGCAGTGATGATGCCTACGAGGCCAATCAGGCTTACCATCTGATATCCCAGGAAGCTTACACCTATTCTCATGAATATATGAACAGCCGAAAAGGCCGTCCTACTCCTTCCCAGGCCCAGGCTCCTTCCCAGCCCAGGAGACGTCCCCCGTCTGGTTCTTCTGGCAATCGAAGCAGACGAAGGCGGCAGCAAGGCGGATTGGCTTTTTCTTCCTATGATGTTGCCCGCCTAGTATTTTTGTCTCTGGTGGTTGTATTGATCATTGTCCTGATCACTCTGTTTAAAGGAAAGGAAAAGGAACCGGATCCCACAGAACCGATCACCACCACAGCTCCTCAGGAGACACCTTCTGTTCCGGAAACCACTATAGCTCCGGAGACCATGGCTCCTACTACTGCGTCACCGGTTTACAAAACATCTGACAACTTAAATGTCCGTTCCCAGCCGTCTACAGACGGTAACAAATTGGCTACCCTGCCCTCTGGCACGGTGGTAGAGTATGTAGGCGAATATGACAGCGAATGGTCGATTATAATTTATAATAATGAGGAAGCATATGTTGCCAGCCAATACCTGGTTCACGATGAATGAGGTTTACGATGAAAGGAATTCATTATGTGCTTGGAGTCTTGTTTGGCTTCTGCCTGATCATCATTCTTTTGATCACATCCGTAGAAGCTGTTGCCTACTGGACTCCAGGCTACTACGAAAAAGAATATGAAAAATATAACGTCACCGCCGATGTCCATATGGAGATGGACGATCTCTTAGATGTGACCCGGGAGATGATGGCCTACTTAAGAGGCAACCGGGAGGATCTTCATGTCCCTGCGATTGTGGACGGACAGCCCAGAGAGTTCTTCAATGACAGGGAAATTGCCCACATGGAAGATGTCCGGGTTCTGTTTTTAGGCGGCCTTACCTTGCGGAGGATTGCCACAGCCCTTGCCGTTGCCTGCCTGATTCTCTTAATCGTGTTAAAGGCCAGAATCAGCCAGGTTCTTCCAGTTTCCGTCTGTGTGGGAACCGGTTTGTTCTTTGCTGTGATCTGTGGATTGGCTGCTGTCATATCCACAGACTTTTCAAAGTATTTTGTGATTTTTCACCACATTTTCTTTGACAATGACCTGTGGATTCTGGATCCCAGCACAGATTTGTTAATCAATATTGTACCAGAGCCATTTTTCATGGACACTGCTGCACGGATTGCATTAACCTTTGGCATCAGTGTCGGCATCCTGTTTCTTGCCTGTATTCTGTGGATCGCTATAGGAAGACGAGGCAAGTCCAAATCGTAAATCTTCGTTCCGGCAGATCCATCCGGCGAACCGTAACTAAATAATTCTTATTTTCTTTTCCAATTCCGCCTTTACTTGTATTTTAAAATATCATATACTATATTTTAGCAATCCTCCCACAAGAAAGGCGGAGGCCTAAATTATGACAACTGGAGACGGCCCCGCAAGTGCTTAAAGCACACCTGGACAGACATGCGCTTCTGATCTGTACTGTAAGCGTATAAATTATAGAAAGAACTACGGAGACATCAACAGTGAAAAAAGTAAGAATTCTCGTTTCTGTGATTTTATGTATCGCAATCATGGTAAGCCTGCACCCAACCGCTGTTTATGCCGATTCCCCTTCCTGGCCGGAGAATGTATCGATTCAGGCGGAAGGCGGTATTGTCATGGATGCCGATACAGGCACCATCCTGTATGGAAAAAATATTCATACCACCTATTATCCTGCCAGTATCACCAAAATCTTAACGGCCCTGATTGTGGTGGAGCAGTGCGATTTAAATGAAATGGTCACATTTTCTCATAACGCTGTCTATAATGTTGAGGCGGGAAGCACCAGTGCCGGCTTGGATGAAGGCGATGTCATCAGTGTCCGTGACTGTCTGTACGCCCTTTTGTTAAAGTCTGCCAATGAGGCAGGCAATGCCCTGGCCGAACACGTGGCTGGCAGTACGGAGGCATTTGCAGACATGATGAATCAGCGCGCCGCTTCGTTAGGGTGCCAGGATTCCCACTTTGCCAATCCCAGCGGCTTAAATGACCCCAATCATTACGTTTCAGCCTATGATATGGCCCTCATTGGACAGGCTGCCCTGAACAATGAAACCTTTATGGAAATCGACTCGTCTCTCTACTATGACCTTCCGGTAACCAAGCGCAATCCAGAAGGCGCCCGCATCTATCCGGGCCACAAAATGTTGAAGAAAAATCTTGCAGAATACTATGAGGGCTGTCTGGGCGGTAAGACCGGGTACACCTCTCTGGCTGGCAATACTCTTGTCACCTTCGCAAGAAGGAACGGCATGACCTTAATCTCTGTGGTCTTAAATGGCCACCAGACTCAATACATTGATACCAAGGCTTTGCTGGATTTCGGTTTTCGGAATTTTCAGACGGTATCAGCGGCTGATTACGATACTTCTTATACTTCTATAGAAAATGATTTAACCATAGCCGGGTTGGCTACCTCAGAATTGTATGGATTGGAGATCGACCCAGATTGCCGGATCACGTTGCCGAAATCTGCGGATTTTTCTTCCGTAGATTCCAGTCTCTCTTATGATATGACAAGCAGTGACCCATCCGATGCCATTGCCAGAATTGATTACCGGTGGGGCGAGAGAAGCATCGGCTACTCCTATTTGAACTTGAAAACTCTGGATATCGGCTCTGCTGACAGCCGTAACGGATTCCCGGAAGAACTGAATCTGAACCTGAAGAGTGCCGAGGAGATGTCCCAGGAAAGCGCTTCTGCCGAAGCTGCTTTGGCGGATGACCAGCGCGGGGAGGATAGCTTGGATGAAGCAGGCGTTGATCCCCCTGCTTCTGAAGATCCGAATCGTTCTGTCTCCAGCCAATGGGAACAGGAGTCTTCGGTTGCAGAGTCATCAGAAGCTCCCCTTTCTGTCTCCCCGGCAGCACCTGTCCGCATTCCAACAGCTGTCTGGATCGGTATCTGCACCGCTGGAATTGTCGTTCTTATATCCGGATTGATTCTTTTGATTCGATCTTACGTAAAAAAGAAGGAAGAGGAAGATCGAATGCTTCGTCGTCAAAGACGCTTAGCTCGTCTGGAAGATGTAGGTATTTCTCCTGATGAGTTCGATACGCTTCTGGAGCGCCGCCGCTCTTCCTATACGGCAAAACGCCCTCCAAGACGAAGAAAACGCTCTCTGCGTCGGAGAAACATCCGTTTTTAGAGAACGTTTATACACATTGTCTAATTTTTGTGATTGTTTCGGCGTGTCAGGGAAGACTTCTTGATTTTTTTCGTACTGCTTCTCTCACGCCGCTTTTGACGCTGCTCTTCCTTTTTGTGAAACACATTTTCTGCTCCGGCCTCGTCCACAGGCTTCATGGTTTTTACCACATAATACTTTCCCTGTTCAGACTTTTTCATTCGAATCTTTCCTTGCACAAACCCATGAACAGGACATATGGCCAGGCAGAAATACTGTTTCTGATTTAAGGAAAACCACCTCTGTTTTTTCCTCAGCATCCTCTTACAGTCTTTACATACCATATCTGTCACTGTTTTATCTGCTAATGCCTCCTCTTTTGTCTCAAATTCCCGGGAGACATACTTGGAGTATGTGGGGAATTCCAGATAAATCTCATCCTCTTTCCTTTGGGGAAGCCTGTAGTAATCAATAGACAGGTAGGGCTCCCACCTGGAAAACTCCAGGCATTGCATCACCTTTCCTGTATAGTAAGCGTCATCCAGGGCACGATGAAATGGCCGTTCTTCCAGAATCTCCAAATCTTCCACCGCATGATCCAGGGACGGCTTGGCTTTTATATCTCCGCTCTGCAGCGCATAGAGCTTCTGCACATCATAATATTTTAGGGGCCTTTGAAACGGAATCTTTACGTGATAATAATCCATGTTCCGCTGTAATTCAGTCAAATCCATGGTTCCCCAGGTGCAGAACTGATACTCTTCTCCGCACCACTGAAGAAATTCCCCAATCACCTGGGTAAAGGGCTGCCCTTCCTGCCTTAGCTGCCCCATATCCATATGGGTCACTTCCATTATTTTGTAATGCATCTCCGTATAGACCTGAGGGGTGATCAGTTTGTGGAATTCCGAAATCATGCGAAACTCTTCATCCATCTTCACCCCGCCGATCTCAATAATCTCAAACGGAAAATGTTCTATGGAATTTTCTTTTCCCTCTGTACACTGATTCCATTCTAAGTCAAATATAATATAATTCTTCATAGTGAAGACATTATATCATGAAAGACTTGACTTGGCTAGTGTCTTGGCCGGTTTCCCTTTAGCTGGAAGTAAACCAGATAAGATCGTGTGTTTGTACATCAGCGTTACTACCTGAGTCAAAGTCATGATGCCGGGAGATTGTAGTAATTGGTTTGAAATTGTGTATAACTTTATATTATAAAAGAAAATAAAGTTATTCAATATATAATTCGAAAATAATTCTCTGTACAGACGTAACAGTTCAAAGGCAATGCATTTAGATAACACTTAACCCTTGGAGATAATGTAGCCGTGAGAGGGACTTATATTGTTTTCTCCTGGGCACGCTCGCGCTACGTGAAGAGCATAGCGGTACGTAAGGCACTAAAAGACAGTGCCTAAGTACCGATGGTCTTCAAGTACCCTGGAGAAAACAATATAAGTCCCTCTCACGGCGGATCTTAACTAAACGACATTGCTATCTAAACAATAACACTACTACTCATATTCAACTACATCCAGCCATTTTTCCAGAAGTTCTTTCTCTGCTGCAATACCTTTTCCAAGCCTGGAAGCCGCAGTGATCGGCAGCCATCTCTGTACATACTGCTTCGCCGTATCGCTCATGTCACAGAAAATATCCATATACAGATCTGCCATCTTCTGGTCTTTCAATGCAAACAGAAGATATGTGGTTGCCGCGTCTGCAGAGGCGTTGCCCTGGGTGGCATGGGACCAGTCTAAAATGTAGTACTCGCCTTTTTCTGTCACCATAATATTGCTGGGATTAAAATCGCCGTGAAGAACCTTCGTGTGCTTGGGCATGCTGGCCAGACGGGTACACAGTTCATATCGGGTCGTGGCGTTAATGGCCTTTAAGTTGTGAATCTTGCCATCCCATTTATCTTTTAGCTTATTTAACATAGGGGCTTTCTTGCTGTGAACTTCCATCTGAAGGGCAACAAAGTCCCTCATGTGCTTCTCAATATTGGCGGAATCCTCTTCCATGATCTCCTCCAGAGTCTTTCCTTCTACATAGTCGGAGATAATGCACCAGTTATTGTCCTCTGTCACAGTTACGCTGCGAACCTTGGGAATCTTTAGGCCAGTCTCTTCGATCCTGGCTTGATTCAGGGCTTCATTCAACACGTCTGCTTTTGGGAAGTTTTTGTCAAATACCTTCACAGCAGTATCGCCCACTTTGTAGATGATCTTATGGGTTCGTGTCGCTAAAATCTTGTCTGTTTTCATGATATTCTCCCTTCTATTTTATAAAACACGCTGATTGCAAGAATCTGCTTTTGTGCAAGCACGACTCTGATTGCTTTGGGTTACTCCTCAGTGCTTTGCTTTGAATCCGCTTTGTTACTCCGCAGTGCTCCACTTCGAATCCGCTTCGCTCCTTCTCAGTGGAGGGCTTTCGCCCTATCCAAGAGGCCAAACAAGAATCTGCTTCTGTGCAAGCACAACGCATCTTCTTATTTGTCCTCTTGGGCACTGCTCATTGCGTTGCCATAGTATGCTTTTAAATACATCTCTTTGATTTCGCTCATCAGAGGATATCTTGGATTTGCGCCGGTGCACTGGTCGTCGAATGCTTGCTCTACCATGTCATCCAGGGTATCTAAGAATTTCTTTTCGTCCACGCCATACTCTGCAATGGTCTTCTTAACGCCTACTGCAGCCTTCAGTTCTTCGATCTTGTCGATCAGTTTCTTTACTGCTTCGGCATCATCCTTTGCCTGGATTCCTACAAAGCGAGCGCACTCGGCATATCTGGCCTGGGTGTGAGGATACTGATACTGGGAGAATGTGCCCATCTTGGTGGGGCATTCGGCAGCGTTAAACTCTACTACCAGGGAGATCAAAAGCGCATTGGCAATTCCGTGAGGAAGATGATGGAATGCGCCTAATTTGTGGGCCATGGAATGGCATACGCCCAGGAATGCATTGGCAAACGCCATACCTGCCAGGCAGGAGGCATCCGCCATCTTCTGGCGTGCATCTACATTGCTGCCATCATTATAGCATGTTGGAAGGTATTCGAAAACATTTTTCATAGCCTTTAATGCCAGGCCATCGGTGTAATCTGTGGCCATAACCGAAGCGTATGCTTCCAGCGCATGGGTCAGTACGTCCACACCGGATGCACTGGTAAGACCCTTTGGCTGGCTCATCATATTGTCCGTATCCACAATGGCCATGTTGGGCAGAAGCTGGTAATCTGCCAGGGGATATTTTACGCCCGTATCCTGATCCGTGATAACGGCAAAGGGAGTCACCTCGGAACCAGTACCGGAAGAGGTGGGGATTGCAACAAAGTATGCCTTCTCACCCATCTTGGGGAATGTGTAAACTCTCTTTCGGATATCGATAAAGCGCATTGCCATATCCTGGAAATCTACCTCCGGATGTTCATACATCACCCACATGATCTTGCCTGCATCCATAGCGGAACCGCCGCCAAGGGCTATGATCACGTCCGGCTTAAATGCAGTCATAGCTTTTGCACCTTCCTGGGCATTAGCCAGAGTCGGATCCGGCTGAACGTTGGAGAAGCACTGATATACAATGCCCATCTCGTCTAATTTGTCGGTAATCGGCTTGGTGTAACCGTTCATGTACAGGAAAGAGTCCGTAACGATAAAGGCTCGTTTCTTATTCATCACATGTTTCAGTTCATCTAAAGCAACAGGCATACAGCCTTTCTTGAAGTATACTTTCTCTGGTGCACGGAACCACAGCATATTCTCTCTCCTCTCGGCTACGGTCTTAACATTTAAAAGATGCTTTACGCCTACGTTCTCGGATACGGAGTTTCCGCCCCAGGATCCGCAGCCCAGTGTCAGAGAAGGCATCAGCTTAAAGTTATATAAGTCACCGATTCCGCCGTGGGAGGAAGGTGTATTGACTACGATACGGCAAGTCTTCATAGCAGCTGCATGTTTTGCCATCTTCTCTGTCTCGTTGGTATTGATATACAGGGAAGCTGTATGTCCATAGCCTCCGTCGGCAACCAGCCTCTCAGCCTTTGCAATGGCCTCGTCAAAGGTCTTTGCCTTGTACATAGCCAAAACTGGAGACAGCTTCTCATGGGCAAATTCCTCAGAGATGTCCACAGACTCTACCTCGCCGATCAGGATCTTCGTATTCTTCGGAACCTCCACACCAGCCAGCTGGGCAATACGGTATGCACTCTGTCCCACGATCTTGGCGTTAAGGGCTCCATTTATCAAAATGGTTTTACGTGTCTTATCCAGTTCCTCCGGATTCAGGAAATAGCATCCGCGAAGGGCAAACTCTTTCTTTACCTCTTCATAGATAGGCTCCATAACAGTCACAGACTGCTCGGAAGCACAGATCATCCCATTGTCAAAGGTCTTGGAGTGAATGATGGAACTTACTGCCATCTTGATGTCAGCAGTATCGTCAATGATAACCGGTGTATTTCCTGCACCTACGCCCAATGCAGGTTTTCCGGAAGAGTATGCAGCGTGTACCATGCCAGGGCCGCCGGTAGCCAGAATCAGGTCAGAATTCTTCATAACTTCCTGTGTCAGTTCCAGAGATGGCACATCGATCCATCCGATGATATTCTCCGGCGCTCCCGCCTTCACGGCTGCATCCAAAACGATTCTCGCTGCCTCAATGGTGCAATTCTTCGCACGGGGATGGGGGGAAATGATAATGCTGTTTCTGGTCTTTAATGCAAGCAACGTTTTAAAAATTGCTGTGGAAGTCGGGTTGGTTGTAGGGATTACTGCTGCGATCAGGCCGATGGGCTCTGCGATCTTCTTGGTACCATAAGCCTTATCCTCTTCGATCACACCGCAAGTTTTGGTATTCTTATATGCATTGTAGATATACTCAGCAGCATAATTATTCTTGATCACCTTGTCTTCCACGATGCCCATTCCGGTCTCGGCTACGGCCATTTTAGCAAGAGGAATTCTCTGCTGGTTGGCGGCTTTCGCGGCCTCATAAAAAATTTTGTCCACCTGTTCTTGCGTGTAGGTGGCAAAAACACTTTGTGCCTGACGCATAGCTTTCATTTTTGCCATCAGCGCATCCACACTGTCAACAATCTCTGGTACTGTAACTTGAACGTTCTCTGCCATATTGACCTCCTGATTAAAATAATCCTTTATAACAAGGTTCTTTGTCTTTACTCTCTCATTTTACGTTTTCGTTAAAAAAATATCAATCAATAATAGTTACAAAATTTGATATTTTTCACCGGATTTTTTTTATGTTTTATATAATGCAGCTACATGCCTTGTAAAGATAGCTCTTTTGGAATCTTCTCACAGCAAAACCTGTTGTCCATTATTACTTATTGCAGCCCTTCTACAGCTTTTCTATGCCACATACTGTCAATACATCCCCATCCACCTGGAATTTTACATCATAGCCTGCAAAGGATACTCCATATACCCTTTTCGGAGCCTGAAAATAAGTCGGCCTTGGATCCTGGGCCAGCATCCCCAAAACCCCTTCCCTCTTCTCCTCCGGATAAACATTCAAAAGTTCTTCCGGAAACCGTACCTCCAGACGATGTTCCTTAGTTTCCCTGGTGTAGCCTTCCGAGGCCTCCGGTCTGCAGTCGGTTATGGGAACATAAGGCTTGATATCATATACAGGTGTTTTATCCAACAGATCCACTCCTGCAACCCACAGAATCGGCCCTTCTTTCTCATGAAACTCCACCTTCTCCAGCTTTACACAGGAAAGGCCAATGTCATTGGGACGAAAGGGGGAACGAGTGGCAAACACTCCCATCCGTATTTTGCCCCCCAATCTCGGCGGCTTCACAGTGGCGGACCAGTTTTCCTTATGGGATTCGGAAAACTTCCACAGAATCCAGATATGGGAAAAAGTTTCCAGGCCGCGGAATGCTTGGGGATTGTGGAACCCTGGCTCAAATACGATTTTTCCTTTCAAAGCCTCCACCAGCCCGCTCTGGCGGGGAATCCCAAACTTACTTGGAAAGTCTGTATATACATGTCCGATTATCTTCATATGCTGACCTTTAGTCCTTTATTCATTGTGCGTGTATCCTCCTGTCCCTTGATGGGGTTTCTCTGCACGCCCAAATCATCATACCATACACGCGCCAAAAGTAAAGCCTTGGATTAACTCCGATGTCATTTCGCTTAGTTTTTGCTGTTTGAGAAATCACGAAAAGGCCGCCAGGCAATCAAACGTTAGCTAAATAGCTTTAGGATTAACTCTGGATTTTTTCCACCCACCATGCTATAATTTTCCGTATATTATCCTATCGGAAATAAGGAGTAACTCATGAAAAAATTTCGCACCTGTTGCCTTATTCTTGGCTTTATCATAGTTTTATCCAGCCCTCTCTTGCTTCAGAAGGGAACTTCCCACTTTGCACTTAGCGGTGTCACGGAAGCTGCCCCCTTTCCTGCTTTGACCATGAGCGGTCTTCTGGATGGTACCCTTCAGGAAACCCTTAACACCTATTATTCTGAAAACCTCCCCGGTCGTGACCTGATGATTAAAATCCGCAACCAGGCAATATTCTCCTTATATTCCAAATCTCCCAACAACAATATTATCATCGGAAAAGACAAGGTTTTATTTGAAAAAGAGTACATCCTGAAATATGAAAAGTACTATCCTCCTGTTACCAGTGAATTTACAGAAGATCTCTGCGCCAAGCTAACTGCCATTCAGGAAAAATTGGAAGCCCGTGGGAAGGAAATGTATCTTTTCATCACGCCTACTAAAGTCCGCTACTATGAAGCATACGTTCCCGAAATCTACGTTCAGGCCAACCGCTTCCCAGACTCTCCTGGAAACTATGAACAGTTTACGGAAACCCTGAAACAATATCCCCTTCACGTGTACGACTCTATCCCGTATATTGATGAACTGGCTCCGACTGCAGATTACCCATTGTTCCATAGGACAGGAACCCACTGGTCCCAGGTATTGAGCGCAGAAGTAGCGGCTGACTTTGTCCGCTACCTCAATGAAGAGAGTATGTATTCCTTTCCGGAGATTACCATCACCTACCATCCTGTGGCAGATCCGATTTATCCGGATGCAGATATCTTCGACTCACTGAACCTATTAAGCCCTCCCTATGACAAGAATTATCTTCAGGCCGATTGGCAGTTTCATCCCAGAAAAGAGGAGAGGCCAAACCTGCTGTGCAGAGGAGGAAGCTTTATGGGACAGACCCTTGTTCCTCTTATCAATCATGGATTTTTCGGCCAGGATACCTATATAGAAAATACTCTGGTGACCCATTACCCGTTCAGCCAGTTTACACCATTTTCCGATTACTCGGAAATTGACTTAAAAAAAGAGATTGATCAGGCGGATATTATCATTTTTGAAGTGAACGAGGCTCATATTCCTGTCATGAGTTTTTCTTTGATCGATTATCTGATGGAGCACCCGGAACTTCTGGATCAGTAAGGCCAAAAGCTGTATTACCAAAAGCGCGAAGAACCGTCGTGTGTGCATGAATGGAGGAAATGAAATGGTTTTTGTATCTCCCATCTTTATTTTTATCTTTCTGCCTCTGACTTTAATCTGTTATGGTCTGGCAGAATGTTCCAAAACCACTTGGGTCAAGAATCTTACCCTTCTGGTTTTTTCCCTGTTTTTTTATGCATGGGGCGGAGTCGGCTTCCTGTTTCTGCTTCTGCTTTCTATTGTGGTTAACTATACCTTCGGTCGGATGCTGGAGTGGGAAGCCCACCGTAAACTGGTACTAATCCTCTCCATCTTCTACAATGTGGGAATCTTATTTGTCTTTAAATATTTTAATTTCTTTATGGATACCATCCGGAATGCGGCCAGATTTATGGACATGAACCTGTCCTTAACCGTCCCGGCTATTACACTGCCCATAGGCATTTCCTTTTTCACCTTTCAGATCATGTCTTATATTTTTGATGTATACAAAAGGCGAGTAAACATACAAAAAAACATACTGGATCTTGCCCTCTATATCATGCTTTTCCCCCAGCTTATTGCTGGCCCTATTGTCCGATACATTGATGTCAACAAAGAAATAAATGACCGCCATACAGATATGGATATGATACATGACGGCATTTTTCGGTTTATGATCGGTTTTAACAAGAAAATCTTTCTTGCCAACGGCATGGGTTATGTGGCGGATGCCATTTTCTATGACGTGTCTTTTGTAAATACCCCCTATGCCTGGCTAGGGGCTGTCTGCTATGCCCTCCAGATATATATGGATTTCTCTTCTTATTCTGATATGGCTATCGGGCTGGGAAAATTGTTTGGCTTTCATTTTCTGGAGAACTTTGACTATCCTTACCTCTCCTCCAGCATAAAAGAATTTTGGAGAAGATGGCATATCTCACTATCCAGCTGGTTCCGGGATTATGTGTATATTCCTTTAGGCGGAAACCGCCGCGGAACCTGGACAACATATAAAAACCTGCTGATCGTGTTTATCCTTACCGGTTTTTGGCATGGTGCAAGTTGGACTTTTGTTATCTGGGGGTTATTCCATGGGATTTTCCTGATTGTGGAGCGGGGGCGTTTCGGAGTTCTTCTGAGCAGGCTTCCCAAGGCAGTAAGACATATCTATACCATGATCGTTGTCCTGATTGGATGGGTTTTCTTTCGGTGCGACCGCCTCACAGATGCCTTGGCATATATTAAGGCCATGTTTGTTTTTGATTTCTCCAATATGCATTACCTGGGTATTACCGAGTATTTGGACAGAGAATTTTATGCATTGCTAATTCTGTCCCTCCTCGGCTCTCTCCCAGTCATTCCTGCATTGCAAAAACGGTTTGGGAAATATGAGGTTCTCGGATATGTTGCAGACATGGGATTGTTAGGACTATTTGCCTTTGCTGTTTTTTATATGGTTGGGGCGGACTTTAATCCGTTTATCTACTTCCGCTTTTAATTAGGAAATCCCTTGGTGTAAATCCTATAACAGACCTAATTTCCAGCAAATTGTGGGTAAGAAAGAAAAACCTCCCTGGCAAGCTATTGAATGCTGGCCAAGGAGGTTTGAATACTTGCTGCTGAAATAACAAACAAGTCCATATCCCATTAACTGATGCTGTCGTATTTATCGATTGGATAGAGGAACCCGTCAGTGCTTAAGCTGCCAGAGTATACCTGCCCATCAACCATAAGCTGGAGTTTGTCCAACTGATAGTTCTCACAATAGGTGTTGACAATAGAATAAATCATAAGCTTCTCATCTATGCCTTCCAGCGTATCGATCTGTGTCAGATCCAGATATCCGATTCTCTCCCCGCTTCCTGTCTCGGATGCCGGTACGCCGGGTCCTGGTTTCAGACCACCCTCAATGTCAAGGGAATATACTATCGTCTCAGCAGGCAGAACCCCTTTCTCTATCAGATTCTCAGCTATAACATCTTCATCCAAGATATCCACATCGATCAGCTCAGACTCTAAGCCATCGCCGCTGGCCTTGGGATAAAAGACCATAATCGCTTCCATTCTCTCCGCGTTGGGGTCTGGCTTCCTGGCCTCATCTGGATCTACCGTTGTATAATCCAGCATCTCCGGTGTCACGCCGCCTGGAAGCTTCGTCCCGCCTTCCAGTGTCGTCCCATTTGAAAGCGTGGTTCCTTCTTCCGGAACTGTCTCCCCCTTCCCAGAGTCCACCTTGGTGGGGGTACATGCTGCCAATGACAACACCATCATCGCTCCTGCCAAACACATAAATAATTTTTTCATAATAAATCTCTCCTTTAGTTCTTTACTGATCCTGCCAATGGCGGAACCATATATTTAACTTCGTCAGAGTCTCCACCAACATCTTCAGCTCTTCTGGGCTTAACTCCTTTGAGACACTGTCAATCATCGCCTTATGAAATCTGGCATGGTGTTCATATGCAGCCCTTCCACGCCCGGTCAGGGAGATATATACCACGCGCCGATCTTCCTTGCCCCGCTCACGAAATACATATCCTTTCTTGACAAGGCTGTTCATCGCTATAGTCAAGGTTCCTACGGTTACCGACAGTTTCTTGGCTATCGATGACATGTTCTTCGGCTCTCCAATACCAATGGCCTCTATGACATGCATATCATTGCTGGTAATGTCCTGAAATGCCTCTGTTATGATTGCCTTCTGCTCAATGTCCATAATATCCCGAAACAGATTCACCAGCACTTCATTCAGCGTACCGTAACTATCCACTGCTACCCTCTCATCTGACGATCTTTCAAAGTTTCCTATCGATTATACATGATTTCATTTTTTCTGGCAACCACTTAATCCTTATAGTTTTCTTAACAAATGAAATATTTTGTTAAAATAACGCTCATTATTAGGCCCACAGCCGTGGCAAACAACGCTCCCGGCAAAGTATATCTGGTTTTTTTAACCTTCACAGACAAAAAATAGATGCTCATAGTATAAAATACAGTCTCTGTACAGCTGAGCATCAGGGAGGTCATAAATCCCAGCTGAGAATCAGGACCGTATTCTTTAAAAATATCCAGGGCCAGACCGGTGGCTGCACTGGAGGAAAACAGCTTCACCAGGGCTACCGGCAAAAGTCCTGAGGGCAATCCTATTTTTTCCGTCCACGGAGCCAAAAAGCCGGTGACGGCATCTAAAAATCCGGATGCCCTCAAAATACCGACTGCCACCATCAGGCCTACCAGTGTGGGCATGATGCCGGCTACCGTTTTCATGCCTTCTTTCGCCCCTTTGACAAAATCATCGTATACTGGCCGTTTCATCAGCAGGGCGAAGCCTACGATGTAAAAAATAGTCAGCGGAATGATGTAATCGGACAAGTATAGAATCAGCTGCATATTTATTGTCCCCTGCCTTTCAGTATGCATTGCAGAAAGAGCGGTAAATTTTGCGTCTGCAACGCGATGGTGTAGTGGTGCTCTATAACAATTATTTTATTTTATTCTCACACCCCCTTTTCAATTCCTTTCCCTTCATATAAAATAATAATATTTCTATGAGTGAATACCCTAAGTAAACCTGTATGTATGCCGCCTACTCGGCGGCGGATCTTTAAAGTAATGAATGGAGGAAATAGTAAAATGAAAAAAAATGTGGATCCACAAAGTTTTAAGCCTGACCTTGATTTGTTTCGTGAGAAAACAAGGGAATTTTATGCCGGGGAGATGGACAAGGGCGCCTATAAAGGATTTTCCGGTTATTACGGCAGCTATGCTCAGAAGGGCGGAAAGGCTAACATGCTGCGGCTGCGCATGCCTGCCGGACAGGTGACAAAGGAGCGGCTGGCATTTACTGCCGGTGCGGTGGAGAAATATAAGGTTTCCCGTGTCCATTTTACGACCTGCCAGACAATCCAGCTTCACGACCTTGGGGCTGACACGGCAAGCGCCATCATGGAGGAAGCTCTGGATGCAGGAATTGTGACCCTGGGCGGCGGCGGGGACTATCCCCGCAATGTGATGTGTTCCCCTTTGTCCGGTGTGGAAAGGGATGAATATCTTGATGTCCTCCCCTGGGCTGTGGCGGCAGGGGAATATCTGATGACCTTTATAAAGGCGGAGAAAATGCCCCGGAAGCTGAAGGTAGGTTTTTCTAATTCCCAAAGGAATGTTACCCATGCCACCTTCCGGGATCTGGGGTTTGCGGCCCGTCCGGACGGCATGTTCGATGTGTACAGCGCCGGCGGGCTGGGGAATCAGCCAAAATTCGGGGTGAAGGTGGCGGATGGTATTGCGCCGGAACGGATACTGTATTATATCAAGGCAATGTGGCTTACCTTCCGGGCCTATGGGAATTATGAGAACCGGGGAAAGGCCCGGACCCGTTTCATGCAGGATGCATTGGGAGGCCCGGAGGCGTACAGGAAGGCGTATCTGGAGAAGCTTGAGGAGGTAGTGGCTTCCGGGGAGGATCTGACTATTCATTTGGACACGGTGCCGGCCACGAAGCAGGGGGACGGTACTGTGGTGAATCATCCAAGGGCTATCTCTCAGAAGCAGCCGGGGCTTTATGCCGTGGTGTGGCATCCTATCGGCGGCATGGTGGAGCCTGACCTTCTGTGCAGGGTAAATCAGATGGTTTCCCGGATTCCCGGGGCAGAGCTTCGGCTGGGGCCGGATGAGTCTGCATATATTATCAACCTTACAGGGAAGGAAGCTGGAGAGGCTTTGGAACTGACGAAGGACAGCGCTCGGTCGCTGTTTGAAAGTTCGGTAAGCTGCATCGGTGCCAGCACCTGCCAGCAGGGGCTGAGGGATTCCCAGGCGCTTTTAAATGCCTGTGTGGAAGCTGTCCGTGCTGCCGGGATTCCGAACGGAGCGCTGCCGCAGATTCATATCTCCGGCTGCCCCTCTTCCTGCGGTACGCATCAGATTGGCGCCATCGGCTTCCGGGGCGCTGCCAAAAAGGTGGACGGAGTGATGCAGCCGGCTTTTACCTTGTATGTAAACGGCAGCGACCTCCAGGGTAAAGAGGCTATGGGACGCGAAGTGGGCGTGATGCTGGAGACGGGTATTCCTGATTTTCTGGTGAAGCTGGGAAGGACTGTGGCGGAAAGCAGGATGGATTATGAGAAATGGAATCTGTCGGAGCCTGAAGGGGTGGACAGGATTGCGTCGGAGTTTTTAGTGTAGGGCAGGCAGTTAAAATTGATTCAGTTGGATGATTAACCTTACTTCACAATGTCTGATATTTGGCAGATATAAAAGATAGGGCAGTGCCCTATCTTTTATAGGATTGAAAGCATAATGGGGATAGTGAGAAGGGAGAGCAGGGTGGATATACAGGTTCCCTGGGCTGCCAGGCGGACATCGCCGTTGTATCCGGAGCATAGCATAGTCACGTTGGCGGCAACAGGCAGGCCCATAAGAATGGTGGCAATATTGGTAATGGTTCCTGGTCCGATGGTAAAACGCAGCACGACATAGACAATCGCCGGATATACCACCAGTTTAAGGAATGATATCATATAGAGTGCAGGCTTTAGGAGTACTTCTTTAAAGCACATCTGAGCCAGCTGGGAGCCGATAATTATCATGGCCAGGGGTGTGGTGACAGATCCCAGACTGCTGATAAGCCGGGCTGCAGGGGTAGGTGCATCGATATGAAAAAGTACAATCACAAAAGCCAGCAGAGCGGAAATTATGGCTGGGGTACATAATTTTTTCAGCATGGCAGCAAGAGAATCTGGTTTTCCCTGAAGGGTAATGATTCCCACGGTAAACATGTGGATATTGAATATCATCATGAAGATTGCAACGAAAAAGGTGCTTTCTTCTCCATATACCCCGCTGATAATAGGCAGGCCCATGAATCCCAGGTTGCTGTAGTTTAGCATCAGCTGACAGGTGACGTCCAGATGAAGGATGCGGGCCAGCAGTTTGCTGATGACAGGCAGAAGGATGAAGACTCCTGCTGCGGTAATTGTCACATGCCACACCAGGCTGGACTCCATGGTGTTCTGGCTGAAGGCGGAGTTAAGGATTGTGGCAGGCAGGGAAGCCTTCAGGATAAATCCTGAAAATTTGGCGTTAGCTTCTGCGTCCAATATATGGGTTTTTCCGCACAGGTATCCTATGGCCATCAGGCCGAACAGCATGAAAATCTGATTGATTAATTCTGGACTCATGATTTCCCCCATTGGTATCGTGTATTTTTATTTCTCAAATCTTGCTGACACATTTACTTTCAGTTAAATGTGTTGCTACACTAGTGCCTGGAAGCTACTATACACGTGAGGAAGGCATCTGTCAATCTTTGTTGGAAAAGTGGGTGGTTGCGTTTATAGGTGATGGACGTTTTGTCTGTAGTGTTGTAATTGTTCTTCACTGTCGTTTTCTATGATTTTGCCGAGAAATGACAGCAGTTTTTTCTTATCTCTTGGCAGTTGTCCGTGATACTGGTATGCGTTGGAGGCTCCCATTGCTGCAAAGATTGTGGGTATCTGCAAGTTTTCTATGAGTGTCCGAACTTCTTTGTATTTTTCTAACTCGCTTTCTTCTTTCCAATTCCTACGCTGTATTTCGACGTAAAGTTCAGAAGCAGGATATATGGTAAGCATATTGGCACCGATAAGCGTGGGATGGGTTTGATTACATATATGGGCTGTCCTTTTTGCTCCTATTTCTCCACTGCCTGCCCCGGATATACCTACCAGGTAGAAAAAGCTGTAATGTATGCCCGCAGTATCTAGCCTTTTACACTGTTTTATAATGTCGGCGGAGGTGTATCCTTTGCTCATAAATTGCAGGGCCTGGTCGTCACCAGTTTCTATTCCTATGGTTAGGCCGTCGTATCCGCAGGAGCAAAGTTTTGAGAGTTCTTCGTCAGTTTTGGGTGTAATGTCTGTTATTCTTGCGAAAGATCCAATGGTCTTTACTGATGGGAGATACTGATGGATTTTATCGGCAATGGTGATTAGTTTGTCATAGGATAGAACAAATGGATTGGCTCCTGTCAAAAATACACGTTTAGGCTGCCTGGTGTTCCGGTTTTTGATTCTTGTTTTGGCTTCTTGTAAATCGCATTCTATGTCCTCCATAGGGGATAGTCTAAATTTGAAGGGCAAATCGTTGTACAGGGTACAAAACTTGCATTTATGATGGGTGCAGCCTGCTGTTACCTCTAATAAAAGTGATGTTGCTTCATATGGTGGCCTCCAAATGGTTCCTGTGTAGTGCATATACACATCTCCTCTCCTTATTTTGGGGTTGTTTTATATTTCTTACACTAATTATACTATTGTACATGTTTTCTACAAGTACTGTACTTTTTTATAGTACTTATGTTTTAGCTGTACATTGATTTTCTGAAAGGGAAATGATATACTGTTTTAGAAAACAAAGGAGGAGACTGGAATGAAAAAGAGTGCATTGGCGGTTAAACGGTGCAAAACGGTTTCTGCCATACAAAAAATTTTAGGCGGTAAATGGAAAATTGAAATTATTTATTACATTGCCTTCCAGGACATCCATCGGTTCGGAGAGCTTCGCAGGCATATCGGTGATATTACAGAGTCAAGTTTGACGAAGCAGCTTCGGGAATTGGAAGCGGACGGTTTTATTTCTCGTTATGATTATAAAGAGGTTCCTCCTCGTGTGGAATATACTCTTACGGATTTGGGAAAAAGTTTCATTCCTGTTTTTGAGCATATGAAGCAATGGGGGGATGAGAATCTTAGTGAATAGGTCTAATTGTGTTTTGATTTTATTATTGGGCTAACATGATCAAGGATTGTGGTGTATAGGAGTGTATTGGCAAGGAAAGGGGCAGCATTATGGAAATTGTGAAGTGTGAGAGGAAGCATCTGGATATGGTGGCGCAACTGTATGAGCGGGTGGTGGTGCACCTTGAGGAGACGGTTAATTATCCTAAGTGGTCGAAGGAATATCCCTGCAGGGAAACGGTGCTTTCTTCGATTCTTCGGGGGGAGCAGTATGGGTGTGTGGAAGAAGGACGGATGATTGGAGGGTTTGTTCTGAATGATAACCCGGGTGGGGATTATGGTGTGGGAACTTGGAAGAAGCGGCTGTCACCAGGGGAATTTCTCGTGATTCATACGCTTGCGGTGGATCCGTCTGCAGGGGGCAGAGGGGTAGGGGGATTTATGGTTAATTTTTGTATCCAATGGGCTAAGGACAATGGGTATAAGGCAATCCGCCTGGATGTGGTCCCGGATAACCGGCCGGCTATACGGTTATATGAGAGAAAGGGATTTTCGTTTGCCGGCCGGGGGGATCTGGACAGGGGGATTGAGGAGATTCCTGTGTTCGACCTGTTTGAGTTGAATTTTTGAGGGCGGTTTACAGGTTATTTATGATATCCCCGCTTTTTCCGCCGGTTTTTCTGCACAGGTAGATATCGCTTATTTTCATGGATTTGTCCAGGGCTTTGCACATGTCGTAGATTGTCAACAGGGCTATGTTGACTCCGGTGAGGGCTTCCATCTCTACGCCTGTCTTGCCGGTGGTTTTTACGGTGCAGTAGCAGTGGATTTCCCTTTCTTCCGGATTCATCTCAAACCAGATGCGGCAGCCGGTTAGCTGAAGGATATGGCACATGGGAATCAGTTCCCAGGTGCGTTTGGCGGCCATAATTCCGGCGGTTGTGGCTACGCCTAAGACATCTCCTTTTCCGATGGTTCCGCTCTGGATGGCCTGGTAGGTTTCCTGGTTTACTTTGATTCTGCCTGTGGCTGTGGCTTCTCGTCTTGTGTCGTCTTTTTCTGTCACATCTACCATGCGTGCTTTTCCGTTTTTGTCAAAGTGTGTGAGTTCCATATGTGCCTCCTGGTTTTGTTCTAATGTTCTAAGTATAGCGTTTTTATTTCAGATATAGGAGTTTTTCTTCTTTTATATGGAGATAGTCCGGGACTCCGTTTTTTTGTAGTTTCTCCAGGCTTTCTCTCTGGACGGTCCAGCAGATTGGCTGGGGAGCGGGGACTGGGGGCTGGGGGAGGATGTAGTAGTTGGTCTGGAGGGGGAGTTCTTCGGTTTCGGTTATCTGGACTTTCAGGCTGTTGGGGGGTTTGGGGCCCCATATGGGCAGGAAATCGTGGGCCTGGCAGCCGACAGCGGTTATATCCTGGGGGATGGGGTGTTGAAGGTGGAGCTGAATTCCCCAGTCTATGGCGGTTATGGTATGGTCGTCGATTTTCTGGATTTGGGATATATTTTTGCAGCCGGTCAGCCTGGCGGCTTTCTGGTATATGGGGTTTATGAATATGTCTTTTGTTTTGTTGTACAGGATGCTTTTGCCCTGGTCTATTATAAGCAGTTCCTGGCTGAACTGGTATATCTCGTCTTTGTTGTGGGACACGAATATGACGGTTCCCTGGTAATGGTTCAGCATTTTTATCAGCTCTCTCTGGAGCTGGTCTTTGAGATATTGGTCTAATGCGGAGAAGGGCTCGTCTAAGAGGATTGTGTCTGGCTGGTAAGCCATTATCCTGGCCAGAGCGACTCTCTGCTGCTGGCCGCCGGACAGTTCTGAGGGAAGGTGGTTCTCCAGGCCGGTTAGCTGGAATGTCTGTATCATTTTCTGGGTCTGGATTTGGTTTTGTGTTTTGGTTCCTTTGAGGCCGGCCTGGATGTTCTGGGCTACGGTCATGGTGGGGAAGAGGGCGTAGTTTTGGAAGAGGTAGCCGATGTTTCGTTTCTGGGGTTTTATGTTTGTGTGGCTTTGGGAATCGTAGTGGGTTCTTCCGTCGATTTGGATGCGGCCCTGGTCTGGGGTTTCTATTCCTGCGATGCATCGCAGGGTCATGCTTTTTCCGGACCCGGATGGTCCCAGTATGCCGATTCTTTTGGATTGGCCCTCAAATTGTATGTTTAGTTGGAAGGTTTTTGTTGTTTTTTTCAGGTGGATTTCTATGGGCATGTTCTTTTCCTTTTTCTGGGGAAGGGGGTTTTTATAGTGGTATTTTCTGGCCGTCGTATGCAAAGTGTATGTGTTTTAATTCTTTCTCCAGGTTTTTGTAATCGTCGTAGGATTTTCCCCAGTCTTCTTCCAGGTGTGTTATGATTACTTCTTTGATTCTGTATTGTTTTCTTATTGTGTCGATTTCTTCCAGTGTAAAGAGTTCCTGGCGCAAGGGATTGTCTTTGTTTAGGGGGAATCCGCCTTTTAGGGTATCGCCGACAATGGTATTGCCGATAATCAGCGTGTCTGCGTCCTGGAATTTTTCTGTTTGGGGGAATGGCTTTACGTCGCATGGGGCGTATATTATTTTTTGGCTGCAGGAGGAGATGACAAATATTGCCACGTGTTTTTGTGGGTTTGCGGAAATCAGTTCTACTGTGATGTTTGGTGTCTGGAGTGTCTGTATTGCTTTTGTGTATACAAGTCCCTGGGCTTGGTAGTATTCCAGGGCTGAACCGTATTTTGTGCCTTGTTTTTTGATGTCTTCCAGGATATCGGGCAGGGATGCGATTTGTATGGGGTTTTGGACAGGCTTGCCTAATGACCTGGCGAGCCAGTCCATTTTCAGCTGTTCGATGACGCGCATTCCCATTGTGTGGTCGGGGTCGCAGTGGCTGTACAGGATGTGTTCTATTTTCTGTATGTTGGCGTTGTTCAGGGATTGGTTGATGTCTTCGGGGGTGTCTATCAACAGGTTGGCATCTTCAATGTAGAGGCTGCAGCCGGTTCTTGCGTAGGGGAATCCTTTTTGTCGTGCTTCTGTGCATATGGGGCAGCTGCAGCATGGTCTTGGGGTGCTGACACAGCCGCCGGAACCGAGTATGATTGCATTCATTTTGGGTTGTCTCCTTTATTTTTTGTAGAATATCAGTGTAAGTTTTTCATCGATTGCTTCTGTCTCCACAGGCTTTTTGGCACGGCTGAATTGCCGGTTGTGCAATGCCGCGGCATCTGTATGGCAGGGAGTTTCTAAACAAAAAATGCGCGAAACAATCATATGTCTCGTGCATTTCTCAATTATCGGATAATATGAATACTGTATTCTATATCGTTTCTGCTTACATTTACCGATTTGTATGCACGAACATACCAGACCTACTTGTTTCGTTGTGCATCCAATCGGAACACAACTACTTTTGAGTACGTCCGTAATACCTGTACGTATTGTTTATTGTTAAATGTAAGTTCTGCATGTTTTGTTCTCCGAATTTTTTTATAAACTATCACAATTCTGTCTGTGTGTCAAGGAATTTTATTATGAAAGTATCGAATCCTTGCTGTAGGTCTGCGCACTTGCTGCGCTGACCGTACGGCGCCGGAATGCTGTTTTTGCATTCCGTGTGCATCCCCCGGAGGGTTCATAGTAAACTCCTTTCATTCATAGTGGTGCCGGGAAAGCGGCATGGGGGGTTACTATGAAAGTGTTGACCGGCAGCCATGGTGAATGCAAGCTCGCTTGCAATGAACCATGGATATCGGCCAGGCAAGCCAGTATGAGTAAGCCGGCCGACAGGCCGGATTACTCATACCAGCGGCGATTGTGGGAGCGCCAAAGGCGCGGAACAATCGACTTTCATAGGGTGGCTGGTGCAACGTCAAAGATTGCATAGAAGTTTTCTTCGTAATGGTTTACCAGGGTTTTATGTGTTTCATCTGTTTTCCGCTGGTGAGATTCATGAGAAGGATGATTGTGAATGCAATGGCGGCCACGATTCCTGTCCACAGGCCTGCGGTTTTGTAATCGCCGTCTTGGATGACCATGGCGATTTTCTGGGATATGGTTGCGGTTTTTCCTGGGATGTTCCCGGCAAGCATGGAGGTGGCTCCGTATTCTCCCAGGGCTCTGGCGAATGTAAGGATGGTTCCGGAGGCTATGCCGGGGCCTGCTGTGGGAAGGATGATTTTCCAGAATATTTTTGTCTCGGACATGCCCAGGGTGCGGCCTGCGTATATGAGGTTGATGTCTATCTGCTCGAAGGCGGCCCTGGCGTTGCGGTACATGAGGGGGAGGGATATGATGGTTGCCGCGATGATACAGCCTAGCCAGGATTGTACTATTTTTATGTTGAGGGTTTCGTACAGCAGCATTCCCAGAGGCCTTCGGCGGCTGAACAGAAGGAGCAGGAAAAAGCCAGCTGCTGTGGGGGGGAGTACCATGGGGAGGGTCATGATGCCGTCCAGGATGGCTTTTATGGCGGGCGGGGCTTTAATTGCTTTTCTGGCCATGTAGATTCCCAGTATGAAGGAGATGATGGTTGCCGCCAGTCCTGTTTTTAGGGATATGAGGAGAGGGCTCCAGTCCAGGTTGTTTAGTGTATTGTTTAGTGTGTTCATGGGTGAACCTCTTGTATCATGATTTTTTATATTGTCTATACATCTGTATCAAAGTAGTAGGACTGGAATATGGTCTTGGCTTCTTGGGACAGAATGTATTCCAGGAATTCTTTGGCTGCTCTGGTCTGTGCTTCGTCGGCTTCTGGGTTTTTTACCTGGGCAATGGGGTAGATGACATCGCCGGACAGCTGGGGGCTGACGGTTTCCAGTATCTCTATCTTATCTTCGTAGCCGTAGATGTCGGAGTAGTAGGTGGTTCCTACCTGGCAGGAGCCTTCGGTTACCGCCAGAAGGACTTTGCTGACGTTGGACTGTTCGCTGATTTCGACTCCGCCCAGGGCCTGTGATATCTGTTGTGTGGTAATCTGGGCGGCATCGTCGGCGGGCTGTAGTCTGCCTAACTGGATGAGAGCTTGTCTAGTGTATCTTCCTACGGGCACGGTTCCGCCTGCCAATGCGATGGATTCTGCTTGTTCCAGGTTTTGCAGGCCGGTTACTTTTGTGTTGCTGCCTTTCCATGTTATGACTACTACCTGGTTGTTTACTACGTTTGCGCGGCTGCCTTGTACCATGAGGCCGGATTCTTCCAGCTGGTTCATCTGTTTTGGGGCTGCTGAGAAGAAGATATCGCATTCATAGCCTTCTTGTATCTGGGTTAGAAGGGTGCCGGAGCTGTCGGCGTTGAATGTGATTTTTATGTGGGGATGGTCTTTCTGGTATTGCTGTGCAAGGTCGGTCATTACGGTTTTGAGGCTGGCGGCGATGAAGACCTGGATTTCTACTGACTGGCCGGATTCCTGAACTTGGGGGGCGGAGGTTTCCTGGCCGGAAGTGTTCTGTACCGGGGTGTTTTGGGTTGGGGGGGCCTGTCCGGGAGGGTTTTCTGTCTTTGCCCTGCATCCTGTTATCATAGCGGCTATCAGTGGAACTGCTAGGATTTGGATTAGGTGTTTTCTTGTTTTTTTCATGGTCTTTTCCTGTTTTTGGTTTTTTATTTCATTATTTCTTTGTTTTTTATTGTCTGATGTATGTCTGGACAGGATGATATGGGGGATTTCTGTTATCTGTTTCCGCATTCTCCTTCGCTTCCTCTTAGAATGCCAAGTCCGTGGCCTAGATGGGGAAGAATATAGTCCAGGCTTTCTTTCACGGCCTTGGGGCTTCCGGGGAGGTTGATTATCAGGGTTTGTCGGCGGATTCCTGATACAGCGCGGCTTAGCATGGCGCGGCCGGTGATGGTAAGGGAGTATTGGCGGATTGCTTCGGCGATGCCGTTTGCCATCCGGTCGCAGACGGCAAGGGTGGCTTCTGGTGTGGTGTCTCTCTGGGAAAAGCCGGTTCCGCCGGTGGTAAGGATTAGGTTGACTTGTCTCTGGTCGGCCAGGCGGCACAGGTGTTTTTCCAGGTCGGGCCTTCCGTCGGGGAGGAGGAGGGATTCGATGACCTGGTAGCCTTGTGACTGGAGAAGGTCTTTTATCAGCGGGCCGCTTTTGTCTTCTCGTTCTCCGGTGCTTCCTTTGTCGCTCAGGGTAATGACTGCTGCTGTGAAGGGGCGGTCTTTTGGTAAGGGGAGGAGTTGTACCTGGTCTCCTGGGCGGATGGTTCCTCCGGTGATTACTTTTGCGAAGACGCCTTCTCTGGGCATGATGCAGTCGCCCATGGTTTTGTATATCTGGCAGTGGCTGTGGCATTCTTTGCCTATCTGGGTGAGTTCCAGGAGGGTGGTTCCTATCTGGATTTTGGTTCCTACGGGGATGGTTCTAAGGTCAAAGCCTTCTATTATCAGGTTTTCTCCGAAGGCTCCGAAGTCTATTTGTGCTCCTTTTTTTTGGAATTCTTCTATTTTTTCCAGGGAGAGGAGGCTGACCTGGCGGTGCCAGGTTCCGCCGTGGGCATCTTTTTCTATGCCCCAGTTTTCTATGAGGGTGGCTTTTTCTACCTGGTGTTTTTGTGTACCTCTGTGTTCGCTGATACATATGGCGATTAGTTTTCCCATCTGTTTTTCCTCCTGTCTGTTTATCCTCCTATCTGTACCATGGGTTTTGTCTCGGTTATCTGGGCGGATTGTGTGAAGTGGTGTTCTTTGGGTTTTTGGTTGATGGCCTGAAGGATTTTTTCTTTTATCTGGTATTCTCTTTGTTTTCCTTTGCAGGTTCTTAGGGGTTCTATCAGGTCTACCTGGTCTTCGTAGCAGAGGCAGGGTTTCAGGCTTCCGTGGGCGGACAGGCGGAGGCGGTTGCAGGTTTGGCAGAATTTTCCGTGGATGGCGCTGATGAATCCGATGCTGCCTTTGGCTTCTGGTATCTTGTAGTAGACGGCGGGGCCGTTTCCGTGGATGGATTGTTCTTTTTGGAGTTCTGGATACATAGCCTGGATTTGTTGGAGGAGCTGTGTATTGCTGACCGGGGAGTATTGTTTTCCGTATCCGATGGGCATCATTTCGATGAAGCGGATGTCTATGGGATATTGTTGTGTTAGTTTTATAAGTTGGGGCCATTCATTTTCGTTTATGCCTGTCTGGAGAACGGTGTTTAGTTTTACGGGCAGACCTGCTTTTATGGACTGGATTATGGCGTTTTGTACTTTGGGGAGTTGGTCTTTTCCTGTTATTTGCTGGTAAACCTGGGGGTTTAATGTGTCCAGGCTGATGTTGACTGCATCCAGGCCGTTTTCTTTGAGCTCGTGAAGGTGTTGTTCCAGGTTTATGCCGTTGGTTGTCATGGTGACTTGTGTGATTTCAGGGATTGTTTTTAGTTTTCCTATGAGTTGGGGACATCCGGAGCGTACCAGGGGCTCCCCACCGGTGATTTTCAGCTTGGTGATGCCTATGTCGGCGGCTATCTGGCATATGAACTGGATTTCTTCGTAGGTTAACAGGTGTTCTTTGGGGAGGTAGGGTATTTTGTGGGGCATGCAGTAGCGACACTGCAGGTTACAGCGGTCTGTGATGGAGATGCGCATGTAATCGATGGTTCTTCCGTATTGGTCTTTCATGTGTTTGCCTCGTTTTTTTGTGGATGGTTTTGTGGATTTAAGGGGTGGAAGCTGGGGGTACAGGGGGAATATGGTTTGGGAGCCTAGATATATTCCAGTAGAATGTCTATGGTGCCACCGCATACCATTCCCTGGTCTTCGGCATCATCTCCGGTCATGTCTACATGGCACAGGCGGCTGTCTGTCTGGCCTGTCTGGAGCATAGAGCGGGCGTTTGTGACCAGTTCTGCTTCTGTGCATCCGCCGCCGATGGTTCCGATGGTGTTCCCGTCTGGCAGCACCAGCATCTTGGTGCTGACTGCCCGGGGGGCAGAGCCTTTGCGCATGACAATGGTGGCCAGGATTCCGTGGGTTTGGGTATGGGGGAGGTTGAGGATGGCATCCAGGATTTCTCTGGGGTAGCCTCCGTTTCGTTTGGTCTGGTTTTTTTTCTGGATTATCTGGGCCATGATGGCTACTGCTATTTCTTCTGGTGTCTCTGCGCCGATGTCCAGGCCGATGGGGGTGTGGATTTGGTTTACTACATGGGGGTCGGCTCCTTGCTGGATGATGGCTTCTTTGACTTTACTGGTTCTCTTCTTGCTTCCTATCATGCCAATGTAGGCGTGTTGTTTTCTGACTATGGCCTCCAGGCATTCCTGGTCGTAGCGGTGGCCTCTGGTTAGGATGACAAAGTAGGTGTCTTTGTCTCCGGGTATCTGTTTTAGCCCTGGCCTGAAGGGCTGGCAGGTGACCTGGTGGGCCCCGGCTTTTCTGGCGTTGTCTGCGAATTTGGGGCGGTCTTCCAGTACATGGATATGGAAGCCCAGCATTTGGCCTATGTGAATGACTGGGATGGATACGTGGCCGGCTCCGCAGATTATGAGGGTTTTCTCTTTGGACAATATGTCACAGAATACCTGGGTTCCTTTTATAGTGTAGATGCCGCTGCCCTGGATTGTATCGGGGTCTGGCTGGCGACGGGGGAAGAAGGCTTGGGAGGGCTGGAGGGGCCATATTAGGTCGTGATTGGAATAGAGAGCTTTTTCTCCGAAACAGGGGCCTTCTAGTACGGTCATGGCTATGTTTTGGTTGTCATGGTTTATTTCTTTTATGGATTGATATAGGTCTGGCATATAATATGCTCCTTTTTGTTTTGGTACTGTATTTTCTATTGTGAGGAGAGGCCTTGATTCAGGCTTTCCCGAATCCGCAGTTGGGGAATGTGCAGGTGGGGCAGGACAGGCATAGCCCGCCTTCTCCCAGGATTTGGAGATCTTCTTTTTTTAGTGTTTCGCCTGCTGCTATGCGGGGAAGTACCAGGTCAAATATGGTTCTTTTGGCGTACATGACGCAGCCGGGCAGTCCCAGTATGGGGATGGTATGGTTGTAGTATGCCAGCAGGAACATGGCTCCAGGCAGCACCGGGGCTCCGTAGGTGACTATGGATGGGGCTACGGCCCGGATTGCCGCGGGTGTGCGGTCGTCGGGGTCTACGCTCATCCCTCCGGTGCAGATTATCATGTCTGCTCCGGCTGCAAGGAGGCTTAGAATTTTGCTTTGTATCATGGCTGCATCGTCGCTGCTGATTTCATGGCCGATGATTTCCATAGGGTATTGGGATAGTTTTTCTTCTATGACTGGTGTGAAGGTATCGGTGATTCTTTTGTAGTAGACTTCGTTGCCGGTGGTGACGATTCCTACGGTTTTCTTTTGGTATGGAAGAAGCTGGAAAATGGGGATGTTGCCGCCTATGGCTTTTGCCTGTTCCATCTTTTCTTTTTCTATCACCAGCGGAATGATTCTGGTCCCTGCAATTTTGTCTCCGGCGCGGACAGGGAAATTCCCGTGGCGGCTGGCTATCATCATCTCACCTAAGGAGTTGATGGCGTTTAGTTTTTCCCGGTCGATTTTCAGAAGGCCGTCGCAGGTGGCTATCAGTTCTATTTTTCCTTCTTTGACTTGGGAGGGGCGCATGTTATGGTTTATACAGATGTCGCAGAGAATCTGGGCGGCATCGTTTTCGTGAAGCTTGGTTTCGTCGTTTTCCCAGATATAAACGTGGTCCTTTCCGACGCTTAGCAATACGGGAATGTCTTCCTGGGTTATCACATGGCCTTTCCGAAATACGGCGTCTTTGGTTACACCTTTGATGATTTGTGTGATATCGTGGCACAGAATCTGGCCGATTGCTTCTTCGGTTTTCATCAGCTTCATGCTGCCTTCTCCTTTCTGGTTCAGGCCATCCGCCCTTCCTATTTCTGTACTGCCAACGGATGCCCCCTACCCTTCAAACGGTACATTTTATTCTCTCACCATCTTATCACGTCTCTGCCTGTATCGCAAGGTGTTTGATATTTTTTTATTACAATAATAAAAATATTTTCATTCATTGTCAGACAATCATATTTTAAATACCGCAGCCTTGTACACACCACTTGTCAAATGATATAGCCTTCTCTTTTCAGAATTCGATATCCATTAAAAAATAGACGGTAACTATACATTGCAGATAACAGGTAACTATTTTTGATCAAGCATATAAACGGAATCTATGGAGGTGAATCGAACTATTATCTACAAGAACAAAAAGCAGAATGATCACTTAAAAAGCCGATATCCCAGTTTAACTAAGATACCGGCTATTTCTATCTAAACGGCTAATTCGTATGTCAATGCAGTCCCACAAGCAGACCAATAAGTGAGCCTGATTAAAGGGAAGCATGTCACTGCATCAACTCTCCATTTTTAAAATATCCAAATAATGGCTTTCTCCAAATCAGTGCTTCAGAAGCGGAAAGCGCATCTAAAATAATAAAATCCCCACTGTCTCCCTCCTGAATCCATGGATTCACCCCCATAATCTGTGCAGGGTAAGATGTTACCATCCCAAAAGCCTTCCACATCTCTTCTTTTGTACTCATATAGCAACAATTAGCCGCAAGATATGCTTGGTCAAGAATATTTCCTCTTCCAAATGGATTAAAAAAATCTTGCATATTGTCGGAAGCCGCCGCCACAGAAATCCCCATCTCCAATGCCTCTCTCACCGGTAGAATGCCTCTCCTGGGGTTAACTTCGTCGGACCTTCCCTGAAGATAAAGATTGGTAGACGGCAGTGTAACCAGTTTGATACCCGCGGATACTATTCCACTTAACAGTTCCCTTCTCTTAGACGGAATGTTGGCACCTAAACTACAAAGGTGCCCAGCCGTGATTCTTCCCTGCCATTGATACGATTCAGCCTTGCGAATCAAATACTGAATGGTCAACGTCTTTGGATCATCTGTCTCATCTACGTGCATGTCAACATCCAGATTATATTTTTTTGCCAGACCCATAACCACATCAACATGTTCTTCTGCTTCTTTCTCCACAGCAGGAATACCCCCAATCAGATCAGCGCCTCTCTTTAATGCCTCTTCTAAAAGCCGACGATTTTCCAGATTCTCCATGATTCCCTCCTGTGGAAATGCCACAATCTGAATATCCAGCTTTCCTTCGGCCTTCATATCCGCCTTTAACTGCCTTATAGCTTCCCAAGCCTCCAGCCCCCACAGATCGTCTACATCCACATGGGTACGGATCCACCTGGTTCCCTGGCGGAAGCACTCCTCGGCTGCCCTGCGTGCCCGGTCATAAATCTCCTCCCGCTTTGCCTGTTTCTTGTATGCATGTGTCTGTTGGATTGCGTCTGTTAAAGAGCATACGTTTTCTCCTCTGCTGTTTAACAGTGCTTTGTCTAAATGCATATGCACATCTGCAAATCCTCTCAAAACCATGCGGCCATTCAGGTCAATCACCTTATATTCCCGTCCAGTCAATTGTTCTGTGTGTTTACTGATCTTTCCATCTATTATACAAAAATCGCGCTTTTGGGTATCTGGGAGGCAGACTCCCTGCCTTATCAAATAATCCATTTTATCCCTCCATAGGTACTGCCAGATACAATTTCTACACTACGCCACCACCACAGTCCCAGTCCCCCCGTGGATTCCCACAGAAGCCTGCTCCAGCATGGTAATCAACGTTTTTCTTCCGGTCTTGGACACAGCGAACTCCACCGCCGCTTCGATCTTAGGAAGCATAGACCCTGGCGCAAACTGCCCCTGACGGATATATTCCCTGGCTTCCTCCACCGTAATTCGGGAAAGCCATTTCTGGTCTGGTTTGGCATAATTAATCGCCACCTTTTCTACTCCGGTTAAAAGTACCAAACAATCCGCATCAAGAAGCTGTGCCAGCCTTGCACTTGCAAAATCTTTGTCGATCACAGAATCCACCTTCTCCAGCCGATTTCCCTTTTTCACCACAGGAACCCCGCCGCCGCCGCAGGCAATGACCACATTTCCGCTGTCTACCAGATTACGGATGGCCTGAATCTCCACAATATCCACAGGCTTAGGGGAAGCTACCACCTTCCGGTATCCCCGCCCTGCATCCTCCATCACATGGGCTCCGGATCTGGCAAGTTCCCTTGCCTCCTCCTCTGTCATAAAATGGCCGATGGGTTTCGTAGGATTTAAAAAGGCGCTGTCCTCCTCCTCCACGCTCACCTGGGTAATCACAGATACTACCGTTTTATAAATCCCACGATTGTAAAGTTCCTCCCTCAACAGATTCTGCATATCCAGCCCGATGTAAGCCTGAGACATGGATACACAGGAAGACAGACTGACCTGGGATGGCATGCAGTTCTGGATCATTCCCACCTGTGGGCCATTTCCGTGAGCCAGAATCACCTCATACCCTTCTTGAATCAAATCTGCCACCATTTTAGAAGCGTTTCCTATGGCTTCCCTCTGCTCAGAAGGATTATTTCCCAATGCATTTCCACCAAGGGCAATCACAACTCTCATAATCCTATCCCCTCACCTTGCCATATTCCTTAAGCGCTTTCACAAAACACTCTCTGGGCGGGTTGACAATCCCTGCGCCAATCTGCCCGATTCCTGCTACCCTGTGGGCAATGCCTGTGTTGATGACAGGCAGAGTCCCGCTATCCAACACCTTTAACAGATCAATTCCTGTGGCTGCTCCCCGAAAATCCATAGGAGGCAGAGCGTAGGCGCTGTTCTCTCCGGTTGTGATAGTATACATGCTTCTGGTATAGTTCACAGCGTCTTCTACCGTTCCCCCTACAAACTGGGTGATGGCCGGAGAAGCTCCCATGGCGAATCCTCCGATTCCCGTAGTCTCCGTTATGGCGCTGTCTCCCAGATCTGGGTTGG
The DNA here is from genome assembly GCA_947425205.1 of uncultured Hungatella sp. GTDB lineage: Bacteria > Bacillota > Clostridia > Lachnospirales > Lachnospiraceae > UBA3402. The sequence continues at coordinate 28,276 of CANDZL010000002.1, read as the reverse complement.
CATCCTGATCGTCATATCCGGGAAACAACAAACCCTGGACGTAATTTGCAGGCGCAGTAAACCATTTCTTTCCCAGCCCGCTGACCTGGATTCCAAAATCTACACCGTTTCTGGCCATTGCTGTGACAATAGTAGAATTGGGGATCCCATTTGCCGGATCCAGAATCGACTTGCAGGCAGGCATAGACAGGTTCAGGAAATAGTGGTCATTCCCGCGGATAAAATCAATCGCCTTTTCAATCTGCTGTCCTGGAAATCCGGTCTTTAACATGGACAGTACCAGTTCCCGAAAGAACAGACAGGTAGCCGCTTTGTTTCGGTTGTGACACTCATCCCCCATCTGAACTGCCTGCGCGGTAATGACCTTCAAATCGATCTCCCCGTGAATTCGGATAGCCTTTTGCATCACAGGCATAAATTCCGTTTCAATCCATCTTAAGCGGGCGATCACCGATTGGTCGAATGCTCCGAACCGAAGAACCTTCCCCAGCCCTTCATTGACTGTGCAGTAAGCCCTGTTACCATAAGTCTTGTTCTCTACAATATGTACAGGCATCGAGGGGGAAATGATTCCTGCCATAGGACCCACGGCGCTATGCTCATGGCAGGGCGAAAAAGTAATCTCACCAGAAGCAGCAAGCTGTCTTGCCTCTTCCTCATTTTCCGCTCTTCCTTCATAAATCAGTGCTCCCACCACAGCACCTTTTACCGGATCGCACATTCTGTCCCAGCCAATAGGCGGCCCTGAATGGAGAATGGTATTTTTCGTCATGCCAGGTATCACGTCTATAGCCCGCTCCATTCCCACGAGTACAGGGCTTCCCTTCAGAATTCGGGAAAATGCTTCCTGGTTGGCTTCTTTGATATCTTCCCTATCGCAAAATGCATCCAGCTGTTCAATCAATTCCAGATCGCCCTCTGCGGGGGGCATCCATTGAATCTGATGAGCCGAAATTCCCTGTAGATCCAAATCCGCTTTAAAATTGGGAGCTCCGATGTTGAGAACCGTTAATTCCTGTTGAAACAAATCATTGATTTTCATCTATTTTTCCCTCCCTTCTGATTCCCCAAAAGCTGAGCCGCAAGCTGAGCCGCTTCCACATTACTGTCTGCTAAAATGGCTCCCTCTCCAGCTAAAATGGCTCTTTGCTCCTCCAGATTTTGCCTGTCCTTGTCTGTCCCACATACATATACCACTACTTTTAAGTTTCTCCCTGCTGCTTTTGCTGTCTCTTTTGCCTGACGGATGCCCTCTGCGGCGATCTGGGCCGGATTCTCATGGGATCCATATCCAATCTCCACATCCAGAAGAATCACTCCCACAGCAGGGTCTTTTGCTGCATCGACGATCCACTCTGTCCTCAGAGACGGCTCAATCATGGGATGGGGGCGGCCGTTGGTGAACTCATCTTCTCCCAGATCCAGAAGTACATTTCCCTTTAAATCCCTAGCATCTTCCAGAATCTCCTCCTCATGGTGAGACACATTGCTCCTGAGTTCTGTCAGCCTTTCCCGAAGTACGATCAAAGCCTCTGCGCATAAGGTGCCTCCACAGAAAAATCCTCTGACATATCTCTGTTCCGGCTTTAAATCCATGCTTTCCTTCTGAATCTCCCTGCTTCTGTCTCTTATTCCTTCTGTATATTCCACTCCCTTTTCCAGAGCAACCGCCTTTTTCGCCGCTTCTAAAAGAGTGGAAGCCATACAGATATTCGCAGGCAGATTCTCCCTTTTCTTTCCTTCCAGGAAACAGACTACCACAGGCTTTTTCACCTGCCTTAAAAGATTCCATATGGTTTCCTCCACAGCGGCTTCCGGCGGTTTGGACACCAGCACCAGCACCTTTACCTGTTCCTCCGCGTCCAGGGCTTTTATGCCCTCCATCATCATGATCCCGCCAATACTTTCCTTTAAGTCTCTCCCACCAGTTCCCAAAGCCTGGGCAATGCCGCCGCCAAGACGGTCAATCTGAACCAAAACCTCTTGAAGTCCTGTTCCGGAAGCTCCCACAATACCGATTGCACCTTTTCTCATCTTGTTGGCAAAGCAAAGTCCTGTCCCGTTTATCACCGCTGTGCCGCAGTCCGGTCCCATAACGAAAAGCCCTTTCTCCCTTGCCAGCTCCTTCAATTCCCGTTCCTGCTCCACGGTCACATTGTCACTGAACAACATCACATGCATACCGTTTTTCAAAGCTTTCTTTGCTTCCCTTGCAGCAAAGCGTCCTGGAACAGAGATCACCGCCATATTCGCTTTCACTCCATCTTTCAAGGCCTCTTCCTGAGTCTTATATACATTATCCCGATTCTTCTTTTTATCCTGGCTCCCTGCCAGCTTCTCCTCAATCTCTGCAAAAGCCGCCGAAAGGAAGGTTTCGCTTTCCGCCTCAACGGCCAAAACCAGATCATTGGGGCCTGCTGCTTCTGTCTCCTGGTTTCCAAGGCCCACGTTCATGAGAATCTCCCGATTCATCTCCGTGGCCATCACCACTACCGCCTGGGATACCCCATCCATCTTCTTGATCTTGCTGCCCAAAGACATAAGGGTAACCGAATCAAAATACGCATTTTTCCGAACCAATATTTTCTTCAACACAATCTCCTCCCTGTTTCATTAAAAACATTTAAAATCCGAAAAGCTGCAGCCATACCGCATGCCATGTCAATCCCAGAGGAATGCCCAACTCTTGAAATCCGTTCCATCACCTGTTCCATGTTCTCTCCCCCTGTCATAAATGACTCTGCCAGTTTAATATATATTCTGGGAAACAACTGCCTCACATGAAACGAAAGCATCTCACCAGACACCCTGGTGGTCCTATTCTGCTTCACAGCCTCCCGGATTCCTGCCTCAACAGCTTTTTTTCTCCTTTCCACACCCTTCCAGCCCATACAATTCATGCCAATTAGCATACCGCAAAAAAAATCATCTGCTGAAGGAGTCAGCCCAATTCCTGCTCCAACGGTATCAGCTACCGCTTTCTCCAGTTCCTTATCTACTTCCTTCCCCTTTATCAAATCACACACACGAGCCAAGCGTTTTTCCAATCCCACCTGCAAGAAATCCTTCTGAAGGCAAAGACCATCCATGCCCCCCTTCTTGCTTCCAAAATAGTCCATATAAAAAAGACCTGCTCCACATCCCTTATCTTTTGCGATTTCAGGCAGAAATGCTTCAAACCGGAGCAGCCCTTTGCCAATCCTTACGCGACTTCCCTTTGGCAGGCCCTTTATTTGAAAAAAGGCATCAAGAAAGAAAACCCCAGACTCAGAAAAGAAAAAACAGGCTTCTCCAATCTGTATCCCGTGTTCTCTCCAGAAAACCGCTTCTCCTGAAGCAGGCTTTATGGCCCTGAAACGTTTTATGTCTGCATAGGCACTCCCAGGAACGCCCAGATACTCTTTGTCTTCTGGAAGCAGAGTCTCTATTTCAGTCGCAAGCAAGGTGTATAAGTGTCCCCCTGCTTCCAGATTGACTGCCCGTTCAAACACACTGTGAACCCACACTTTTTCCCTTCTCTGCCGCAAGCTCTCCACCATCTGGCAAAACCGCTGGTCGCAGAGAAAGATGGCATGATCCATACCTAGTTCCTCCGGCCCGGCAGAACCAAATCCAGGAATATGGCAAGAACCGACGCTGGAATCACACCGGAAGTCATACAGATATTTACCGCCTGAGGCATCTGTCCCATAACGTCAGGCACAAGGTTTAAACCCACACCAATCCCCAGAGAAATAGCCATAATCAGCATATCCCTGCTGGTAATCTCCGTGCTGCGGATCAACTCGATTCCAGAAATAAACACCATCACAAACGTAATCAAGGTCGCGCCGCCTAAGACCGGCTGCGGCACACACAGAATTACCGCCGCTACCTTTGGAAAAACCGAAAGTACGACTAAGATTCCCGCTCCCAGGGTAACTACATAATTCGAGAACACACCTGTAAGATTCACTACTCCGATGTTTTGAGTATAGGAAGTATTGGGAAATGCATTAAAAATAGCTGCAAGGGAACTTCCCAATCCGTCTGCCAGTATGGCCCCTCTGCTTTCTTCCGGCGTAGGTTGTCTGTCCTCCGCCACAATGGTCAGGGCCGAGATATCCCCCACGGTCTCTATGGTGGTGGCAAGATACATAAACAGCATTATGATAATGGCTGCCGGCTGAAACTCCCATTTCCAGTGAAGAATCCCTGGAAGTCCCAGCCAGGAGGCTTCAGAGACGCTGGTGAAATCCACCATCCCCATAATAACAGCCACAATGTATCCTGCCACAATTCCTACCAGAATCGAGGCGGACTTCAGCATTTTGCTGTTCACGCAGTTACAGATGATAATGGTTACAATCACAATCCCAGACAGGATGAGATTGACAGGAGCCCCCAAACCAGCTTCTGTGGAACCACCTGCTGCCGCCTTCACTCCGGTGGGAATCAAGGTCAGGCCAATGGTCATCACCACGATTCCCGAAACCAGAGGAGTAAAAATACGTTTCAGCTTTTTCAAAAAGCTTCCCAGAACACTTTCAAACAGGCCTCCGATAAAGCTGGCGCCCAAACATGCACCGATGCCATACTGAGTCGTAATCAAGGATACCGTGGATAAAAAGCCATTGCTGGTTCCCATCACAACCGGCAGCCGGGCGCCTACAGGTCCCAGCCCAACAACTTGGATCAGGGTAACCACACCTGCCATCAACAAAGCGCACTGAATCAAAAGCGTCCCTTCTGCACTGCTAAGTCCTGCAATCCCCACCACCAAAAGGGGAACTGTCACATTTCCTGAAAACATCGCCAGAATGTGCTGCAGTGCGTATACAATACCTGGTCCTAACGGCGGCTTGTCATGAATATTGTAGATAATATCTGCCTTTTTCTTTTCCTCCGCCATTCTTCTCCCCCTTCCATATAAAATGGCAATTCATCTTCTATGCAAAGATAAAGGAACAAATCACCAACAATCCTAAAGCAATCAGCATATACTTCATGTTGTTCTTCACAATGGTTATAACCTCAACTTTAAACCCATCTGACAAAGCTGCCAGATTCACCTGAACTGGGCTTACCTGAGTCCCGATTCCAGCTGCAATGGCCACAAATCCCATAGCGGAAGAAGGCATTCCCAGCAAAGAAAGAGTGGGTAGAATCAGGGCCAGCACTCCTGCGCACATGGCTCCGGAGGGAATGGCAATCAGGAAAGACATAATCACTGCACAGGGCACAATCACCACAGAGGGAGCCTTACCTACCAGGGCCGCCAACTCTTCAAAGGTTCCAAGTTCCGCAATGATATTGATAAATCCCAGGAAGATCCCTACAGAAAATAAGGTTGTCAAAATATATCTGGAGCCGTCGCCTAAAGCCTCGCAGGTCTCATTGATGGTCAAGGGGCTTAAAATAGCTACCAGTACAGCCGTGATAATCACATTGGTCACAGGCATGAAAATATTTACGCCAAACAGTTTGTTGATCTTAGATCCTGCAATCACCATGAGAAGCAATGCCAAGGCAGGAACCGCCTGAACCCACAGCTTGCCAGAAGATGTATCTGTCTCCTCTGCGCCTTCTTCCCCGTTTTCTCCTACTGTCATGATACCCCTTTTATGTACGCCGTATACCGCCAGAGCAGCGCCTAACAACACAAATAGCAAGGTAAAAGGCAACATGTTGGACGCGTGAATTCCAACATCGATTCCGGCGGCATCCGCAGCCAGAACCGTCTCGGTTGAGGCAGGAGATGTGGTAAAGCACACCGCTGTCGCAAGAGCCATACCTGCAATCACCTCTGGGATGGCTCCCACTGCCACAGCCACCAAAGGTGCGATAACCATGGTATTTCCTGCTCCCATGCCAGCCATATATGTGGCAAGCGCCTGAACCAGCACCAGGAATCCGGCAAAAAGCCCTATCTTGTCCTTCAGCACCTTTTTCGCCAAGCTGATAATTGCCTGGAAGCCGCCGCCTTTGGATACCATGACAGCTGCAGCGGCGTAAAGGATAGGGGATGTATAGGAAAACATGGTATTAATACCACCTGTTATTAAAGCTGCCCCATCATGAAGATTGATCCTTCCAATCAGGATTGCAACCAAGCTGGCAATCAGGCCAGCAACCATCATGTGCTTCTTCCACAGAATCAGCACAAGCAAAATGACTACAATGGGAATCAAATGAATAATGAGTTCCATACTCTTCCTCCTTTTCGTCCAGCTCTTGTTATGCCCGGATAATCACTGCTACTGGTCCGCCGCCGTCAGGTCCCTGATGCTCGCCGCCGCCGGACACGTATACCATAGGATCGTCCACAATTGCCGCAATCACGCCATTTACCACTGCTCTTGCATGGCGGGTGTGGTTGATATCGGAATCTGTATGCATGGTATTTCTCCGTCCCCTTACATAACTGTCGGACGAAGCCTCCGCCTTGGCAAACACATTTACAATCTGTTTGTTCTGTTCAGGAGTAGGTACTTTATCTATGGAAAGGCCGGCATTGTCAATGGCCTCTGTTACCGCCCGGTAATCAATGGCATCTTTCATGACACTATGGCCAATGCGGTAGTCGCTGTCTGACGAGGCAGAATTGCCCATCAGGATTATCTCACAGTTTAAAAGCTCAATACCGGCCGAGGTGGAAGCCACCTTGGAATACAGAGACCAATCCTTGCATATTTTTTCGTTTGTCACAGAGCCTTCCGGGATCTCTCCCAACGCCAGGGCCACCCCCAGGGCAGAAGCACCTCTGTTGTATCCCATGGATTCATAGGTGTCGTGAGTCACCACATCAAAACCTCTGCCTTTGGCCTCCAGGATTCTCTCTGAAGTCAGCAAAGGACATTTAATCTGTACAAAATGAACATCCTCCGCCTTGTCAATCCCGGCTTCCTTCATAAGCTCCAGCACCACTCGCTTTACCTCGTTTACCATAACCACCGTTCCCTGCTCCTCAGGCAAGAAGTCTCTGGTAAATCCAGAACTGACAGCCAGACGGCCTTCCGGATGATTTACGGCTTCCCCGCCTTCTTTTTTCACAAAAATCGTGGCATGAGGCGACATGACTCCTTCCGTACCTCCGGACATAACAAAAGCAACCTTTTGACTCACTTTCTTTTTGTCCCATCCGGTCCGTTCTGCGATTAACTCCCGAAAACTCACTGTAGATAACGCTCTCGTGAAGTCGTTCACACAGCCATTCCCTTCGGTTTTCCCCAATACCGCAATAATCTCCTCTGGTTTCACGGTTTTGTTGTCCATCAATTTTTCCAGTTCCCGAACATCGTCTGGAGACGACATCTCAATTCTGAATACATCTACCTTCATATCTTCCTTCTCCTTTTGTATGATTATGTGATTGGTTGAATGGTTCAAAAGTCTGCAGAACTTTTCGGTAATGCAAGTATAACATGTACGATTCCCATTGTCATTGTCGTTTATTCATAATTATAGTTTTGGATTTTGTTATTGAAAGACAAAGAAATAGATAAGATTCAGATTTGCCCGGTGCGCCCGCCACATCTTCATGTGTGGTTCGTCCGCTGCCGGGCCCATGCAGGTTTCCTTCGAGATTCATGAGATGTACTACCGTTCACCCACTGCCATCAGCCACAGATAAATATTATATGCAAATACCACTTCAGCCAGATTCTGGCCTTGCTCAAAGCTGATTCCCAGCTCCTGAAGCTTCTTCGCCCGATAGCGGATCGTATTATAATGCAGAAACAGGATTTCCGCTGCCTTTTTATAATTAAAGTTGGTGTCAATCAGCGCTTTCATGGTCTCCATCAGATTCGTGTGATTTCTCTTGTCATACTCCAGGATTGTCCCTAGTTTGTCATCTACATAATCCCAGAGAAGCTCCTTGTCCGACACCTTTTCAATCAGTTCATAGATTCTGTTCTGGCTGTAAGAACTGACATAGGATTTCTGATAAATATAATATCCGATGGTCAGCATAGACAGAGCCTGCCGGTATCCTCTGTGTATTTGCTCAGGCCCGTCTATATCCAGGGAAATCCCAAGTCCAAGCCTTCCGTTGTAAGGGATATAACCGTCTATTCCATTCTTTAGTTTATTGGCCAGTTCCTCAATGCCGATTTTATCATGGGCTCTGGTCAGCACAATCAGAGCATCCTCACAAAACACAATGTGAATCCCTCTCCTGTGTCCTGTCAATGCTCTCACTTGTCTTTCCAGCCACTGTTCATTTAAAAGGCGGTTATAAAACTGGTACTTCTGACTTTCTTCACAGTCTGCCAGACGGAGGATCAGAAGATACATGGGAAACACAAAATTTACGTCGTAGGCCTCCAATTTCTGTGAAATCTCCGAGGGGCTGGTTATATTTCCCAACAGCAGGCCTCTTAAAAAACTGTCTTTAAAGATCTTGTGCTGCATCAGATCCACATCATTTTTAAAAAATACTGTGGCAAGAAGCATGGCCGCCTGCTCCACTGCTATATACACATTTTCATCGTGGCTGCTGCAATCTTCCAGAAACAGATACCCAAACAAATCCATCCCGGACTGTATGGGAAATAAGATACAGGGTTCCTGGACAGAGTGAATCTCAATATGCCGGCCATGGGCTCCGGTAATGGTCTCCCACCCTACCTGCTCTCGAAAGACCACAGAGCAGATGTTCTGGTACTCCCTGTCCATAAGAGTAATATTTTTTCTGGTGATCTCCGCCAGCTTCCTGGTCAGAACCTGAATATCAGCTCCTGTCAGAAGGAGGCTCACCATGCTTCTGTGAACCTGATCCCTGTATTTTAGCTGGCTGATCTGCTCCTCCAATACAGAGGACAAGACCACATTCACATAGCTGGACAGGTTGGCATCCGGCGGCAGCTCGATAATGGGAAACATCAGTTCATTGGCCTGATCCAGCATAGTCTGAGGAATCTCATCTATATACCGCATGGGCTTAATGCAAATCCCTGCCACCATTTTATTATTCAATGCCGGAATCAGAGTGGCCATCTTCCCTTTCTCACTGGCAATGGGATACAGTGTGGTGATCAGTAAGGTATTCTCCTCCACATAGGGCAATATATCCGGAACTTCCATCAGGGAGGCAGTCTGAACCAGCCGTCCCAGACCGTTTTCTCCGGCAATCACCTTGCATTTTTTAAATCCTTCCAGATTTAAAATATCCCTTAATGTCTGCTTCATGGTTTTGCCTCCTCCTGCTAGTTTTGTAACAGCGATTGTATCATAAATCTGAGAAAAACAGAATAAAAATACCAAAAATCTGAGAAAAAAAGCATAAAACAAGTGCAAAATGCCTTATATAAAGGTATAATAGACTTAGTTGATGGTCGTTATCCAAAAACTTTATGAAAGGAGAATATACATGTATGCAGGAAAGAACGTAACCCGGGTGGATGCCTATGACAAGGTGCTGGGGCGGACAAAGTACACGGATGATCTGTGTGACAAAGGCGCGTATGTCGTCCGGATCCTTCATTCATCCATCGCCCACGGCAAAGTGGTATCCATAGATACGTCCAAAGCAGAGAAAATACCTGGCGTCGTAAGGATATTCACCTGCTTTGATGTGAAGGAGAAAAACTATTTTCCTACAGCAGGCCATCCGTGGTCTACGGACGCAGCCCACCAGGATGTGGCGGACCGGCTGGTGCTGACGGAGGATGTCCGGTTCTATGGAGATGATATCGGGGCCGTGGTGGCGGAAGATGAAGTGGCGGCTTCTCAGGCCATTGAAGCTATCCGCGTTGAGTATGAGGAGTATCCTTTCGTGCTGGATGTGCAGGAGGCCATGAAGGACGGCGCACCCCAGATACATAAGAATTATCCTAACAATATTTTGAAACATACTTCCATACGGCAGGGGAATTATGAGGAGGCTGTGAAGGAGCCGGGGCTTATCAAGGTGGAAGGATGGTATGAGACGCCTGTGGTGCAGCACTGCCACCTGGAGAATTTTATCTGCTATGCCCAGATGGAGGGGGATCGGATCAACATTGTTTCCTCCACGCAGATTCCTCACATTGTCCGCCGGGTGGTGGGCCAGGCCCTGGGAATCAGCTGGGGGAAGATCCGTGTCGTCAAGCCGTATATCGGCGGTGGGTTCGGCAATAAGCAGGATGTGCTGTATGAGCCTCTCTGTGCATGGCTGTGCATGCAGCTGGGCGGACACCTGGTGAAGATCGATATTCCCAGGGAGGATACCTTTGTGTCCAACCGGGTGCGGCACTCTATCCGCAGCCATATCATTTCCTGGGTGCGTCCGGACGGAACCTATGCGGCCCGGAAGCTGGAGGCATTTTCCGACCAGGGGGCCTATACATCCCATGGACACAGCATCGCCGCCAAGGGGGCAGGTGCATTTCCCCAGCTTTACCCCTGTGAAAATGTGGAGGTGGATGCCTACACGGTATTTACCAACAAATCCGTGGCAGGGGCCATGCGGGGGTACGGCATTCCTCAGACCATGTGGGCGGTGGAAGGCCACACAGAGGAGGCTGCTGCAAGGCTTGGCATGGATCCTGTGGAATTCCGGCGCAGGAATCTGATGCCCGTAGGTTATGTGGATCATTTTTCGAAAAACGAACTGTATGACGACAGCTTTAACCAGTGTCTGGATAAGGCTATGGCTGCCATGGATTATAAGCGGAAGTATCGGGAATATCAGAATCAGACAGGGGATATCCGCCGGGGCATAGGCGTGTCTGTATTCTGGTACAACACGGCTGTGTGGCCTATTTCTCTGGAGACTTCCTCCTGCCGCATGGTCTTAAATCCGGACGGTTCCCTTCAGGTTCAGCTGGGTGAGACGGAGATCGGGCAGGGGGCGGATACGGCTTTTGCCCAGATGACCGCCGATGTCCTGGGCGTACCGCTGGAATCTGTCCATGTCATATCCTGCCAGGATACGGATGTGACGCCTTTTGGAACCGGCGCTTATGCCTCCAGACAGACTTACACGGCAGGGTTCTCCATCCGGCAGACCGGGCTTCTTCTGAAGGAGCGCATCCTGGAGTATGCCCATGGATTGACCCGCATGCCTTCTTATAATCTGGATATTGTTGACGGAAATATTGTCCGGACCACAGACGGACGGATTCTGATGACTCTGGGGGAGCTGGCCGCGGAGGCTCTGTACAGTTTAAGCAACAGCCAGCACCTGACGGCGGAAAGCACTGCCCAGATTAAGTCCAATGCCTATTCCTTCGGATGTACCATCGCGGAGGTGGAGGTGGATATTCCCATGTGCAAGGTAAAGCTTCTGGACCTTGTAAATGTCCATGATGCAGGAAACCTGATTAATCCGGCTCTGGCGGCGGCCCAGGTTCATGGAGGCATGAGTATGGGCATCGGATTCGGGCTGTCGGAACAGCTGATGTTCGATGAGAAGACAGGGCGCGCCCTGAACAATAATCTGCTGGATTATAAACTGTCCACCTGTATGGACCATCCCCGCCTGAAGGCGCTGTTTGTGGAGAACCCGGAGCCTACCAGTTCCTTTGGGACCAAAGGCCTGGGAGAGCCGCCTGCCTGTTCCGTGGCTCCTGCCATTCGGAATGCGGTGTATCAGGCAACGGGAGTATTTGTCAACAAGGCGCCTGTGAATCCTCACAACCTGTTCGCCAGGTTTAAAGAAGAGGGGCTGTTATAGGCAGAAAGGAGGTTTTACTATGTATGATATCAAGGCGCTTTATGAAGCCAAAAGCGTGAAGGACGCGGTCCGTCTTCTTGTGGAACATCCGGAAGCCCTGGTTATTGCAGGGGGAAGCGATGTTCTTATAAAGATACGAGAAAGGAAACTTGCAGGAAGAGAGCTTGTGAGCATCTACGGGATTGATGAAATGCGCGGTGTCAGCTATGAGGCGGACGGAAGCATCCGCATCGGTTCTCTGACCAGCTTTTCCCATATTACCAACGACCCTATTATACAGAAGCATATCCGGGTGCTGGGGGAAGCGGTGGACATGGTAGGCGGTCCCCAGATACGGAATATCGGAACCATCGGTGGCAATACCTGCAACGGGGTGACTTCTGCGGATTCCGCCTCTACCCTTCATGCCTGGGATGCCGTGGTGGAGATTACGGGGCCGGAGGGCGTGCGCCAAATCCCCATTGAAAAATTTTACATCAGGGCCGGTGTTGTGGACCTTCATCAAGGGGAAGTGCAGACGGCGATTATCATTCCGAAGCCGGCTTATGAAGGATATTTCGGACACTATATCAAATATGCCATGCGCAATGCCATGGACATTGCAACCCTGGGCTGCTCGGTGAATGTGAAGCTGTCGGAGGACAAAACGGTGATTCAGGATGTACGGATCGCCTACGGCGTGGCAGGACCGGTGCCGCTGCGTGCGGTTTCGGCGGAAAAAGAGGCAAAGGGTAAACCGGTGTGCGAAAAAACGGTGAAAGATTTTGCGCAGGCCGTCCTGGAGGACATCCGGCCCCGGGACAGCTGGAGAGCATCCAAAGCCTTCCGCCAGCACATTGCCGTGGTTTTGGCGGAACGGGCGCTGAGAGAGTCCATCAGACTTGCAGGAGGTGAATGTGATGAGCAGACAGTATAAACTGGTTTCCTGTACCATCAACGGGAAGAAGGTGGAGAAAATGGTGGACGTCCGTGCCTCCCTAACAGACATGCTGCGAGACGACTACCGCCTTACCAGCGTGAAAAAAGGCTGTGAGGTAGGGGAGTGCGGGGCGTGCAATGTGATCATCAACGGGGAGTGCTTCAACTCCTGTATCTACCTGGCCGTATGGGCGGAAGGAAAGGAAATCCTTACCTTAGAGGGACTGGCCGGGCCTAATGGAGAGCTCTCCGATATCCAGCAGGCGTTTCTGGATGAGGCGGCGGTTCAGTGCGGCTTCTGCACTCCCGGGTTTATCATGAGCGCCGTGGAGCTTCTGGAGGCGGGCAGGGAATTTTCCGATGAGGAAATCCGCAAGAAACTGTCCGGCCATCTGTGCCGGTGTACGGGGTATGAAAATATTTTCAAGGCGGTGAAGAAGACCATGCTTCGGAGGCTGGGGAAGGAAGAGAAGGCGGAATTGGTATAGAAGTGTAACATAATGGAAAAACGCACCAAATCATGGCGTTCTGTCATTTGGTGCGTTTTTTATAAGTTTCGTCCTTTTGCAAATTTATCATACAATTCACGAAAGGGATGCATGAATGCTGGATGAAAGCACCCAGGCAAGCTTTGGCTTTTGGGGATGGCCGCTAGGGGCACTTAGCCGTGACGAGAAGGCAACACTCCTAAATCCTTCGTACTCACTGGCTATATCCGCCCCATTCTTTGATAGTATTGTACTCTAATCCAATCAGATTCACAACTCCAAACTTACCCCTCATCAAGCTGACTGTAAGATGATCACCATCTATATGCTCCCACCTACAAACTGCAACATCATCAGCAAAACCAAAGTTATGTGCAAAATACGCATCGGTTGAAAACGCACTGTCAACATTCTCATAACCTTCAGGCATCCCATCACCCATAGTGTATCCCTGCGGAACATATCCTAGATTCTCAGGATAAATTTCTTCATCATAGCTAACTATACTCGCGTACAAGTATTGTCCTTCGGTTTTAACAGGCCATCTTACACCATCTGTAAAATTACAGAAAATAATATGAAAGTATCCGTAATCATCGTCCGGATCATGAAGATATATCTTATCACCATTATCCTCCCGTATATAGTTGGGAAACAGTTCCTGTAAGTACTCGATAGTTGTAGGTAACTCAATTACTTGTCCGCGTATACAAATCTGGTTGGCCTGTAATCCGGTCTCAGGAAACGTATATATACCCGGATTAAACCTGGTACCCACCCTATCGTCCATATCCTGATACCATTCCAAAGGGTAATATTTACTCTCGTCCCATGTAGAGACAGATTTTGTTTCCTGCATAGCAGCTGTGGATTCCTCCACAGCCTTCTTAGCTGCTTCACTCAACGTAGGATTCTCTATCGGAGTAACCTCCTGCGATGTCTCCTCCGGCTCATTATCTTCGACAACCTCAGAAACTTCAGATACAGCTTCTGTAGTTGTAGCAGCTGTTGTCGTCTGTACTGACTCAGTAGCGCACCCATTAAGAACTGCCATTGCCGCTACGATAAATACTAACGCCTTTCTCTTCATTATTTAATCCTCCCAATAATAAAATGTTTTTATTTCATATAACTCTTGTCATTATATCATTTTTGGGGTGTAAAACAAATATATTTTATGACTTCCTTTACTAAAATTTTCCGATTTTTATATAAGTTCCAATTATGATATGATTGCAATAAAAATATTGACACCACCATGGATTCATTGTACAATCTAGTAACAGTTCAGGGATACCTGAACTGTTGCACAATCTGCAAAAGTATAACAAAGGCTAGGAAGAGAAGAGTAAGCAGTTAGATATGATACAGAGAGTCTGAGCAGGTGAGAACAGGCACAAAAGGGGCTGCTGAAAATGGTCTCGGAGCTGCGTACCGAAGCTAATACACTACCTGCTATTTCCACAAGGCAGTACAGATGCCAAGGCTGCGACGGGTTCACCCGTTACTGTGATAGACTATCGATGAATCATTTCTCATCCGTAGTTGATAAGGCCTGTATCGTGAGATACAGGTGAATTTAGGGTGGTAACACGAAGCGTCTGCTCTCGTCCCTGAAAAAGAAATTTTTCAGAGAGGAGGGCTTTTTTATGGACAAAAAGGAATAAACCCTAAGGATGAATGTCCGAAACACACTGCAAAATAAGTTATCACCATAAATTTAAGAAATGAGGTATGTCATATGAAAGATATTTTAATTGGCGGAGCATGGCCCTATGCCAATGGTTCTCTGCACATAGGCCACATTGCCGGATTACTGCCGGGAGATGTGCTGGCCAGATACCACAGAGCCATCGGAGATAATGTATATTATGTATCCGGAAGCGATTGTCACGGAACTCCCGTGGCGATCCGTGCAAAACAGGAAAACAGAACGCCCAGGGAAATCAGCGATTTTTATCATCAGGAGTTCGTGCAATGTTTCGAAAAGCTGGGGTTCAGCTATGATGTATATACAAAAACCTCCGACGACGCCCACAAGAATTTTGTGAGGGAATTTCACCGGAAATTATACGAAGGTCCTTATGTCTATGAAAAGGAGTCTCCCCAGGCCTATTGTGAAAACTGCGGTACTTTTTTAGCTGACCGTTTCGTGTTGGGAAAATGTCCCAAATGCGGAAATGATACCAGAGGTGATCAATGTGATACCTGTGGTTTCGTTCCGGAACCGGAAAGCCTGATAGAACCAGTCTGTGCCGTGTGCAAAAAGTCGGTCACCTTCAAAAACTCCAGGCACCTTTATATAGCCATCACAAAGTTGAAGGCAGAATTAAAGAAATTGGTTGACAGCCACCCGGACTGGAGGAAAAATGCCGTCGCATTTACGAACAGATATATAGATGACGGTTTAAGAGACCGGGCATTGACCAGGGATTTGGAATGGGGCGTCAAAGTCCCCAGGGATGGTTATGAAAATAAAACCATCTATATATGGGCGGAAAACGTACTGGGATATTTGTCTGCAAGCAAAACGGCGGCCGAAGCAGGAAATGGGGATTTTCACGCTCTCTGGGGAAAAGATGCCAAGCATTATTATGTACACGGGAAAGATAATATTCCTTTTCATACCATCATATTGCCTTCCCTTTTGCTGGCTAACGGCGGTCCATGGCACTTGCCGGACCAGATTGTGTCAAGCGAGTATTTAACAATCGAAGGCAGAAAAATATCCACCAGCCAGAATTATGCAATATGGGTGAAGGATCTGCTGGAGAAGTATGAGCCGGATTCCATCCGCTACTTCTTCCTGGCCAACGGTCCCGAAAAGAAAGACGGGGACTTTTCATGGAGGGAATATGTTCACAGTCACAACGGCCTGCTCCTTGGCGCTTATGGGAATTTTGTAAACCGCTGTCTGGCATTTATTGAAAAGTATTGTGATGGGGCTGTTCCAGATGGAGCTGATGATCCGGATGTGAATACGCGCATAGACAGCTTGTTTATTTCTGTTGGAACACAGATTGAAAAAGGTGCTTTTAAGGATGCCATTACTGAAATATTTGACTTTGTACGAGAGGTAAATAAATTTTTTGATACGGAGCGCCCCTGGATCACACGGAATACGGATAAGACCGCATGTGATCATACACTGTATCAATGCGTCCAGATAATCGCTAATCTGGCTGTGCTGCTGTCACCATTTTTACCATTTTCATCCGAAAAGGTGTTGGGATGGCTGAATATCAGCGGCAGATGGGGGAGAAAATCTGTGCCGGCCGGTTATGCTCTCCCGAAAGTTGAGTTGTTATTTCAAAGAATTGATAAAAAAATAATAGAGATTGAAACGGAAAAGTTAAAGTCTATTTTGTGAACTGATTTTTAGCAGATGGAGGTATGTTTCGGCGTATGCGGCGGAACGTCAGCCGTAAGGACAGGGGCGGAGAAATCCGCCCCTGTTAATCTGAGTCCTTCTCAATCAGAGTTCTTCTCAATCAAAATCCTTCTCAAAGGCCAGGATCTGCCCGGTATAAGCATCCACATCGCAGGAATATTCTGTTGTTCCCACCTTCCACTCTATCTCATATTCGGCATCGCCGTCATCATAATCAAGCTCTGCTTTCAAATACTGGGCATCCGCCGGGGCGATACCGGCATATTCCAGGGCAATCTGCTCTGCTGTCTCCGGCGAAATCATCTCTCCTGACACATAGCTCTGATGATTCTTGCCATCTCCATGCTGGAAATGTTCTGTATCGTGGTCATATTTTAAAATTTCACCGGTCAATGCGTCTATACTGTAGTCGTATTCCGTATTGTCTTTAAAAAATTCCACATCATACTGCCAGCGGCCGTCATCAAATTCCAGCTGGACATGTACAAAGCCTGCCTCTTCCTCCTTCAGGCCCGCATGGTCTAAAGCAGCCTGCTTTGCCGCATCTGTGCCGATATACTGTCCGTCCGCACCGGGCTGCGCCTCTGCTTTGCTGCCACTGCCCTCACGGGCCGGTGCGCTCACGCTTTGTCCGGGCGTTTCCTGTCCCCTGGCACCTTGTTCCGCCGCCTCCGGTGCGCTGTCACTTTGTGCCGCCACTTCCCGGACATCTATTGTCTGCGGTTCCTCTGTCGGCGCGGATGTCATATTAGATGCAGATGTCATATCGGGTACTCCGCTTTTACAGTCCATAGAGATAATCTTTCCTGTCACCGCATCCACAACATAGTTATACTCTTCGCTTCCGCTGGCAAACGCAATCTCATATGTGGAAACATCATCTTTTGTATTCAAATGAACCTGCACAACCTTAGCCGTCTCTTCCGAAATACCTGCATTCTCAAGAGCAGCCTCCTTGGCCTGCGCAGCTGTAATATATCCGCTGCCTCCTCCTTTTGTCTCAGCCTGAGCGGCGTCCGACGGCTCTGCAGCTGCCGGCCCGCAGCCGGTAAACAGCGCTAGGATAACTCCCAAAAGGATAATCCGCTCTCTTAACCCTCTTAAATGTTTTCCAGCCATTGATTCCTCCATTCTGCCGTTTGGCGGCATTCTCTCCGTGGTACTGGGAGAAAAAATTCTATTGGAGATTATAAAAGATTCCGGATACTTTATCAAGGAGAATATTTATTCGTACCAGCCTCTTTCTCGTAGATCTCGCTCATGATATCTAAAAATTCCAGAAGCCTTGGAGTTTCACTGTTCTTATTCCAGGCAATATCGATTCCCTCCGTATCGGTTGTTGGTATCTCAATGGTAAAGACATCCTTGTAGCTCCGTATTGTCTGATTCTGTCCTAAAACAGCTACTGCCTCACCAGAAAGGATATAGGAATAGATGGCATTGATTGAATTGGTTGAAATGATATTTTTGGGGGTAAAGTTAAGGGAGCGGAACAAGTTCCGGCTTACAAAGCTATCTTTCATCACAACAAATGTCTCCTCTCGCAAATTATCCAGACTTATACTGCCAGCTTGTGCAAGAGGATGGTTTGCGGAGTAGTATACCAAAGGCGGCAGACGGTTTAAAGCCTTCCTGCGGATTTCCGATGCCGTAGTCTCAAAGTTAGAAAAGAGCAGGCCAACATCCAGTTGATTAAGCAGCAATTTCCCAATCAGTTTTTCAAAGGAGTCAGATTCCAGATGAATTTCAAAATCCGCCCGCTGGCGAATTTTTTTCAACAGGGAAGGACACCCCTGTTCCGTATCCAGGTTGGTACAGACGGACAGACGGATCGGACAGCCTGCTTTTGGTTTCTGGACGGACTCCAAAATCATATCAAGTTTGGCCAGAAGCGGCCTTAACTCTTGGTACAAATAGGATCCGGCCTCAGTCAGCTGTACACCGTAATTGTTTCTCTCAAATAGCTTACATTCAAGTTCAGACTCCAACTGCAGAATCTGCTTGCTCAAATTCGACTGCGAAGTGAAGGCGAGTTTCGCTGCCCTGGAAATCTTTTCATGTTCTGCAACAAGAAGAAAATATCTAAGTTGTGTTAATTCCATAGGAAGCCTCCTGTCTGAATATTCCAAAGCGGAATATCCGTTATTCCAAAATTAGTAATATTTAATATAACTTTCCGATTATTTACAAATATTTTAGTACATTTTATACTAAATGTAAAGAACGGATTTAAATTACACAGAGGAGGCATGAAGCCAATGGACAGCAAATTTGTATCATTTGTTCCGATCTATTTTGGGAAAGGCAGTCTTCATATCCTTGGAAAACTGGCTGCTGATATGGGTATAAAAAAAGTGTTGATTGTTTGTGACGGTTCTCTGACCGCTTTTGGCAGCAGGGCGGCAGATATTTTGCAGGAATCCGGCATTGAGAGCCTGACCTTTTGTGAGATCCAGCCGGAGCCAACGGATGAATCCATACAAAAGGGAGTGAATGCGGCATCCGATAGAGGCGTTGACGGAATCATAGGGATTGGAGGAGGAAGCAGCCTCGATACGGCCAAATGTATCAATGTAATGTTGAATAACCCTGATGATCTGACAACGTATGCGTCCATTGGCAAAGATCAGCCGACAAAGCCGGGATTTCCGCTTATTTTGATTCCGACAACTGCCGGAACAGGGGCAGAATGCACATTTTCTTCAATCTTTACCTGTACTGCAACCGGGCAGAAAATGTCTGTCCGAAAACCGAATTGTACACTTGCACGAGCCGCAGTTGTAGATCCGGTTCTGTCGATGCAGATGCCGAAAATGTTAACCCTTGCCTCCGGAGTGGATGCGCTTTGTCATGCCATGGAAGCATATACCGTAAAGCAAACCAATCCTGTATCTGATGCATTAGCAAAAGAATCTGTTTCCCTTGTTTATCAATATCTGCCCCGGGCAGTAAATAATGGCATGCAGGATATGGAGGCACGGGAACAGATGGCAAATGCAGCAGCGCTTGCCGGTATGGCCTTTGGAAACACCATGCTTCATCTGGCACATGCAATTGGGCATAGTATGGGGGCAGTTCTGCACCAGCCCCACGGGTTGATGGTAGGGCAGGCACTGCCGGAAGTGATGGAATGGATCGGCGAAGTTTATCCGAAACGGATATCCTCTCTGGGCGTACAGATAGGCGTGCCATTGGCTGAAATGGGAAATACACAGAAAGCAGGAAAGATAGTAAAAAAAGCTCTGTATCGTTTCTATGAGGAAATTGGATTTCCGACATTGCAGGATATGGGGATTTCCTTGGAAGAAATTATGAAAGCCGTGCCGTTGGTGGAAAAGGATGGCTGTTTCCGCTTCAGCCCTCGATCTATGGACAGAAGACAGATTGCAGAGAGCCTCCGCCATATCTATGAAAGAACATGAGGCTGGGAGGCAGAAGATGGCATGGCTGGAGATTTGTCCTGAGGTAAAAGAAACACTGCAGCAGTATATTGCTGATCAGAAAATGGGAATCACAATCCGGTTAGAAACATTGGGAATCGGCTGTATGGGTGCGGTAATCGGCTTTGCATCTGATACGAAAAAAGACAGCGATCTTACAATGGAGCTGGATGGCCTTTCATTTATTGCAAACCGGAATGATGCAGAGAAATTTGGCGGTTATCTGATTATAAAATCAAAATCCGGTATACGGATTAAAACAAAACTTAAAGTGACAGGCGGCTGTGAAACCTGCTATAACACACGATTTGGAGAAGGCTGCCATTAAAAACACGGAGGCTGGAAATGGAAATTTTAAATGTACTTTATAAGGCAAAAAAAGGAAAGGGAATCCAATTTTACAACGAGCTGCGGGAGGCCGGCATTGTACAGGCCACACGGGCCGAAAAGGGGCTGATGGCTTACGACTTCTATCAGTCTTTAGAGGATCCAGATACCCTTCTGCTGCTGGAAATTTGGGAAGATGAAGAAACACGGGCTAAACATAAGACAACGGACCATTTTGAACATTTAACCAGGCTGTATGAGATTTATATCGCCAGCTATACGGTAAATGTATATAAAAAAGAAAATAAATGAATACATAGGAGGAAAGTTACATGAAAACAGTATTAGAACAGGCAGCAGAGATTTCCGTATTTGACGAAGCGGATGTTGTGGTAGTTGGAGGCGGCTGTGCCGGTACATCTGCTGCTGCTGCTGCTGCACGCTGTGGAGCCAAGGTGATTCTGGTCGAGCGTTATGGATTTCTAGGAGGACTTGTGACTGGCGGGCAGGTTATTATGGTTCCCAATATTGATAACGGCAGAGGTGTCTATTGCGGAGGTATCCTTCAGGAATGGATGGATCGGCTTGAAAGCAAGTATCAGAAGGGAGTCTGCGGCCCTAAAAAAGAAGAGGCCGGCAGTACAGACCCGGAACTGCTGAAAAAATGGGGACTGTATGCCGGGTGCACACATCAGGGGCGGGTGATTTATACAACTTTTGTTGACCCGGAACTGCTGAAAGTTGAGCTCTGCAATATACTTTCCGAGGCAGGTGTAACCACCTATCTGCATTGCTGGGGAACAAAAGCATATGTGGAAGACGGAGAACTGAAAGGTATTTTCTTTGAAAGCAAAGAAGGCCGACATGTAATCCTGGGCAAGGTTATCGTTGACACTACAGGAGAGGGAGACGTATTCAGTTCAGCTGGAGAATCCTTTGATATCAATGTAAACCCCAAGATCCGCAATTCCAACACAACGGAATGCTTCCGAATCGGTCATATGGATTGGGAGAAATATTCGGCATGGAAGATGGCAAATTTAGATAAGCATAAAGAGCTATTAGGCAGAATCAGCAGTTTATGCGGATTTTCTATGATTCCGATTCCATCCAACCGCAATGATGAATGCTGGATTAACAACTGGCTCAGCAATCGGGATTCCATGAAGGTAAAAGATTTGACTGACATAGAATTTACGGTTAAACGTAAAATCCCGATGATTATAAAGTTTTTCCGTGAAAACTTCCCAGGGTTCGAACACGCAGCTCTGCTGGATATCGCCAGCGTTGCAGGTGTCCGCCATTCACGCAGAATCCATGGCCTTTATCAGATAACCATGGATGATTTAATCGAGGGAAGTGAATATGAAGATGTGGTGGCGATCACTCCGCCGATGCACAGTTTTAACCATTTTCCGGACAGCGTAAATGATCCGAATGCCGAGATTCCCATGTGGATTCCTTACCGGGCTCTTATTCCGCAGCACTTAAACAATCTGATTGTAGGAGGACGCTGCCTCAGTGCAGATGTGGAAGCCCATAACTGGCTCAATCTGATCCCTCATAGCGTTCTGACCGGACAGGCTGCCGGAACGGCAGCAGCCCTTAGCGTAAAGAACAATATACAGCCACGGGAACTGGATATCAAACTGCTGCAGGCATACTTGAAGGCACAGAATATTTATCTGCCTGTAGAGACGGATGAAACTATTGCAGTAGAGCTGCAGAAACAGAACCCTGAATCTGAAAAAGCAGCCGTAGAAAAAACAACAGATGATTTCTATTCCACTGTCTATGGAATGACAGAATAGAGAAAGGATACCCTATTATGAAAATGAATAAAAAATTAATTTTCGGAGGTGTGGGAATCGTTTTGGCGGTGGCGCTTTCATTGATGGCGCCACCGGCCGAACTGACAAGGCAGTCCATGACGTGTCTTGGCATCTTTGCCTGCGCAGTCTGCTTTTGGATTGGAGATGTATTCCCGTTTTTTATCACATGTATGGCAATGTTCTGCGCCTTCTGCCTGACAAAGACAGTGCCCTATGGGGTAGCGGTAAGCGGAATCTCCAATAGTATACTTTGTTTTATGCTGGGAGCTATGGGTATCAGTGTCGCACTTACGAAGAGTGGTGTCATGAAACGCCTGGCATACAGCATTATGAAATTATTTTCTCCTACGTTTCGGGGACAGACCATTGGCCTTCTGTGTTCCGGTGTCATCATTAACCCGTTGATCCCCAGTGTGACGGCAAAAACGGCAATGGTCATGCCGATCTCCAAAGGAATCGCTGATGCTATGGGATATGAACCGAAGAGCAAAGGTATGCATGGAATCTGGGCAGCAACCTTTACCGGTATCACTATGTGCAGCTATGCGTTTTACAGCTCCAATTTCTATTGTATCTATGTCAGAGGAATGCTGGATGAAAATACTCAGGCAAAATTTGGCTTCTTAGGATGGCTGTTGGCGGCAATTCCGTGGATGCTTATTTTAATCATCGGGATGGCTATTGGCATTAACCTGCTGTACAAGCCAGATAAGAATGATTCTCTGATGTCAAAGGAATATATTTCCAGCGAATTAAAAAAGCTGGGAGCACTGAGCCGCGACGAGAAGATTTCTATTCTGGTACTGGGTGTCTGTGTCGTACTGTGGGCTACGGAAAATTCCCATGGCTTGGCTTCCCATGTAGTTGCCCTGACTGCAGCTGCGGTACTTATGATGTGTGGTGTGATCTCTGTTGCTGATTTCATCAAAGGAGTCGGCTGGACAATGCTCCTTATCATTGCCATTCTGGTGGGATTGGGCAATGTCTTTGAAGAAGTGGGAATCAATGCCTATGCAGCAACCCTGGTACAGCCGCTGGTAACACCAATTGCAGGGAATCCCTATATCCTTTTAATTGCCATTACCTTAATCTGCTATGCTCTAAGGTTCGTTATTACTTCACAGATGACTGCACTTCCGATCTTTATGAGTGTAATGCTGCCGATTTGTGCTGTTTCCAATATCAGCCCCTGGGTTATGGGGTTTGTCATCCTGACAGCTACTTCAACCTGGAATGTGATCTATCAAAATACATTTGCAATGCAGGGCTTCGCAGCATATGACGAACAAGTGGTTTATGGAAAATTAGCAAAATCATCAATTTGTTTTATGCTGGTAAATATCGTTGCAATCATAGTCAGCATTCCCATTTGGAGTATGATGGGATATATTGGCTGACATTAATCGAGACAGGTTCTGCACAGTGATTTCATTGTCCGCCGGAATAAGTGTAAGAGTCAAATAATAAGCGTTCGAAAAATTCCCGGTTTTTACGAACAAATACTTCTTAGGATCACTTGGTCCGCATATCCACATTCTCCACAAACTGCAGCAGTTTTTTGTTAAACTCCTCGGCGTGGCAGTGGAAAAATACATGGCCGCCATGCTCGAAGGTATAGCTCTCTTTGTAAGGAGCATTTACCGCAGCTTCAGGATACCATTTGGAGGCCAGGTCTTTGCCGTTGGCAGTTACTTTTCCGTCGGCACCGAAAAAGACCATAGGGACATCGATTTTTTTCAGAAGTTCATAGCCGTTCTGCATGATCATGTCGCTGTAGATGGCAAAGCTGATCCAGGCAGGAGTCTTCATCAGCTCTTTGGTACACCAATCCACCTTCGTGTCGTCGTTTCCGTCGTACATCATATGAGCAAAAAAATTACAGTAGCCCTGATTATCGTTGTAGCACATCATCAGGTGGTCGTTGAACAGATCCATGTTGAATCCCTTTAAGCTGTGGGCGTTCCACGGATCGTCCCAGGCGGCGCCTAAGGGGCAGTCGATGAGGCCCAGAGCCTTGATCCGGTAGGCTCCATACAGATCAAAATATTTTACAATAAACTGTCCGGCCATGGACCAGCCAAGCATGGCGGCACCGCGGACATCCAGATAATCCAGCAGCTCCTTGATATCCGCGCAGTTGCGCGCGATGGTGTGTCCGTGCAGTCCTTTGGAAGAGCACCCCTGCCCTCTGGGATCGAAGCTGATAACCCGGTGGTTCTCGGAGAGCGCTTCCAGATTGTTCTCAAAGAACCGGGTGGAACAGCAGAAGCCCGGAACCAGCACGATGGGGCTGCCCTTCTCGGGGCTGTGATCCTCAAAATAAAGGATGGCGTCGTCACTGGTACGGAAATAGTTGTTTCTTGTTCCTGCCATAATAAGACTCCTTTCTGAAATGTTGCTATCTACAGTAAAAAGATATGATATTTCTTGCTTCTATCATATCTTTTTTGCGGCGGATATGCTATGCTGTTATTTGCAGAAAATACTGCATTAGTTGCGAATTCCAGACAGAAAGAAGGGTGTGGAGGATGGAGACGGATCCCATTTCCTCAGGCAGGCAGAAAGAGCCGCTGTTTGACATCTATCTGCGGGGGCGTCCTGACTCCGGAAGTATGGAGCCCCATGTACATTTTTACCATCAGATTCTTCTGATCACCAGCGGAAGGGCCCATTTTGTCATAGGCTCAAAAGAGTATGAGGCCAGCCGCCGAAGTTTTCTGATCATCAGCGCCTTTGAGCGCCATGGGCTTAACGTGACAGAGTACCCCTATGACGGCTATGTATTGGCAGTAAACAATGAGTTTGTCCGTCGGTACCTGACAAGGCCCTACTTGAACCAGGCTTTCTGGTGCCGCCCCGAAGGGGTTTCCCATATGGTGGAGCTGTCGGAGGCCGCCTTTAGCCGGGCAGTCTCTCTCTGTGGGCAGATGGTGGAGGAACTAAGGGAGGGCAGGCCCTTATGGGACGAACAGGAGGCTGCCTGCACCATGGAGCTGATGACTCTGGTGTATCGGGAAAGCCCGGATTCTTACTGGAAGCCTTTCGATACCAGGGCCAGAGAGCTGATCTATGAGGCACAGAGATATGTGGCAGACCACTATGCAGAGAATATCGGCCTGGAATCTCTGGCGGCGGCTCTCTACGTCAGCAAATATTACCTTTCCCACCTGTTTCGGCAGGAGACAGGATACAGCTATCGGGAGTATCTGCTTCAATACCGCTTATCCGCCGCCAGACAACTGCTCTTAGAAACCAGACTTTCCATGAGCGAGGTTGCAGCGGCCTGCGGCTGGGAAAACCCGGGACAGTTTACCAGAGCGTTTCGAAAATATGAGGGGTGTACGCCAAGGGAGTATCGGATGAGGTAAAGAATAGGGGCTATGTCCTTTTCAGGATTATGGAGTCTATCAGGCCGTATTCCAGTGCCTCTTCTGCACTCATATAATAGTCTCGTTCCGTGTCTTTTTCTATCTCTTGTATCGTATGGCCTGTGTTCTGTGCCAGGATGTGGTTTAATCGTTGTTTGGTTTTCTGTATCTGGCAGGACAGAATTTTGATATCGGCTGCCTGTCCCTGAATTCCGTTTCCATGTATGGCAGGTTGATGAATCATGATTTGGGAATTGGCCAGTGCCATACGTCTTCCGCGAGCTCCGCCTGCAAGCAGAAAGGCTCCGAAGCTGGCGGCTAATCCTATACAGATGGTGGAGACGGGGCATTGGATATATTGCATGGTGTCGTAAATGGCGAATCCGGCGGTTATGGTGCCGCCAGGGCTGTTGATATACAGCTGAATTTCTTTTTCGGGGTCCTGGGCTTCTAAGAAAAGCAGCTGTGCGGTTACCAGGCTGGCGGAGGTGTCATTCACTTCTTCTCCCAGAATAATGATTCTGTCGGCCAGCAGCCGGGAATATATGTCATAGCTTCTTTCGCCTCTGCTTGTCTGCTGTATGACATAAGGAATGGTACTCATGCAGCTGCCTCCTTTATGCCTGGATTTTGTGCGAGTGTGAGAAGGATATGGCAAAGGGAAATGTCTGTACTCATTTTGACACTTTGCAGGGTAATTCTTTTTTGTCTGGGTATGAAGGTTCCCAGTTTTCTGTAAGTGTTGGGGGGATATCCGTACAGCTGTCTGAAGGCTAATGTGAAGGATTGTTGTGTATCGTATCCGGCTTCGTATGCGATGGTTGTAATGGGTTTTCTTGAGTGTACCAGTTTTTCGGCGGCTATCGTGAGTCTTCGGTTTTGCAGGTATTTGTATATGGTAATTCCTGTCTGCCGGGTGAAGACCCGGTTTAGGTAAAATTTGGAGTAGCCTGTTTTATAGGCTATGGTGTCCAGGCTGATGTGGTTTTCCAGATTATCTTCGATGTAATCAATGACTTGTTTTATTGTGTCTTTTTGGTCTTTCATGGTGTCTCCTCCTTAGGCTTCTGTTTATTATAGCAAGTCTAGGGAGGATTGTCTTAATATATATTGCTTTTCTGCAGGTGGGATTTATTTTTTGTTTGGTTTACTTTTTGTTTGGTTTTCTTTTGATTTTCAACAGTCTGATATAATCGTCAAACTGTGTGGTATCTGTTGGCTGAAACATTAACCATTTGCCGTCGTGATAGGTTTTTGTTTCGTCGTACAGGTTTTGGATTTCTTTTGAGTAGGTTTCTTTTTCGGCCTCGAATTTTGCTCTTTCGTCTTTTCCTAAGATTATCATAAATCCTACGCAGTTTTCTCTTGCATAGAATGCGCATAGCGTCTTGCCGCCCCGGCGGTATTTGTATTCGTATTTCCAAGCTTTGCCGCCTGTATTCCATGTACGGTCCATGTCATAGTTTTCCTGGATTCTTGTGTTTAATTGGTTCCAGATTTTGTATCGTGATTCTCCCAGTAAGCTTGTCATCTCTTCTGGGCTGGGTATTGTATCAAGCATGATGGCCTCCTGTATTCGTTTATTTTTTACTCCCAATTCGCTCTTTTGGTATTCATAAAAATCGATTTTTCAGGATGTTCCATATAGCGAACCCATTGTTGAGGAAGTTCATCCGCAAAAAGCGAAACTATTCCGCCAACAATCGCACATATGGTATCCCGATCTCCCAAAGCTGAAACTGCCGTCCATAATGCTTCCTCTACCGAAGTATAAAAATACGTGGTACACCAAAGGCAAAACGGAACCGTATCTTGTGCTGTCAACCGGATTCCATTTCCAAGCACGGATATTACAAAATCAATACTGCTTTCTTTTTTAACAGAAACCGCGGATAATATCTTATATTTGGTATCACTTTCTGGTAATCTGGCTGCCACATCATTTAAAAAAGTTTCCCCTTCTCCCAAATAGTATCCCAGTCTTTTATTCAGAAGCAAAGCTGATGCTGCAGCAACAGCCATTGCGCCCGCGATTCCCTCAATATGTGCATGGGTGACTTCAGCAGATGCCCTGGCATAATATAAAACCTTGTCCAAATCATCTGCAAAATATGCGCCTATAGGTGCAGCACGCATTGCAGCGCCATTTCCCATGGAACCCATTCCATCAAATACTTTTGAAGCGGCTTCCCTCCAATTTTGTCCTTCTCCGATACTGCGTAAAATAGAATGGGCTGTTCCCCCATATCCCCGATGCCAGTCCAACGCATAATTCTTTGCAAAAACTCTGGCCAGTTCATCCTGATCAATTTTCCCATACTTTTCCAAGATATTGTAAATTCCGATTGCCATCACGGTATCATCTGTAAAATACCAAGGCTTATTTATAAATTCTCTATTTTTTATCTTTTGATATGCCATTTCATCAGGTATAAAAAAGCTCTGCCCAAAACAATCACCCAGTGCAATACCATTCAATGCACGTTTTGCATATTTTATTCTATCTTCCGGTTCCACTTACCAATCACTCCTAAACACATTTTTTTGATGAACATTATAATTATCGTCGGTTTTCAGCAGGTACTTAATGACAAAATGTTCTTATATGTTTCGCGCAGGATAAATTTTCAGCCTGCAGGGCGGAAGAGGGAGGCGTTGACAAAAGCGTGGTGAACCGTTCCGTACACCATGGCCTGAAATGTATGCGTGAGTTTTACAGCCGCCAGCAGACAGAATGAGGTGTGGTCTATGCAGACAATCAACCTGAAAAAGTATTATTACCCACTTTTTGTCACGGACACAATGATTGAGGTATCGAACGAGGCTCTGCTGCTTATGCGGAGGGAGGAAAACAACCGCACCCATAAAATCTGG
>CANDZL010000001.1:0-207205 GCA_947425205.1 uncultured Hungatella sp. | reverse complement strand
CTAGAATTTTCAGGGTTTTACATACTGTTCAATCTTTGATTTTCAAGGTTCATCTGCTGCTTTTCTGTCTTCAACAGCAACTCATTCATACTACCATAAGTCTTTCCATTTGTCAACAGTTTTTCCAAATATTTTTTTATTTTTAGAAAAACCGCCTTACCTCACAATGGGATTTTACTATATCATTTCTCACTATTATTTGTCAAGGGGATTTGTGTCCTTATTTTATTTATTTCCCTTGCCAAACCCCCTTCTTCCATATAGAATATTTTATATAGAAGCAAAATGGAAAACACATAGAATCTTCGCAAACGGGCAAGAGAAAGGAGCGCAGATTGACAAAGTGGTTAAGATCACAGATTGATGCGGCCAGCGGAAAGAAGAAAGCTGAGTTTGTGCTTAAAAACGCCTTGATTGTCAATGTGTTTACGGAATCAGTAGAACATGGAGATATTGCAATCGATGGTGGAAGAATCGTTGGAATCGGAACTTATGAAGGGGAGGCGGAGCAGGACCTTGACCATGCCTATGTATGTCCCGGGCTGATCGATGGTCATGTACACCTGGAAAGTTCTATGGTATCGCCGGCAGAATTTGAACGTGCCGTTTTGCCTCATGGTACGACGGCTGTTATCACGGATCCCCATGAGATTGCCAATGTATCCGGTATCGCCGGAATAAAATATATGATGGAGTCAACCGAAGCGCTGGATATGGATGTCTATTTCATGCTTCCTTCCTGTGTGCCCTCCACGGTTCTGGACGAATCTGGGGCACAGTTGGAAGCAGAAGACTTAAAACCGCTCTATGATCGAAAAGAGGTTCTGGGGCTGGCAGAAATGATGAATTCTTATGGAGTGGTTGAAGGGCAGGAAAACTATCTGCGGAAGCTTTCTGATGCGGATTTTAAAAGGCGTGCCATCGACGGCCATGCACCATTTTTATCCGGGCAGAAGTTAAATGCTTATGTAGCAGCCGGAGTATTGTCTGATCATGAGTGTTCCGATGCTGATGAAGCGAAAGAAAAACTGGCTAGAGGGCAGTGGATTATGATTCGTCAGGGAACAGCAGCCAAAAATTTGGATGCCCTTCTTCCTTTATTTCAGTCTCCTTATTATCAGAGGGCAATGCTTGTGACAGATGACAGTCACCCTGGTGATCTGATCCAAAACGGCCACATGGATGCCCTGATTCGATATGCGATTCGCAAGGGGGCAGATCCTATACGAGCGATTCGTATGGCAACCCTGCATCCGGCCCAATATTTCGGTTTAAATCGAACAGGGGCTGTGGCACCGGGTTATGTGGCAGACTTGGTAGTATTTCGAGATTTTCAGGAATTCTCGATACAAGCTGTATATAAAGCGGGAAAAATTGTTGCCGATCACGGCTTGTTCTGTGGAAAAAAGAAAGTAGAAAAAACATGGGATCAGGACATTGAAGAACGAGTGTTCCATTCTTTTCATGCCCATCCCATTACTATGGATGATTTAAAGTTGAAAGAACAGGGAAGCCAGCAGAGAGTTATCGATCTGGTTAAACGAGAGTTGATCACCCGCGAACGGATTGTCCAATGGAGCATGCAGCCAGGATATGCACCTGGAGTCGATGTATCCAGGGATATTGTAAAATTGGTGATCTTGGAGCGTCATAGATATACAGGACATATGGGAATTGGTTTTCTTGGAAACTACGGGTTAAGAAAAGGAGCCGTAGCTACCAGCATTGGGCATGACTCCCATAATCTAATAATCGCTGGAACCAATGATTCGGATATCATGATTGCAGGCAATCAGGTTATAGAGGATGAGGGAGGTCTGGCGATCGCAGTGGGTGGGAAGCTTGTAGCTCATCTGGCTCTTCCCATTGCCGGACTGATGGCAGATGCGCCTGTGGAACATGTGGAACAAAAGCTGGAAGAGATGAAGACGTACTTAAAAACCCTAGGTATCTCCCAGGATATCGATGCCTTTATGACTCTGGCATTTGTCAGTCTGCCTGTGATCCCTAAGTTAAGGCTGACCACCTTCGGAGTGGTAGATGTTGAGACACAGAAGGTGGTGAATCCATTATTTTAATCCCGATACTGCATACTTTTTAATTGGAGGATATATAAATCCCCTTTAATATTCCAAGCGCTAATTTTGACAACAGATTATAATCATAGAGAAATGACAGCCAGGTGCTTGCCTCTACTTGTCGTAATATCGTCGCTGCCCAGGATGTGCCGGCACAGGCTGTCAGAACCAATGATAGAAGCCATAAAAAAAATAGTCCCTGTATCCCTCCCAGAATGGCTCCGGCTATCTGATTCATACCAGAGAGAACCGGCAGCTTAGCCATAATATCCAGCCATTTCATAATCACTCGCAGTAAAATATAGACTACCAAAAACAGAATAACAAAACCAATCCAATTTAAAATCATGTTGGCAAGATAGCTTCCTATATATTCTATAAAAGCGTTTACTCCTAATATTTCATACATTTGGCTGTTATTATTTTCCAGAAGCATTTCTTTTATATCCCGCGGAAGAGGCAGATTTTCTATGACCTGCCTCTGATTTGCAGGCATTTGTACATCATTATCCATTCCGATGGCATGTTCCATCGTATCTTTTGTATGTTCCACAATCCAGGAATAAACAGGGGTATTCTCTTTTATAAATGCTGTCGCTTTTGGCATAGCCGCATATACAATCACCAATGTTACAATCAATGCTGCCATAGAAACTGCCAGCCGAATAAATCCCTTATAATGGCCATATAAAATCATTCCCAAGAGATAGACTGCCACTACAATTTCCACCCAGTTGTCCATAATCTCCTCTTCTATATCCCAGACAATGCCAACACCTCTATTGCCTGGGCCACTCCTGACTCATCATTGCTTGCTGTTATATAATCTGCAATCCTTTTTATATGCTCTTCCCCATTTTCCATGACAACTCCGGTTCCGGCAAGCCGAATCATAGAGGCATCATTGTCTCCGTCACCACATGCCATAGTTTCTTCTGGCAATACTCCCAATATGGATGCCAGCCGCAAAAGTGCCTCTCCTTTTTCTGCTCCAAGGGCATTGATCTCCAGATTATTGTACAAAGATGAACTCACGATCACATCTGTCCGCTGCTTTAGAAGGATCCTAATCTCCTCCCTCTCCTCTAAATCTGAAAAAAACAAATTAACCTTATCGACCATTCCCTCTTTTTCTTTTACATATTGGATAATGTTGGGAACCACACGCCGTGTCCTTTTCACTAATTGTTGAATCTCTTTTTTAATCTTATATTCATCTAAGTGATTGTAAAAACGGTCTTCGGAGATTCCTTGTCCGTCTGCATAGATATCATACATGATATGGCGATCTTTGATCTGATTGATTATATCAAGAGCAATCTCCTTTTCCATCAATCGTTGATCCAGAATCTTTTTTTTCTCCATATCTACAATCGATCCGCCATTCACTGTAATTGCATAACGAATTCCAGGGATCTCTGTTATCATCTTGGGAATGCCTTCCACCGTACGGCCTGTACAGGGCACCACATAGATTCCTCTGGCAATACAGGCCTTTAATGCTTCACAGTTTCTGTCTGACAACCGTTTTTGACTGTCTAAAAGGGTTCCATCTAAATCCAATGCAATCAATCGAATACTCATGGTTCCTGCCTTATCAGATAAAATAATAGCCGTCAAGATCATTCTTGAACTGTTATTTAAAATGTTCTTCTCTTAAGATTAATAGTCCGTCTTTATCATATTTGGATGTAAACATTCCTTTAATCAGCTTGCTGATCGGAGGCTTTTCCGCCCTGTCCGCTGCCGCCTCAATGAGTTCTTCTGCATTGGCTCTAGTCAAGGGAATGCCATCTTCCTCCATAATATCAATACGTTCATAAAGAGCCAGCATACTTTTTCCTGTGATGCTACAATCGATCTCTCCAGCATAATGGGTCGCGTATTCTGCAAACTGGTCAATGTCCAGTTCTTCATCGTTATCCGGTTCGAATTCTGGCTCCGTGTCTAACCCTGATTCAAATTCAGACTGTGTCTCGAATTCTCCCTCGAGTTCTGGTTCTCTCTCGAATTCTGGTTCTTCCTCAAGTTCTGGTTCTCTCTCAGGTTCTGACTCTGATTGAATACCCATCTCTGATTCATATCCATCTTCCTTTTCTGCCACCGGCTCTAGCCCCATCTCTTGTTCTTGTTCTGGTTCTTTTTCCTTTTCGGCCTCTGGTTCTGGCAAAACAGGTTCCGACTGGGATTCATCTAAAGGCAGATTCTCTTCTTCCTGTCTATGGGATTCTTCTTTTGTCATGCTTTCCGAATCCACAAGTTCGCTTTGCTCACTGCTTACACATTCAAATACACAAGTCAGCTCCGGATTCTGTTGATACAATTCTTCCAGCTGCCTCGGATTATCAATGAGAATGATATTCATTCCACTGGTGTCTTCAGCTACCAGCTGCTGCAGGCCGATCAGCTCTTTGTCTGACAAGTCACCAGCTTCCTCCACTACCAGATCCTTTCCGGCTAGCATATCAATAATATTGCTGATTCCTTTTTGATTTAATTTACTTCCGGTTATCTTGGCTACAGGCCTGCTGCCACCGCTTTCTGCGTGAATCTGTTTTAATATTTCGATTGCTGTTTCAAGCCCTTTTTCTGGCGTCTTCGCCTCAATCAATAAATGTCCGGACATAGGCGCATATGGCAATTCTTCCGGTTCTTCTTCTGATTGATCATCCTGAATTTGAAATGCATGATCCTGTCCAGCCTGTGGAACCTTGGTTTGCATAGATACCGGCTCCTGCTCTACAGTTCTTTCCTCAGATATTTTGGACATTTCTTTCGCCAACTCATGTTCAATATGATCTTGATGAAAATTGACAACCAATTCTTCATCTATAGCTTTTGAGTCCTCCTGAACAGATACCTGCCCCTCTGAAAAACCAGATACATCCTCCGGATTCTCCACCTCTCTCTGATCGTAAGAAAATCCGTTGTCTTCTTCGTTTTCAAAGTAATTCCCTTGGCTCTGATAGCGTCCTTCCTGGGGATACTGCTCTTGGGGAATATTCACCTGAGGATATCCTTGTGAGACATAGGATTTCTGGAAATATTCTTCTTGGGAATAAGATCCCTCATGTCCATCTTCTTCCCGAATCATAGCTTGCTGTTGTGGTTCCAGGGCATATCCTACCCGGGAATTATCGGCCTGTTTATACACTCCCTGGATGTAGGATTGTTGAGAATCGCTATGTGGATAACTTTCCTGCTGATTTTCCTGGCTAACATAGGCTCCCTGGGGGTAATTTCCCTGACTGTATTCCTGGCCCTGGCCTGCATAGGCTCCCTGGGGGTAGCTTTCCTGGCCGTATTCCTGGCCCTGGCCTGCATAGCCTCCCTGGGGGTAGCTTTCCTGACTGTATTCCTGGCCCTGACCTGTATAACTTCCCTGGGGGTAAGTGGCCTGGCTATATGCCTGGGCCTGGCCGGCATTGTCTCCCTGGGGGTAATTTTCCTGGCCATATTCCTGGCCCTGGCCTGCATAGCCTCCCTGAGGGTAATTTCCCTGGCCATATTCCTGGCTCTGGCCTGCATAGCCTCCCTGGGGGTAATTTCCCTGACTGTATTCCTGGCCTGTATAACCACCTTGTGGGTAGGTTCCCTGGCCACTATACATTCCCTGTGGTTCGTACCCCTGACCGTACTCCTGGTTTGCATACACTTCCTGTGGATAGGTTCCCTGGCCGTACTCCTGCCCACCATAAGGTTCTGAAACAAAGCTGCTTCCCTGCTCCTGCTGGTATCCCCCTTGCCCATATCCATCTTGCGAATAGGAATCCTGGGCGTACTGACCTCCCCCATATGATTCTGCTGGTTCAGACGAATTAAGATAAAAATCATCGTCCTCCTCATACCCGCCTAACGTATTTTCATCAAATTTCTGCTCCACTACCTTTAGTTTTGCCTCGTATTTGCCTCTGTTTTTCATGAGATCCAGCTGGTATTCGGATAAGGGTGCATAGCGCACCTTCAGATCCATAGCCTTATCTACATACTTTCCAAACGCGAACATAAGCATGATGCGATCACACATCTGCACGCATTTATGTTGCTGTCCGGCTTTTTCATACAAAGATGCCAACTCATACATCCAGCGCTCATCCAGTTCCTGGCTGACATAGTGTTCCAAGCAGCCGATTAGCTGCTCGACAGGTACTTTTTTTTCTTTTAATATCATATAACGCAGAAGATATTGCCTGGAATCGTCCTGAGCCAAATCGCAGAATTCCCGATAATAATCCTCTGCTTCCCGTATACTGCCCTCTTTTAATGCCAGTTCGGTCAATTTAAACAGAAGGCGCTTTCCAATGGGAGCTCGCTCATATGCCAGCAACAGAACCTCTTTGGCCTCCTGGTATTCTCCATTTTTTTCGTACACTTGGGAAATCATCGATAACAGATTGGCGCTGCGCACACGCCGCCAGTCAATGGTATCCGCAATTCTCATAGAGGTCTCAAAGTCACCTCTTGTCACCATCTTTTTTATCTGCTCTACTTTAATATTAAACTCATATTTATCCATGTTATATCTCCTGCCACATTTTATCGGCGGTTATAACTCTACTCGTCCTTCTAAAGCCCGAAGCAAAGTCACCTCGTCTATGTATTCCAGATCTCCGCCAACCGGAACGCCGCTGGCAATCCGGCTGACTTTGATCCCTGTAGGTTTAACCAGCTTGCTGATATACATAGCCGTTGTTTCCCCTTCTAAGCTGGAATTCGTTGCGATAATCACTTCTTTTACGTTTCCCTGAAGACGTTGTATCAATTCCTTCAGCTTTATCTCCCCCGGGCCAATCCCCAGCATGGGAGAAATGGCACCGTGAAGCACATGATAAACGCCTTCGTATTTGCCGGTCTTTTCATATGCTGCAAGATCCCGGCTGTTTTCAACCACCATGATTGTCTGATGGTCTCGTTTCTCACTTTTACAGATAGGACATAATTCCTGGTCTGTCAGGGTAAAGCATTCCTTGCAATAGCGGACATTCCTTTTGGCATCTACCATTGCTCCCGACAGCCTTTCCACCTGCTCCTGAGGCATATTAATAATATGAAACGCCAGCCTCTGCGCGGATTTAGCGCCAATACCAGGAAGTTTGGACAACTCATCGATCAGTTTTGTAATCTGGCTGCTGTAATAATTCATAGTTTAAAACGGAAAACCTCCGCCCAGGCCTCCCAGGCCGCCTGTTAGCTTGGACATGGCCTGACTGTTAGCCTCCTCCATCTGACGGTACGCTTCGTTCACGGCAGCCATAATCATATCCTCCAGCATCTCCACATCATCCGGATCTACTGCCTCCGGAGATATCTTTACTGCAGTTACTTCTTTTTTGCCAGATACAGTTACCGATACGGCACCGCCGCCGGAAGACGCGGTATACTCTTTAGTCTCCAACTCCTTGGTGGTCTCTTCCATCTGCCGCTGCATCCTCTGGGCCTGTTTCATAAGATTATTCATATTCCCCGGCATTCCGCCTGAGAATCCGCCTCGCTTTGCCATTCTTAATCCTCCTCAAATGTAATATCCATATGAATGCGTTCTTTTAATTCTTCTTCACTGATATAAACCGTATCCAGCCGCTCTCCGCTGCCGATCAAACGGGATTTAAAATAAATATCCTTCCCATATGTGTTTTTTACATACGTTTCCAATTCTCCCATAATTGTAGGCCGTCTGCCAATCTCATAATTTTCTATATTTAAGAACACTACACAGAGACAGCTGTCGCCGCTTGGCTCTACTACAGTATCACGAAAGCTGGAGCGGATCACTCCCCCCAGTGCTTTCACAATCTTCCCCCATTCGTTACGGATCAGCTGTAAGTCCTCCATCTGTGCCTTGGGAAGAGACACCTGCTCTGGGGGGCTCCCTGCCGCTAAAGCCGATACGCCCTGGCCTGCTGCCGAAGAGGCGCTGTATGGGGCTATGCCTGCTGCCGGTATGCCTGTTTCCCCTGTGCTCCCTGTCTGCTGCCCTGTATATACAGCGCTGCCTGACATGGGTCGTGCCGTAACAACTCCTTCCTCCAACTGTTCTTCCAGTTTACTCAACCTTTCAATGATAGAATCATAATTATGTTCCATCTGTGGTTTAGTCAGCTTAATAAAAGCCAGCTCTGTCAGAACACGTTTCTGAGTGGCATATCGCAACTGGTTGGAAAGTTCTGAGAAAATCCGAATATAGCGCATTAGGGTCTCCCCATCTGCCCGCTTCCCATCTTCTTCCAGAAGCTTTCTATTATCTGAGGACATATCCAGAAGCTGCTCTGCATCGGCAGGGCTGTCTGTTGCTTTCAGGAGCAACAGATTTCTCAAGTACCAGGTGAAATCTGTGACAAACTGCCCTAGTTCCCTGCCCTGAAGTACCAGTTCTTCCAACTGATACATGCATTCCTTTGTGTTTTCCTCTGTTACAGCCCTAAAGAGCGTACTAAAAATGCTGGTATCCACTGCCCCTAGAATGTCCAGCACATGATCATAAGTCAGCCGTTCCCCAAAGTGAAATGCCACGCACTGGTCCAACAGGCTTAAGGCATCCCTCATGGATCCGTCCGCCGCTTTGGCAATATAGGTTAAAGCACTGTCCTCCACTTCAATCTGCTCCGCCTGAGACAACTCTTTTAACCGGTCTGTCAGGGTTCGGATAGAAATCCTCTTGAAATCATATCGTTGGCATCTGGACAACACCGTAATGGGAATCCTGTGGGCCTCCGTAGTAGCCAAAATAAAAATTACATAGGATGGCGGCTCTTCCAATGTCTTTAAAAGTGCATTAAAAGCACCTGTAGAAAGCATATGCACTTCATCAATAATATAAACCCGGTATTTGCCTTCCGTCGGCGGATATTGTACTTGCTCCCGGATATCCCGGATATTTTCCACGCCATTGTTGGAAGCTGCATCGATCTCCACCACATTTAAGGATGCACCAGAAGCAATGTTTTTACAAATCTGGCATTCTCCGCAGGGGCTTCCATCCTGGGGATTTTCACAATTTACAGCTTTGGCAAAAATTTTGGCAATACTGGTTTTTCCAGTTCCTCTGGTTCCGCAAAATAAATAGGCATGCCCGATCCGCCCGGACGTTATCTGGTTTTTCAACGTTCGGACAATAGGATCTTGGCCCTTTACATCTTTAAATCCGCTGGGGCGCCATTTGCGGTACAATGCCGTATAGGACATGGCTTAACTCCTATCTGTTTCCATCCTCTTATTCGTCTCCGAAGCAAATTCCTACCATTTTGGCTTCTTTAATGATAGAACAGTCCGGATCTACAGTCTTTAGTTTGCCTGCCACTTCTCCCAGCGGCACTTTGTTTATCTCACCACGTTTAATACAGACCATATAACCATATGTTTTATCCTTGATCAGCTGTGCTGCCGCTGCTCCTAAGCGGGTGGACAGCACTCTGTCGTATGGGCATGGTTCGCCGCCTCGCTGGGTATGTCCCGGGACGGTCACACGAACCTCTTGCCCTGTCATCTCTTCAATCTTAGCTCCTAGTTCATAGGCTACAGATGGGTATACCACTCCGTTTTTCCGTTTTTCCTTTAACTCTTTCTTGCTTAAGCTGGCATCCTCCTTGGAAATGGCGCCTTCTGCAACAGCCAAGATGGAAAAACGTTTGCCCTGGCGGTTTCTCTCTTTCAATGCGTCAACTACAGCATCCAGGCTGTAGGGAATCTCCGGAATCAGAATAATGTCTGCA
The DNA here is from genome assembly GCA_947425205.1 of uncultured Hungatella sp. GTDB lineage: Bacteria > Bacillota > Clostridia > Lachnospirales > Lachnospiraceae > UBA3402. The sequence goes on along the minus strand of CANDZL010000001.1, from coordinate 197,418 downwards.
CCGCCTGCGATTCCTGCATGGAGGGTCAGCCATCCTACCTTGTGGCCCATTACCTCTACAATAAATACCCGCCCGTGAGAAGCCGCTGTTGTATGGATACAGTCAATGGCGCTGGTGGCCACATTGACCGCACTCTGGAATCCGAAGGTCATCTCTGTACCCCAAAGGTCATTGTCAATGGTTTTTGGAAGGGAGACAACATTTAGCCCTTCTTCATGGAGAAGATTTGCCGTCTTCTGGCTTCCGTTTCCGCCCAGAACAACCAGACACTCCAGCTTCAGCTTTCGGTATGTGTGCTTCATGGCCTCCACTTTGTCCAGGCCATTCTCATCTGGCACGCGCATCTGCTTAAAGGGCTGCCGGGAAGTTCCCAGAATGGTCCCTCCCTTGGTGAGAATGCCGGAAAAATCGGATGATTTCATGGCATGATAATCCGCATATATCAATCCCTTGTACCCGTCTTCAAATCCGATGATCTCTACTTCGCCGCCATAAATCTTGTACAATGATTTTGCAACGCCACGCATCGTCGCATTCAGGCTCTGGCAATCGCCACCGCTGGTTAACATACCGATTCTGATCATATCTCTTTTTCCTTCCTCTCTATTGTGAAATGGTAAAACCCATTTTATGATTATAATACAAAGCTTTTTCTGGGGCAAGAGGGAAACCAAAGAAAGGTTTTCTGAAAAAAGCAGTTAATATTTGATAATAGCAGAAAATATAGATAAAAACCTGATATTACATGAAAGCGAAGCAGATTCCGCCTTATCCAATATCAGGTTCTGCATTTTTATATTTCATCCGTGCGCCTCACTTTGTGCAGGTATCACAGACGTTACCTGTGCAGTTAACTCGATCCAGGCACCCTCACGTCACACAGAAGGTTTCACTTAGTGCTGCTGCATTCCTGCCCTGACACGGTTCATGAATTTCTGTTGCGTAAGACCCAGATGTCAACGCCACTTACACAGGGCAGCTCTGCAACAGACTGCCCGAGGTGAGACATCACCCCTGCTAGAGCGGATTGCAGGTACAGGGCACCGCTATCTCCCCGGCTGCACGGAAACTTTATGGCTCTTTGACAATAGCAAGTATACCTTGGGATTAAGGGTTTGTCAAGGGTTGCTGCTTCCTCATTATCCGAAGCCTCTTAAAAAAATCGGTCAGCATCTGGGAGCATTCGGCCTCCAGGATACCGCTTACCACCTCCGCCTGATGATTAAATCCCGGCTCATGAAACATATCCATCACAGAGCCGGCGCAGCCGGCTTTGGGGTTCATGCAGCCTATCACCACCTTGGGAATTCTGGCCTGGACAATGGCTCCGGCACACATAGGGCATGGTTCTAATGTGATATACATGGTACAGCCTTCTAACCGCCAGTCCCCCATCTTTTTACAAGCCTTCCGGATTGCAGCAATCTCGGCGTGAGCCAGTACGGTTTTATCTATCATGCGACGGTTATAGCCTCTGGCAATGATTTTTCCTTCGTATTCGATGATGCAGCCAATGGGTACTTCGCCCAGGCTTTCCGCTTTCCTGGCCTGTCGGATGGCTGCTTTCATATAGGATTCCTGCAACGTCATAATCGTTCCCCTTCTGGTTTATTTATGCTATAATGTCCATAAACATTCTCTCGTACCGGATGTAACGAGTGCTCGCTCTCCGGTCTGAAACAGATCCGAAAGATAAGGTATTATCATTTAGTATAAAGGAACAGAAAGGAAATGAAAAGAATTTTATGAAAATATGTGGTCTTCAAAAAACAACACTTTTAGATTTCCCAGGACATGTGGCTGCCACCGTATTCTTAAACGGCTGTAATTTCCGGTGTCCTTTTTGCCATAATACGGAACTTTTGACCGGAACAGCTGGGGAGCTTATGTCTGTAAAAGAACTGATTGACTTTTTAAAGAAACGGCGTTCCATTCTGGAAGGAGTATGTATCACCGGAGGCGAGCCTACTTTGTCCGGGGAGGACTTGGAAAACCTGATAGGGTCTGTAAAAAATCTGGGATATCTGGTGAAGTTGGATACCAATGGATACCGGCCGGAATGTTTGAAACGATTGTGTAAGGAAGGGCTTGTAGATTTTGTGGCTATGGATATAAAGGCAGGCCGTTTTCACTATGGAGAGGTCTGTGGTATCTCTGAACTCAATATGGCGCTTATAGAAGACAGCGTCTCTTTTTTAATGGAGGGAACCATTCCTTATGAATTCCGCACTACGGTGGTGAAGGGACTTCACCGGGAGAACGATTTTGAAGATATTGCAAAGTGGATTGGGGGATGCAGCCAATATTTTCTCCAGGGATTTGTCGATTCTGGCAATGTGTTGAAGGAAGGATATTCAGCGTTTTCCAGAAAGGAGTTAGACGGATTTCTATCTATCGTGCAAAAGACCATTCCTAAGGCGGCGATTCGGGGAGTGGATTATTAGAGAGGTGTGCTATTATTGTCAGATGAAGAGAAAATCGAATCTAAAAACCTCCGCCTGACTTTTAAAAGCCAAGGCGAAGGTCCGTGTACCAATATCCAAACCGATTGTCACCGGATGGCTGTGCTTTAGACATCACAAAGTTAGGAAAACCAAACATGGATGCCATATATTTTTCGTTACTGTAATAGTGGCCGGGAACGCCCAGAAGGAAACGAATGCCTCCATTGGGTGTAATCAGGCGGGCCAGTATCAGATAACGGTGATTATAATATCCATGAAGGAGAAAACTGTTGTTTCCATATGTCCAGATCTCCCTGGGAAGCAGGCCGATGTCCTGTGGTTTAATGGTTAAAATCTCACTGGTTCCTTCATAATCAAATGCCTGGATCTTGGGGTACGCCCTGCAAAAACGCTGCCATAGAGATTCCATATCCATACCTTCTTTTGAATCTTCTTTTTCTGGAACGTTTGGCTGCTGATAGCTCCAGTTGGCTGGATCCCCAACTGGATGCAGCAGTTGCTCCTGCATCGGCTGTGTGGTTGGCTGCATCGGTTGACCCTGCATCGGCTGCATAGCTGGTTGTATCGGCTGACCCTCCACTGGCTGTGTGGCTTGCTGCATCGGCTGGCCCTGAAGTTGCTTCATAGCTGGCTGCATCGGTTGCATCGGCGTGACAGCCGGTTGAACTTGTGCCATCGGCTGATAGTACTGTTCCTGCTGGGGCATTCCATGTACCGGCCTTCTTGAGAAGTATCCCTGAAATGGCTGCTGGCGTGGCTGACCCTGGAATCCCACTCTTCGAATGGGCTGGCCCTGTGACTGCGTGTCGGCTGGCTTCGTCGGGTTCTGGGGCTTTTGCTCCTGTATGGGTATTCCAGGCTGTTGATTCTGGGAAGGAGTCTCCTTCACTGCGCTGTCTAAAAACTGCCCCTCCGCCATTACACCCTGGCTCGTGCCGCCTGGAATCGATCCCTCCACACGTGCTTCCTGGTCTGCGGGACCGGAAAGCTGTCCCTCACGATCCCCTTCCTGATCGATATCTCCACGTTCTTGAAGGGATCCTCCCCATGCCTCTCCACTATCCGTCTTGTCTGGAATCTGCTCCATAGAAGGAAGTTCCTGGGGCGGTGTCTGTAGAGAGCCTTCCTGTTCCATAGATGATTCTCTGCTGTCAGGTGATTCTTCCAACCCTTTTTCTGACTCTTCTTTGGGCCACAAAATTTTTTGGGACTCCTCCTTTCTCGGCTGTACAAAGGTTGAAGGAATTTCCTCCTCGGTACTCTGACCGGATAAAGAGGATTCTTTCTTCTGGTTCTGAGCCTGAATCTCTGCCTCAATACTCTCTACAATGGAACTTTTATGGTTTGTCACCACTTCTTCCAGCTTCTCCCCGCTGATTACAGATTCCGGGGTATGGCTCATCTCCTGTTCCTCCGCCAGCTCGGAAACGGCCTCTTCCAACTCAACTTCCGCCGCATGAGCCACCGCATCTTCCCAGATCGTGGTATAGTTCTGCCAAGAATCATCCATATTATGGATCGTCATCCCGTAGCACTGGTCAATGCTTTTGTCGGAACCTGCCACATGATCTACCGCAACGCTGGTGCGAAACTCTCCGGCCCCGTTGCGCAAGAATATCCGTCCCAGGAATATCTCGCCACCGCTGGAAAGCAGGTACACACCCATATCCTGGCCTCCTAAAAAGACCTTTCTTACGCTTACCTGAATTCTGCACTGTCCGTTTCTGGTTTCTAATTTGGCAAATCCAATATTTTTTCCTTTTACTCCGCCTTCATATGCGTATATGTATGATATTAACCTGCGATAATTAGACATGCGATCACCCCTCCGCTATATATCTTATGTGGTTACCCATTGAAAGTATGACAAAAAAATGTTAAAATAATGGTTACTATTTATGGAGGTGTCAATATGAAACTTTACAGAGCAAAAGATTACAAGGAAATGAGCAGAAAAGCGGCCAATCTGATCGCGTCGCTGGTCATCATGAAGCCGGACTGTGTGCTGGGTCTTGCCACCGGCTCTACTCCCATCGGAACCTATGAGAATTTGGTTCAGGGGTATCAGAACGGAGACCTGGATTTCTCCCAGGTACGGTCTGCAAACTTAGACGAATATAAGGGGCTTACCAAAGACAACGAGCAAAGCTACTACTATTTTATGTACAACAATCTGTTCAAGCATGTGAACATAAATTTGGATAATACCAACATTCCCAACGGTATGGAGCCAGATGCCAACAAAGAATGCCTCCGCTACGAAGCGGTGCTTGACCGCTTAAACGGCGTGGATCTGCAGCTATTAGGCCTTGGGCATAACGGACATATCGGCTTCAACGAACCAGCCCAGTCTTTTGAAAAAATAACCCATTGCGTGGATCTGACCGCCAGCACCATTGAAGCCAACAAACGGTTCTTTGAAAAAGAAGAGGATGTTCCACGGCAGGCATATACCATGGGAATCGGTACAATCATGAAAGCGAAAAAGATTCTTTTGATTGTCAGCGGGGAAGACAAAGCGGAGATTCTGTATCAGTCTCTATGCGGCCCTGTCACGCCCCATGTTCCTGCCTCCATCCTTCAGCTTCACAACGATGTGACGGTCGTGGCCGATGAAGCGGCGCTCTCCAGGATGCCCGATGCCGTAAAATAGTTGGATAGACCTGCAAATTGTTCTAAAGTCAATGTCTCCCCTCTTACAGCAGGGGGAAGTCCCAAACTCTCGATGGCAGCCACGATGGTTTCCTTCGGATAGGGAAGATCCGGTGCATTGTTTAAACCGTTTTGAAGAGTCTTGCGCCTTTGATTGAAGGAAGCGCGGATCAGCTGAAACATAAGCTGCGGATTATCCGCCTGAACCGGCGGCTGTCTATGCCGGGTCAGGCGGATCACTGCTGATCCCACATTGGGTCTTGGCATGAAACAGTTGGGAGGAACGTTGGCGGCAATATAGGGCTTGGCATAATACTGAACTGCCAGAGACAAAGCGCCATACTCTTTGCTTCCCGGGCCTGCTTGCATACGGTCTGCCACTTCTTTTTGCACCATGACCGTAATCGTATCAACGGGAACATTGCTTTCGAACAGTTTCATAATAATCGGCGTAGTGATATAATAAGGAAGATTGGCTACGACTTTGATAGGCTTTCCGTCATTATACGTCTGAGCCAATGCACAGATATCGGTTTTCAAAATATCCTGATTCATCACCGTTACGTTTTCATAGGATGCCAATGTCTCATGAAGAATAGGAATCAGATTGGAATCAATCTCTACTGCCAGCACCAGTCTGGCGTGTTCCGCCAGATGCTGGGTCATGGTTCCAATACCTGGGCCGATCTCCAGGACACACTCTTCCTTCGTAATCTCCGCAGCACGAATAATCTTTTCCACCACATGGGAATCGATCAGGAAATTCTGCCCGAATTTCTTCTGGAATGTAAACTGATACTTCTGTATGATCTCAACAGTACTTTTATGGGTTCCCAGGGTTGCCATCACATGGCTCCTTTCTATCAAACATTCTTACGCAAAAGTCTGTACAGTTTCTTTGCATTCTCATTGGTTATGGCAATCACCTCTTCTGGTGAAATCCCCTTCAGCTGGCTGACAGCATCCACCACATACGGCAGATTCAGGGAAGAGTTTCGCTTGCCCCGGTTGGGCACAGGAGCCAGATAGGGACAGTCCGTTTCCAGTACCATCTTATCCATAGGCATATAGGCTACGACTTCCTTTAATTTCCTGGCGTTGGTAAAGGTCACTACCCCGCCGATACCCAGATAAAAACCCATATTTAAAAATTCTCTTGCCATCTCCACACCATAGGAGAAGCAGTGGATAACACCGCCCAGTTCCTCCGCCTTCTCTGCTTTCATGATATCCAGCGTGTCCTTTGCAGCATCACGGCTGTGGATTACTACTGGCAGGGATACTGTTCTGGCCAGGCAAAGCTGACGGACAAACCAGAATTTCTGTAATTCTTTCTCCGGCTCTTCCCAATGATAGTCCAGTCCAATCTCTCCCACTGCCACCACCTTTGGCTTTCTGGCCATCTCTTCCAGCCAGGATATCAGCCCATCACTTAACTCCCTGGTTTCGCTTGGGTGAACGCCTACAGCGCCATAAAAAAACGGATACTGCCTCATCAATTCCAGAGTATCCTTCACCCCCTGGATATTGGCGCTTATATTTACTACAGCCTCTATTCCATGCTCCTGAAGGCCAGAGAGAAGTTCCTCCCGATCCTGGCCAAAAGCTTCATCATCATAGTGGGCATGGGTATCAAAAATCATGCTCATTGCTGTTTACTCCTCAAAACTGAAATTATTTTATGAATAAAGAATACTCCACACTCCGTATAGGGCCAACAGATGCAAAGGGTAGAACACATAAAACCAATATTTAAGGTTTGCTTTTCCCTTTGTCCCATTGTACCGCCGGATGGGAATGAATGCCAAAAATGCGGTCAACTCCCAGGCTGTTGCCAATATTCCTACGGTGGTCTGCATAACTGGGTTCCTCCTTGTCATATAAAGAAGAACCACAAAAGCAACACCGAATGCCCCATAATCGGAATGAAGCATTGCCGCGCACCCACAGCAAAGGGCCGCAGCAGCAATTGCTTTCCACAGAGTCTTGTCATTCTCATACTTTCGAACCGCAGCCAAGGCCAACAAAGCAAAAAACAACGTAAAGAAGATATTCTGATATCCCCAGTAAAAGGGAGTGTGAAAAATAGACAGGTCAAAAGGAATCTCTGACAGTACTCCAAACAGTAACAGACGAATCCCATATTTTTTTACGTTTCTGGTATGAAGAAAGCCTTCCACCAAAAGGAAGGCAAACACAGGGAAGGCGACTCTGCCGATGAGACGCAATACCAGATTCACCTTCCACCAAAAAAACTGGGTTGGCAACATGGCGAGATCAGATAGGCTTAAGCCCATTACATTCTGCAAAAGCCCCCCTTCTATCACGACTGCGCCGATATGATCAATAAACATGGTGACAGCGGCAATGATCTTAAGTGCATTGCCGCTCAGTCCATGAACTTGCTCTTCCTTCATTCACATATCTCCTAAAATTTTACGAAACAGGCTGTATGCTTCCCGATAGATATCCGACCCGAAGGGACAAGGTTAGCAAATCTCTGCTCCTGCAGGCATCTCCTTCTCTGGAACCATCAAAGACAGATTGCCGTCTGCGTCTTCTGCGCACAGCAGCATTCCCTCGGACATAACTCCGGCCAGCTTGGCAGGCTTTAAGTTGACAACCACCATTACTTTCTTGCCTACCATCTGTTCTGGAGAGTAGTGGGCTTTGATACCACTGACGATCTGTCTTACCTGGCTTCCTATCTTCACCTGGGAACACAGAAGTTTCTTGGACTTGGGCACCGCCTCGCAGGCAATGATTTCCCCCACCTGGAACTGAAGCTTTGCGAAATCGTCATAGGTAATCTCCGGCTTTGGCTCGATGTCAATGACCGGTCCGGCTTCTTCTGCTCCGGCATTCTCCTCCTCTGTCCGGCTGGTTCCATCCGATGCTTTCTGCTCTGCCTCCATCGCTTCCACCTTTTCCATAACTTCTTTCAGATCCTGGCGGGCAAAGAGAATCTCCGGCTTCTCTGTCACCTTGCCGCCATCTGGATACAGGCCAAAGGTATCCATCTGATCCAATCCTCTCTTCTCAGTGTTCAGCTGGGCAAGGATCTTCCGGGATGTCTCTGGCATAAACGGCTCCAGAAGGGAGGCACCGATGGTGATGGCCTCCGCCAGATTGTAAAGGACGGTTGCCAGGCGATCCTTTTTATCCTCGTCCTTGGCTAACGCCCAGGGCATGGTCTCATCGATGTATTTGTTGCTTCTGCGGAAGATGTTGAAAATCTCGGAGATGGCATCTGCTACCCGAAGCTGCTCCATCTTGGCATCTACTTTTTTCACTTCCTCCAGTACCACAGCTTTTAAATCTGCGTCTATGTCCTCAGACACATTTCCATTGGCTACCACGCCGCCAAAGTATTTATTGGACATGGAAACAGTACGGTTTACCAGGTTTCCTAAAATATTAGCCAGGTCTGAATTAACCCGCTCTACCATCAATTCCCAGGAAATGATTCCGTCATTATCAAATGGCATCTCATGAAGGACAAAATAACGTACCGCATCTACACCGAAGAAGTCTACCAGGGTATCTGCGTAAAGCACATTTCCTTTTGATTTGCTCATCTTGCCTTCACCCTGCAAAAGCCATGGATGGCCAAAGACCTGCTTCGGCAGCGGAATATCCAAAGCCATCAAAAAAATCGGCCAGTAGATGGTGTGAAAGCGAATAATATCTTTTCCGATCAGATGCAGATCTGCCGGCCAGTATTTTTGAAACAATTCCCCACTGGCACCGTCACAGTTGTATCCTAATCCGGTGATGTAATTGGTCAGTGCATCCAGCCATACATATGTCACATGCTTAGGGTCAAAGTCCACAGGGACTCCCCATGTGAAGGAAGTTCTGGATACGCACAGATCCTGCAGTCCTGGAAGAAGGAAATTGTTCATCATCTCATTCTTCCTGGATACTGGCTGAATGAATTCCGGGTGATCGTTGATATGCTGAATCAGGCGGTCTGCGTACTTGCTCATCTTGAAGAAATAAGCCTCTTCTTTGGCAGGTTGAACCTCCCCTTGGCAGTCCGGGCATTTTCCGTCTACCAACTGGGATTCCGTAAAGAAGGATTCACAGGGAGTACAGTACAGGCCTTCATAATATCCTTTATAGATATCTCCTTTGTCGTACATTTTCTTAAAAATCTTCTGTACCTGCGCCTCATGGTCTGCATCTGTGGTGCGGATAAACTTATCATAGGACGTATTCATCAGATCCCATATATCTTTTACCGTAGCGGCAATCTTGTCCACATATTCCTTGGGAGTAACCCCTGCTGCCTGGGCCTTCAGTTCAATCTTCTGTCCGTGCTCGTCGGTTCCTGTCTGGAAACGGACATCATACCCCTGGGCTCTCTTGTATCTGGCTATACTGTCTGCCAACACAATCTCGTAGGTATTGCCGATGTGTGGCTTTCCAGATGTATAGGCTATGGCAGTTGTAATATAATATGGTTTTTTGCATTTATCGCACATGTCTTACATTCCTCCTTTTCATGGTGCCAGTTGTAATGATTGACGAATCGTCTTTTTATCTGTTCCTAGTGTAACGGTTTCCAAACTTTTCGTCAACATTTTTTCATTAGTTGTAATGTGGTGAAATATATTTTATACTATATAGCTGGAGAACCATATGGGTATATTATTTGAAAATCGTGGAAGGGCATGCATTGACCTAAGACTTCTGTTACAGTTTGTCTATCACCAGGCAGCTTTAATAAATATTTGTTATAAGATCGGAGGTAATAAACCATGAGTAGCCGCAGACGACGAACACGCCACCTTTTCATCCCTCTTTTCCTTATTATCTGCCTTTTGTGGGGATGCATACGCAACCCTGCTTCTGATGATCCATCCGGGATTTTGGATGGAACCATTTCACAGGAAAATGGGGAGATGCGCCCGAATTCACAACCAGACAGCCAGGCAGCCCAAAAAGCGCAGGCTGATTTTGAGGCGTTATGCCAGACGCTTTTTGAGGATCAGGTTAGCCAGTCTTATCTGACACTTCACTATTCTCTGGCGGATCCGGAACGTTATGGTATCACGGATTATCCCAAGACATTTGGAGCCTTCTCTCTGGAGATGATGAAGGAAAGTGGGAAAGAGCAGGAAAAACTGCGCACAGAACTGGCGGCCATCAATCCCAATCTTTTGAAGGACAGCGATCGGTTAACTTATCGGGTCCTGGAGAAGGCCCTGGATTATGAGTTGCTTGCCAAGGGGCTGGAACTTTATTATCAACCACTGGCACCCAGTACAGGGATCCAGGCCCAGCTCCCCATGCTTTTAACGGAATTCGTTTTTTATAAGAAGCAAGACGTGGAAGATTATTTAACACTTTTGTCGGATATGGATTCCTACTATAAGCAGATTCTGGATTTTGAAAAGGAGAAGGCTGGCGCAGGATTGTTTATGACCGATGCCTGTGTAGACCAGATTGTGGAAGAGTGCGGCGGCTATCTGCTGCCACCGGAACAGAATCTTATGACCTCTGGTTTTGACAGAAAGGTTGATGCCATGGAAGGGCTGACGGATGAAGAGAGAGCCGATTTTAAGGCCCGCAATCTTACGGTCTTGGCAGAACATTTTATTCCTGCATATGAGCAATTGCTTCAAGGTCTTCAGGAGTTAAAGGGTTCCTGTACCAATGAGCAGGGGTTATGTTATGACCCTGAAGGGAAGGCCTACTATGAATATCTGGTAAATTCTTCGATTGGAACAACCTATGACACCATAGATGACCTTCAAAAAGCCATTGAGCAACAGATAAGCAGTGACCTTCTGGCCATTGCGCAGATTCTAAAGGAGCATCCGGAAGTTTTGGACCAGTTGGATCAGGTTCAATTTTCCGAGACAGAGCCGGAACGAATTTTGGAACTGTTAAAGGAACAGGTGAAAACGGATTTTCCGGAGATTGTCTCATACAGCTATGTGACAAAGTTTGTTCCGGAAGAACTGCAGCAATCTTTAAGCCCTGCTTTTTTCCTGGTTCCTCCCATGGACCGGTATGATAACTGTGTCATCTACATCAACCCCGGTAGCTCCTCCAGTTCCCAGACTCTATTTACTACGCTGGCTCATGAAGGAATTCCCGGACATTTATATCAGAATGTTTATTTTCTGTCCAACTGTGATTCCAATATTCGGAAGATTTTGTCTTTTTTAGGTTACAGCGAGGGGTGGGCCAGCTATGTGGAAAATTACTGCTATACCGTAGAAAATGGACTTTCTCCGGAGCTGGGGCAGGTTCTGGCGCGCAACGCCTCTGCGACTTTGGGGATTCATGCGCTCATGGACTTGAATATCAATTATTATGGGTGGAACAGGGTACAGACAGAAGACTATCTGAAGCAGTATTTCGATGTAGGCCAGGGAGACGTGGTGGAGACCATCTACCAGGCAATGAAAAATGCTCCCTCCAATTATATGGCTTATTACGTGGGATATCTGGAGATTATCAAGATGAGAGACCGGGCACAGACGGAACTGAAAGACCGTTTTCAGATAAAGGAGTTCCACCGGTTCCTTCTGGATATGGGGCCGGCGCCATTTACAGTGATTGAGCCTTATTTTGAGGCTTGGATGAAGACCTATCAATAAAAATAATATCTCCGTTAAAAGAAGGGAAATGATAGCACTCCAGCCATCATTTTCCTCTTTTTAACTGGTATAATCTGTCAATTGTTTCTTCTCAAGATGTCTTTTTCGGTATTGAAGCGGCGAGCAGTTCATATAGGCATGAAAGCAGCGTAAAAATGTATTTATTGTCGGGAAACCGCATTTCTCGCAAACCTTCGTAATGCTGTAATCCGTCTGTTCCAAATATTGTACAGACATCTCAATTCGAATGCCGGTTAAATATTGTTTAAAAGTTTTCCCATAACATTGAGAAAATGATTTGCTGATCGTACATGGATGCAGATAAAACATCTGTCCCAGTGATTCAAGAGTAATGTCTTTATAATAATTTTCAATGATGTATTGTTTTATTCCCCCCATTGCATTGGATAAATTGTTGTGTTTGCCAGGAGATATTAAAAGATCCATCCTTCGAAATAAGCTTGTCAAAATAAGCGTAAGACAGGCATCCATATTTTCCTTGTAAAGCGGCTCTTTCTTCTGAAGCTCATGGTTTAAGGTATGGAGCAGATGGAGATAAAAGGAAAATTCCGAGTCGCTGACATGTTTTAACCGATCCAGATCATGTACAGGCCATGTCCTTAGGTAACTCTCAAAAATATCCATGTTTTTCCTGTCGGATATATACTCAGGCATTATGGAAAGTCCATATCTTATATAGGGTATTTTTTTGACCGTCATATAGTGGATGTCCATTGACCCAATGAGCAAAATATCGTTTTTTGCCAGTGTGTAGGTACTTCCATTAATCTGATATTCTACTTCTCCATCCTCAACAAATATAATCTCATGAGCCAGATGCACATGCTGAAACTCTATCTTGGAATATTCTGCAGTATGGTTTACATGGATTGCCTTTGTATTGATTAAAAAGTGGCCTTTTCCCGGAGAATCTTCATTAATGATCAGATTGGATTCTTCCGTGCTGCCGGATAATGTTTCTAACATACTGTTCCTTTCCTTCCCTTTTATCCATTGAAAAGCAAAGTGCCTTTGATCCTGTGATTGTCTACATTGTAACACATAACACCTTCTATTACGAGAGGAATTATCAGGAGTTTCCGTTTCACAAAAAAATCATGATTTATGGCAAAAGAATTATAAGAAATCAAAATAGAAACAATCTATAATAGAATACACAGATCATATGAAAGGAGTAAAATTTATGAAAGAGAAACCGTTTGATCACAACTTGAATGCAATCATCTATCCAAATATCGTGGAGCGATGGGGGCTTCTGGAAATCTCCGTAAAAGGCATATCGTCTGGCAATCCGTTTACAGAACGAACCATTCATGGTATGTTCACAGGAAGCCAGGAATGTATACAAACCGATGGCTTTTATGATGGAAATGGCATATACAAGATCCGTTTTATGCCTTCCTTTGAAGGTTCGTATACATTCCAATTAAAAGGAAACTTTACTAATGAAACTTTCCATGGTTCTTTTGAGGTCTGTTCCCCCGAAAAGGAAAACCATGGTCCTGTGCGAGTCGCAAATACTTGGCATTTTATCTATGAAGATGGTACTCCCTATTATGTTATCGGAACCACGTGTTACGTATGGAACCTGCAGTCAAATGAACGGATACAGCAAACCCTTAACAGCTTAAGAAACAGTGCATTCAACAAGATTCGTTTCTGTATCTTCCCAAAGCATTATGATTATAATCTGACAGAACCCCGCTCTTATCCATATGTGGGAAGCCCGATGGATTCCAAAGTCCTTACCCGTGAAAACTTTAGAGAATATACAGGCAAGACTGCAGGTAACCATTTTAATATGCAAACATTTAATCCGGAACATTTCCGTCATATTGAATATTGCATCATGGAATTACAAAAAATGGGTATAGAAGCAGACTTGATCGTGATGCACCCTTATGACCGCTGGGGGTTTTCACAGATGACCAGGGAAGAGGATACCCTGTATTGGAATTATATTATAGCAAGGTTTGCGGCCTACCGAAATGTGTGGTGGTCCCTAGCCAATGAATTCGATTTTCTAATACACAAATCGATCTGTGATTGGGAATATTATGCACAGATTTTATGTGAAAAAGATCCCTACAGGCATTTAAGATCCATTCATAACGGGCCGGTTTTCTATGACTATAACAGACCCTGGATTACTCATTGCAGCCTGCAAAAGCAAGATCTTTATAAGACTGCTGAAATGACCGATATATGGCGTGAACGTTGGAACAAGCCAGTCGTTATGGATGAAATGGTGTATGAGGGAGACATTCCATTGGGCTGGGGAAATATAACAGGAGAAGAATTGGTAAGACGTTTTTGGGAAACTGTAGTCCGTGGAGGCTATCCCGGACATGGAGAAACCTTTATAAATGAGGATAATATCCTGTGGTGGTCACACGGCGGAACACTTCACGGGGAAAGTCATAAACGTTTTCACTTATTGCTTGAAATCATGAAAGAAACTCCAGGCATCGGCCTTTACAGATATCATGGTGTCAGAGGGGATGAACTTTGTGCAGTGCCGGAGTCTGAACACAATCTTCCGATAAAAAGCTATTATCTATACTATTGCAGCTTTATGCGACCGGCATTTAAGGAATTTTATGTGGATGATGAAACCAGCTATGAGGTAACCATAATTGATACATGGGAAATGAAAAGGGAAACCGTAGGCATTTTTAAAGGCAAATTCCGAATCGCTCTGCCTGGCAAGCCTTATATTGCAATCCAGTTGAAACTTGTGAAATAATGATAGGTTTTATAAAAAATGAGGAAAAAAAACGTGATTTCAAACAAAAAAATGATGAGAATCCCAAGTCATGTTCTGATAACATCAATTATAGAAGAATAACCGTCGTACCATTATTACACAAGGAGGATTAAAAAATGAAGAAACACGTATTGGCACTTGCGATTACAGTATCTATGATGGGTTTAACTGCTTGTTCCAGCCCGGCTACGGAAACCGCCTCCGAATCCGGCACCGAAGACGCAACCACTGCTTCTGAAGCAGAAACTACAACGGAAAATGTCAAAACAGGTACAACCATTTCTTTCATCTCTATGAATGAATCTTTGGATGAAAACATGATGAAAGAATTTACGGAAGCTACTGGCATTCAAGTGCAATATGAATATGTGGCTGCCGCTGATATGGCTGTAAAGCTGCAGGCCTTGACCATTGCCGATGAATTGCCGGATGTATTTGTAACCCAGTCAGGGGTGTATGCTGATATGGCAAGCGAAGGCCTGATGTTGGATTTATCTGAAGCACTTGAGACTCCCAACTATGAAGGAGATACAACCTGGAGAGACAGCTATGAGGAAGGGCTTTTATCCAATTGTGAAAGTATTTTAAAGAAAACAGGCCTGAATATGGATTCTGTCAATTATGGAGTTCCATTTACTATGGCGACTGTGGCCGTTGTCTATGATGCATCAATCTATGATGAATTGGGGCTTTCGGTTCCCCAAACCTGGGATGATTTCATGACCAACTGTGAAGCGTTAAAGAATGCAGGATACATTCCCATGGCTGTACAAAGTTCCAACAATCTTGATTGGTTCCCGCGTATTTTCTGGGATCAACTGGTGAGAGTGGAAATGGAGCAGGAAGGCAAGAATTTTGAAGATGGTAGTATGTCCTTTGCTACTGAGAGTGTAAGAAAGGGACTTGAAGAATACAAGAAGATGTATGATGCCGGTGTTTTCCCAGATGGTTATTTTACCAACACGCTGGATAATACATTGCAATTGTTTGTTCAGGGAGAGGCAGCGCAGATGGTAGCAACACCGGACAAGCTGACATATCTTCTGGAAAATATACCGAATACTATGAAGCTGTCTTCCTATGTGATTCCAAGTATCAATGAGCAGCAGCCCCGCTCTCTTGGTGGTTCCTCTGTGATCATCTGTGTTTCACAAGGAACTGAGCATCCAGAAGAAGCGATCCTACTATTAAAATATCTGACATCCCGAACAAATTTTGAAAAAAACAAAAATTTAAAGCTGACCATCTCTGGAATCAAGCATACAGAACACGATCCTGCTTACGCAGATGTAATCGCAGGGTACGAAGCAGCCTGTGTAGGTGGTTTTATTCCGGAGTTGCTTGTTCCTACCAATATTACCAATGAAATCAACATCACATTCCGTGATGAGCTGATTCCAAACTATCTGCTTGGCAAATATGATCTGGATTCTGTTTGTGATAAATTGCAGAGCATGTATGAGGAGTACCGGGAATCCATTGCGCAGTGATCCAACAAATTAAAAAGGTGAAATCATGTCTAATATAAAAATACGAGATATTAAAGTAATCCTGACAGCGCCAAGGGACATTAACCTGGTTGTTGTAAAAGTATATACAACGGAACCAGGACTCTATGGGATCGGCTGCGGAACATTCACTCAAAGAAGTAGCCTGGTTGCCAAAGCCGTTACCGATTATCTTACACCGTTGCTAAAAGGCAGAAGTGTAGACAACATTGAAGACATACATCAACTTTGTATGGTGAATGCCTACTGGAGAAACGGTCCTATATTAAATAATGCTGCCAGTGGAATCAATGAAGCGTTGTGGGATATCAAAGGAAAAATGGCATCTATGCCAGTTTATGATCTGCTTGGAGGAAAGTGTAGAGAAGGAGCCGCGGTATATACCCAGGCAATTGGGAACACGATGGAAGAATTATTTTCTTCCATCGATCGTTTCCGTGCAGAAGGCTATCGTTACCTGCGTGTTCAGCTGGGTGCCTATGGCGGAACCGGCGAGACAATCATGAAGCCTCGTCATGCTCCGGATGGAAGTTATTTTAACCCGGCCAGCTATATGTCTGAACAGTTGGAAATGTTTCAAGAGCTTCGGAAAAAATATGGTTTTGGCCTGGAACTGCTCCATGATATTCACGAACGCCTCTCTCTTTGTGAAGCAATACGCTTTGCCCGTAATCTGGAACCTTATAATCTATTTTATCTTGAGGATGCTGTAGCCATAGAAAATATCGAATCCATCCGGCAATTGCGGGAAAGCACCATTACACCGTTGGCAGTGGGCGAATTATTCAACAATCCCCAGGAGTGGAAGTGGCTTATCTCCCATCAGATGATTGATTATATCAGAGTACATATCAGTCAGATTGGAGGGTTATCACCAGCATACAAGCTGGCAGCTTTTTGTGAGCAGTACGGAATCAAAACAGCTTGGCATGGGCCAGGGGACATCACCCCTGTCGGAATGATGGCCCAGCTGCATCTGAATCTATGTATACCAAACTTTGGCATACAGGAATTCAATGGTCTGTCACAGGCTGAACTGGATGTTTTTCCTGGTGCGCCTCAGATTGTTGATGGCTATATGTATGCCAATGACCTGCCTGGTTTTGGGGTCGATATCAATGAGGAGGAAGCAAAGAAATACCCTTGCAGATTCCATACGAATCGCTGGACCCAGTCAAGGCTGCCAGATGGAACCTTATGCAGACCGTAGGAGGGAACATTCTTGAAAGAGTCTAATAAAACATTTAAGATATGGAAAGAGCTTCGTGAGAGTACACCAGCCTATCTTTTGATAGCGCCAACCATTATCTCGCTGGTTATCTTTCTTTATATTCCATTTGTTAATACATTCCGTATCAGCCTTTACAATTATAAAGGCTATGGAAAACTGAAAAATTTTGTAGGCCTGAAAAACTTTCAGACTGTCCTGTCAGATAAAAACTTTTACAGGGCTTTCGGACATACCTTCCAGATTATCGGGTTTGACTTGGTATTTTCCCTGTCAATCGCGTTTGTCCTGGCATATATTCTATTTCTTGGCATAAAAGGAAAGCGCCTTTTTAACACCGCTTTGTTTATTCCATATCTGATTTCCAATGTTGTTGTCGGATGCATCTGGAGAATCATTTATGATCCCAATATTGGTCCCCTTAATCAGATTCTGGATGTATTGGGATTGGGAAATTTAAAGCATGCCTGGCTTGGAGAGACAAAAACCGCGCTGGGCTCTGTGATTGTTACATGGGTTTGGAAATCGATCCCATTTAACATGTTGATCTTATATGCCAACCTTATGACGCTGCCCAGTGACTACCTGGAATCTTCCATGCTGGATGGAGCAACATCGATACAACAGATCCGTTATATTATCCTTCCGTATCTTAAGGGAACATTGGCACAACTAGCGCTTCTTACTGTAACCAATGGCCTGCGCTCCTTTGATCTGGTCTGGAATATGACCTCTGGAGGGCCGGCAGGAGCCACCAATGTTGTCACAGCGTACATCTATTCCAAGGCATTTGATTCCCAACGATTTGGAGTCGCTTCTGCTGCCTCCATTGTAATGATGATATGTATGATTTCACTGAACTTTATAGTTCAATTACGGAAAAGGAGGGGAGAATCGCAATGAAGAAATCGTGGAAGCCTGTTTTTCGTATTGGGGCATTTGTTACAATTATGGTCAGTTCCATTTTCTCGCTGTATCCTCTGATCTGGGTTATCCTGCAGTCTTTCAAGACAGAACAGCAATTTTTACAAAATATCTGGTCATTGCCTACAAACCTGCGTCTTGACAATTACCTGATTGCTTTCCAGCGTGGAAATCTTCTACAGTATTTCAAAAATTCTGTTGTAGTAACGGTTTCTACGGTAATCGTAGAGATTATATTTATAATAATGGCTGCCTTCGCCTTTTCAAAACTGAAGATGAAATTTAAACGGTTCTTTTTTAATTTCATTCTTCTGAATATGCTGATACCAGCCCCAGTTATTCTGATACCCATGTATATGCAAGTGATCAATTTGAAAATCCAAAATACACTACCTGCCCTAATCTTTCCGTATTTTCAGGGAATGGCACCGATTGGCCTGATATTGGTGGGAGGTTATATGGATAATATTCCTGATGAGATCATTGAGGCAGCCAAGGTTGATGGAGCAAAAACAATAAACATTCTATTAAAAATAGTTCTTCCTATATCCAAACCGATTATAGTCACTTACGGCATACTATGTGGAATGGGAGCCTGGAATGAGTATCTATGGGCTATGGTTTCTATCAGTGATAATACAAAAAGGACTCTGTCCGTAGGGATATCTAACTTGAGAGATCAGACTTCTTCTATCGGATATACCCCCGTATTTGCTGCGCTTACCATTAGTGCAATGGTATTCGTAATCTTGTATCTATGTATGCAGAGAACATTTGTCAGATCGGTTACTGCCGGCGCTGTCAAAGGATAGCGGGTACACACAGGAGGAATATAAAATGCCAAGAACAGAACACCTTATTATGAATGATTGGGAATTTACTTTAGGCGATCCAGAGACCAGCACGTTTCAGAGCGTAACACTCCCGCATGATTGGGCGGTCAGCGCGCCTTTTAACCGTTATATGGATCAGGGAATACAGCAGGGATTCCGGGATCGATGGGGAATCGGTTGGTATCGGAGAAGCCTCTATCTGGATGAAAAAAAGCCTGGTTACCATTACTTTCTGGAGTTTGGAGGCATCTATGAAAACAGTACAATATGGGTGAATGAGCAGGAGGCCGGAAGGCATTTATATGGATATAGTTCATTTCGATTGGACATAAGCAAACTTATCCGAACAGGCGATAATACAATTTTAGTCAAGGTAGATAACACGGTTCGTCCTGTAGACCGCTGGTACAGTGGCTGCGGAATCTACCGCACAGTCAAGCTGGTAGAAGTGGAAGCGCTTCACTTTGATCCATGGGAGATAGTTGTAACCACACAGCTTGACGGTGCAGATGGGATTGTGCACATTCATACAGGTATGGAAAGTATTGAGGGCCATCATGTTAAAGTATCTTGCAGTTTGGCAGATATAAAGGGGCAGGTTCTGGCTGAGGCAGAAAACGCAGGTGGCACCATGACAATGCGTATTAAGAACGCCCTGTTTTGGACAGCTGAAACGCCTTATCTGTATGGCCTGACAGTCATGTTGGTTGAAGGTAGTTATATCCATGATAAGGTCACCATGCGGGTTGGTATCCGTGAGATTGAAATGGTATCTTCCAAAGGCATGTTGGTCAATGGACTGCCTGTGAAATTGAAAGGGGTCTGCCTCCATCAGGATGTGGGCTGCCGTGGAATCGCCGCAACGAAAGGACTCATGAGAAAGCGTTTAGAATCGCTAAAGCATATGGGCTGCAATTGTATCCGTACAGCCCATCACACTCATTCAGAGGAATTTCTGGATCTGTGTGATGAAATGGGGTTCTATGTCTATGAGGAATGTTTTGATAAATGGACAGGCGGCTTATATGGGAGATACTTTGAGACACAATGGCAGCAAGACGTAAATGCAATGGTAAAGCGCGACCGCAATCGTGCTTGTATCGTTATCTGGGGAGTCGGCAATGAAGTAGAGAATCAGGGTCAGGAATCCATGTTAAGGCTCTTAAAAATGCTGCGGGATTA
The DNA here is from genome assembly GCA_947425205.1 of uncultured Hungatella sp. Classification (GTDB taxonomy): domain Bacteria; phylum Bacillota; class Clostridia; order Lachnospirales; family Lachnospiraceae; genus UBA3402. The sequence goes on along the minus strand of CANDZL010000001.1, from coordinate 177,224 downwards.
TGTTCTGGCGTTAGATCAGACAAGAGCAGTTACCTATGCAATGAATCCCCATTTTAAGCGGGAAAGCGATATTGATGTCTCTAAAGTAACAGATATTCAGAAATTTGTAGATGAAGAAGATGATGCTGAAATCTATGATGCCATCGAACGTGTGGAGCGAATCCGAAAAATCGCTGAAATTGTTGATGTGATTTCCTGTAATTACGTGGATCCCTGGTATGAACTGATCCATAAATATGTCCCTGATAAGTTGATATTGGGAACAGAGGTTTATCCATTTTTTAAGAGCCATATAAATCAGACAAAAAACTATTCCAATGAGAATCCAAACCTGGTGCCTTTTCAGTGTGAATATTGTATTGGCGGTTTTGTCTGGGCAGGTTATGATTATTTAGGAGAATCATCTGGATATCCGGCAAAAAGCTGGGGTGGCTCTCTGATTCGTACCAATGGAGAGGCCAGAGCAAGCTATTATATCTTAAAAAGCTATTGGAAAAAAGAGCCAATGGTTCATTTTTCAGTTATGGATTATTCGCTTATGGACGAAGGAGTGAAAGGGCACTGGGATATGCCGATCTATGCAGATCACTGGCATTTTCCCCAGTTTCATCAGGCAATGATACCGTATATGGTTGCAAGCAATTGTGATGAGGTAGCTATCTATGTTAATGGGAGGCGCCATTATGTGCCCAGGCCGGCAGATTGCTCCAATCGTCTCATCACAGGTTTCTTGCCTTATGAACCTGGAGTCGTCAAGGTGGTTGGATATATGGAGGCCAAAGAAGTATGTTATCATGAGACAGTAACGCCTGGGCCAGCAGTAAAGCTGGAATTTGACAATCCTTATACCGTTGTAAAGACAGATGATGCAGAAAACTTCGAAATTTTGTTGACCGTGAGGGCCAAGGACTGTCATGGGCATCCATTTTTTCGCGAGAGTTCTTCTGTTCGGTTTGTTGTGGAAGGAGAGGCGGAAATTCTGGCCGTTGATAATGGAAATCCTATGGGAAGTGAACCCTATGATGCATCTTATATGCATATGTACCATGGCTGCGTCAGTGTTGTTATCCGTCTGGCAGGAATGCCGGGAAGAATTACTGTCCGGGGGTTTGCGGACGGACTATATAGTGGATCAGCCTATATAGAGGTGAAAGATTCCCCTGTATTAGAATAGCAGAAGTGTACGAACAAATCGTTTATTTTCTTTACAAAACAGGGGTATGGCATAATCTATGTTCAAGATTCTGCACTACCCCTGTTGATATTTATTTTTAATATGTAAACAACTGAACCCAATATTTCACACCATTATTCTCATAATACCCAATTCCGATATTCTTGTAATTCGCGTTTAAAATATTGGCGCGGTGTCCTGAACTGTTCATCCACCCGTCCATAACCTCTTTTGGGGTTCTCTGTCCATAGGCAATATTCTCTCCGGAACCCATATAGCTTACCCCTGCCTGCCGAAGCGCCGTGCTGAAGCTGGAACCATCTGGCCTGGTGTGAGAGAAATTGGTAACGATTTCCTGTGCACGGACATTTGCGGCCTGAGTAATAGCCTCTGATGCGTTGACCAGAGCCAAACCAGCTTTTGCACGTTCTTCATTTACCAGATCAATCACCTGCTGGGCATACGAGGTGTCTGTACTGCCTCCCTGGGGTGGTTGAACCGGATTGGGATTGACCGGTTGGTTTGGCTGACTTGGCTGGTTCTGATCTGGTTGGCTCTGATCTGGCTGGTTCTGGCCCGGGCAGTTCTGATCCGGTTGGTTCTGGCCTGGGCAGTTCTGATCTGGCTGGTTCTGACCTGGCCAATTGGTTCCAGGGCAGTTCTGATCCGGCTGGTTCTGATCAGGGCAATTGATTCCAGGCCAATTCTGGTTCGAACCATTCCACCAATTATTCTGGCCTGGGCAGTTCCAGTTTGTCTGTCCTGGATTCAGGCCGTTATTATCCGGCAGATTCGGCCTTAAAATATCCATCTCTGGTGCTGAAGCTCCACAGGAGGGAAGGGAGGATGAAAGGCCGGGACAAAGAGACGACAGAATGTCTGAAAGATCCATGTTCTGGCCTGCTCCTCCATAACAGGTGCCATTCATCATTCCGTTCGTATACCCGTTCCCATTTCCACTGGAATTTCCATTTACAACAAACATTCTTACAGCTGCAGATGCCGGAATAGAAGCAGTTAGCGTCATTGTGGCTGCGGCTACGGCTGTTGCTGCGTATACTGTTATGTTTTTCCTGTTCTTCATAGTCTACCTCCTAGTATGATCTTATTCGTCACATGGTGCCATTTTCTTGTAACCATCTACAAATACCCTGTTTTACCACCATTAGGCATTTTGTATTGTTACATAAATTTTACATTTCTGTTACAAAATAATATTAACATACAGAAGATGGAATTTCTACCGGGAACAATTGGAAAGAGCCCCAGCGATTGCCAGGGCCCTTTTATACTTTATTCTTATGCTTCATTTTTTTCTTTATATCCCAACTTAGGGAGCACATTTTTCGGCTGATCTATGATCACCAGATCCGCTGTTCTGTCTTTAAAATGCTCTTTCTGATGAATAATCACCATCCTGCTGCCTTTAAAATACTTGATATACGGATGAAACACCTCCGAATCAATGTTGGTTCCCAAAAGCATCAGGGTATCTGCCTTATCGATCTCTACCGTTGCCTTTGTCATCTTCTGAGAATCAATCATCTCTCCAAACAGGGAAATCAACGGTCGCACCGGAACATTGCAGATCTCACAGATAGGCACCCGCTTGGCATTCATAATGTATTCCACGGGATATTTCTTGCCGCATCTGGGACACTTGTTGTCATAGATACTTCCATGAAGGTTGATTACATTCTTGCAACCGGCCCGCTGAGACAATTCATACACATTGCTGCTGATAATGCAGTGAAGCCTTCCTGTCTTTTCCATAGCCGCCAGAGCCGGCCCGGAGCCGGTATCCTTGGGTGCTCCAAGAATAATCTCATTTTTATAGAACTTGAAAAATAATTCTGGTCTGGTATTGTAAAATGCGCTGGTAAAAAGTTCTTCGGAGGAATACCCATACTTCTCTTCAATCTCATAAGCCCGCTCCTGCTTTTTGATGGCCAAAGCCTCGCCTTCCTCCATCATGCCAGACCCACACAAAGCCACCGTATACTTACTCTGGTCCAATATCTCCTTCAACTGAGAAATCTTATCGCCCAACAAAGTAATCCCCCTCCTCTTATATGTGCTTGTGACATTTCTTTTATACCCGATCATTGTTATAATAATTATATAATAATTTCTATAGATTTGCTATACTTTTATATGGTTTTTTACAGGCTTTTTAGGAACTGCCATACTCTCGCTGCCCGGTATTTTGGCAGGTGGGGGGGTTAAGCATTTACATCCATTCCAACACTTCTTCTGCCCACTCCATACAGCGCTTATGCCACAAAACCATTGCCTCCTTATACTGCTGTTCCAGCAATTCCTGCTCTTTTTTAAGCTTTCTAAATGCTTCCACCTGTCCTATCTTATCCAATTCTTTAATCTTCTGTGACCGTTCATCTTCCCACCGCTTTTCTCTGTCTGTACCCTCCTTCGAATCCCCATATGCAACTTCCTGCCAGAAGGCTTCTGATTCAATCTGCCTTATCCACAGTTTTTCCATCTTCCCCACTATGTTTTCCACATTTTTTTCAGCGTTATCCAGAGCCTCTTTTGCCAGACGTTGTTTCCAGTCCACATACGCTGTTTCCGTAGGAATCTCCCGGAGCTGGTGATGCTCCGCCTTTGGAACTGCCCGCATACCTGCAATCAACGCCTGGTCTTCCGCCTTTACCTGGGCGGCAATGCTCTCATGCTTTCCCTGTTTTTCCCGCTGCTCCAGATAGTGTTCGTATCCGAAGGGGTAATACATCACAGCTTCCTTTTCAAAAATCAGCACAGCTTCCGCCACCTGTTTCATAAAGTACCGATCATGGGATACAAAGAGAATGGTGCCAGTGTATGCCTGAAATGCAGACTCCAGGGTCTCTTTGGCCTGCACATCCATATGATTGGTGGGTTCGTCTAAGATCAGGAAATTGGGACGGCTCTGAAGAAGCTCTGCCAGTACCAGCCGGGCCTTCTCTCCGCCAGACAGGCTGCTTACCTTTTTAGCCGCCTCCTTTCCTCCAAACAGATAAGCGCCCAGAATCGTACGGACTTCCTTTTCTGTCAATGCCGGGAACAGCCAATGAAAATGTTCCATCACGGTTTTCTCAGAAGTGATCTGTGCAGAATGCTGGTCAAAGTATCCAATCACTGTATGGTTTCCCAAAGAGTATTCTCCTTTATATGGGGGGCACAGGCCGGCAACTGTTTTTAAAAAGGTAGTCTTCCCGGCTCCGTTAGGCCCCAATATGCCAATCTTCTGCCCTCGCCGAATCCGCATGGTTAGTTCCAAGAGAGGGCGGTCATATCCGATAAACAAATGCTTTGACTGGAATACCCATTTACTTCCGGAAATCAGAGGATTGATGTCGCTGATAAATATATGGCCCTCTGCTTTCATTGGCTTCTCTACTTTTACCATCCGTTCTATGGCCTTTTTCTTGGATCTGGCAAACGCAGCCTTCCTGGGTTTGTGCTTAAACCGTTCCACCAGTTCTTCCAGACGCTTGATCTCCTCCTGTTGCTGCTGGTACGCCTTCTGCTGAATCTGAATCCGCCTTCTCTTTTCTTCACGGTAACAGGTATAGTTTCCCGGATACCGCACAAGTTTTTTCCCTGACAGCTCGTAGACAATGTCAGCGGTCTGATCCAGAAAAAAGCGGTCATGGCTTACCATGATGACAGCCTTGTCGTATTGTTTTAAATAGTTTTCCAACCACTCCACTGTCTCTATGTCCAGGTGGTTGGTAGGCTCGTCCAAGATCAGAATGTCCGGTTTTTCAAGAAGCTGGCGAATCAATGCGATCTTGGTGCGTTCTCCCCCGGAGAAGGAGGATAAAGGCCTGGCTTTATCCTCCCTCTTCAGTCCAAATCCGGTAAAGAGCCGATCATATTCTTTTTCATATTCATACCGTTCCCTGGCATAGATGTCTTTAGACGGGCACGCCCTTAACAGTTCTTCCTCTACCGTGTGGGAATCGTCGGAGAATACCTGCTGCCGAAGCATTCCTATGGTGATTGCCCTGGACCGAAAAGTCCCAGGGCCTGTCCTCTTGTCATCAGAATCCAGTTCCAACTCTCCGGCCAGGAGACGTAAAAGGGTGGTCTTCCCGGCTCCGTTTTTTCCGGTTATGGCAATCTTTTCCTTTCCTTTTATCTCAAAATTTATGTGGTCCAGTATCACATTTCCGCCTAGAGATACTGTTCCGTCTGTAATCTCGTATAGCATTTTTATATCCTTTCTAAAACGTTTTCTTTGTCTGTAGCATTCGCCATTTCTACAGATATAAGAGAGTTCCTGTATGAATTCATTTATAATTTCTTTCAAATCCCTTCCGCTTCAAAGCATTTCTCCATATCAGAAGCATCCTTCATCGTGTTCTTCCAGCCATATTTTTTTAGGTCAACAACAAAATGGTCTTCCTTCCAGACGGCCTCCACCCCTTCTTCCTGAAGAAGAATTTTCTGCATATCCCATGTTTCAAAATAGCCTGCGCCGCTTAATTGGCCTTTTGCATTTACCACCCTATGTGCGGGGACTTCTCCGGCCAGCTGGAAACGAAGTCCATAACCTACCTGCCTGGAATTCTTAGGTTTCCCGCACAGCAAGGCAATCTGGCCGTAGGTAGCCACGGTTCCTGCAGGGATCCTTTGGCATACAGCGGACATTCTTTTATAAAAATCCATAGTTCGATTCCTTTTCCTTTCATTGATACGTTTACAGAAGAATCGCTTGTCTATCTTGTCTGATTTCTTTATATCATGATTTGGAACAGATAACAACCAGTACTAACATATCCTCTCAATTTCTTTCCTCCCAACCCTCTCTTTCTTATTGCATCACCCTGACAGATGTTGTATATTGAGAGCAGTCAACAGTTGAAAGGAGACAAACCATTGATTATACTGAAACATTTTGAAAATCTGGATATTCTCCATGAGAATACCATGGAAAACCGTTCCTATTACATACCGGCTTCCCGTCCCATGTCTGATCTGGTTAAGCACAGGGAACATTCCGACCGTATCCAGATACTAAACGGTCTGTGGAAATTTAAGTATTATGACAGTGTCTATGATTTGGAAGAGAAGTTTTATGAGATAGCTGATGATTCCCTTTTAGATAATTATGACCAGATTCCGGTTCCTGGGGTGTGGCAGAATTTCGGCTATGACAGCCATCAGTACACCAATGTAAGGTATCCGTTTCCCATTGACCCGCCTTATGTTCCCATCGATAACCCCTGCGGGGCCTATATCCACGATTTTGATTATCAGAAAGATCCTGAGGCTCCCAGGGCATATCTGAATTTTGAAGGTGTGGATTCCTGTTTTTACGTATGGATTAACGGGACTTATGTGGGTTACAGCCAGGTATCCCATTCTACCAGTGAATTTGATGTGACAGGCTTTTTAAAGGAAGGACGCAACCGGATGGCGGTTCTGGTGTTGAAATGGTGTGACGGAAGCTATCTTGAGGATCAGGACAAATTCCGTTACAGTGGGATTTTTCGGGATGTCTACCTTTTAAAGAGGCCCCGGCAGGCAGTCTTTGATTATTTCACAACCACAGAACTTCATGGAGATCATGCGGTTGTTCAGATTTTAGCCAAGTTTCTGGACGGCTCCGAAGATAACAAGAGCCAGATTCCGGTACATGTCCTCATCCGTTCTGATTGGGACTGTGAAAACGTGGCCCAAGGTGAACTAATTCTTCGGGATTCTCAGGATCCGCAGCGTTCCCACCCAGATTACACCCATCAGGCAATGCTTACGATTCCCAATCCTTCCCTTTGGAATCCGGAACAGCCTCGTCTCTATTACCTGTTCCTTCAGACAGAATCCGAAGTCATCACCGACCGGGTCGGACTTAGGGAAATCCATGTGGAACATCAGACGGTCATGGTCAATGGAACGCCTGTTACGTTTCGGGGGGTAAACCGACATGACTCGGATCCGGTCACCGGTCCGGTTGTAAGCCTGGAACAGATGGAGACTGACCTTCGGCTGATCAAGGAGCACAATTTTAATGCCATCCGCAGCAGCCATTATCCCAATGTTCCTTATTTTTATGAGCTGTGCGATGAGTATGGATTTTTTGTCATTGATGAAGCAGACAATGAAAGCCACGGCACCCAATCCCAGTATCTGAAGGATATGGAATGGGAAAACCGCAGAATACACTGGAATGAACGGATTGCAGATAACCCCATGTTTACGGAATCCACTGTAGACAGAACCATGCGCTGTGTTCACAGAGACAAGAACCGCCCCTGTGTGGTGATCTGGTCCATGGGTAATGAATGTGCCTATGGATGTACCTTCGAGGAGGCGCTTCGGTGGACCAAGCAGTTTGATCCCGGACGTCTGACCCATTACGAGAGCGCCCTTTACACTGGCAATCAACGCAAATATGATTTCTCCAATATCGATCTCTACAGCCGGATGTATCCATCACTGGATGATGTCAGGGATTACATCGACCGCTGTCCTGACAAACCGTTTCTGATGGTGGAATACTGCCATGCCATGGGCAACGGCCCCGGTGATCTGGAGGATTATTTTACATGGATTCAGAACCATGAGATCATGTGTGGCGGTTTTGTCTGGGAGTGGTGCGATCATGGAGTATATAAAGGCAAGGCGGAAAACGGAAAGGCCATCTACTATTATGGCGGAGACCATGGAGAGGCCATCCATGACGGAAATTTCTGCATGGACGGCCTGGTATACCCGGACCGCCGTCCCCATACCGGGCTCCTGGAATATAAAAATGTATACCGTCCTGCCAGGGTTATGTGTTTCGATTCTGCCAAAGGGGAGCTTACACTATACAATTATCTTGATTTTACGGATTTAAAAGAATATCTGTATCTTATCTGTGAAATAACCTGTGACGGAGAGGTGATTTCCACAGAACGATTTGAACTTACGGAATCCATCGCTCCTCACAAGGCCGGAACCGTTCCCATGAAATGGAAGGTTCCGGAAAGGGGAAAATGCTTTTTACGGGTCTTGTATTGTCTGAAAGATTGTGAGTGCAGCCACTTTACAGAATCCGAAAAGCAGTCAAAACTGGATTTGGCTTCTTCGTCCATTTTAGGATTTGACGAGATTTCTCTTGAGAATAATGACAGCAGAAATCAAAAGGCGCTGTCGCTTTTGGAGGATCCGGGTTCTGGAAACCAGGAACTTCGCATAGAGTCTGGTTCCCGTTATATTACAATATGTGGGGAATCGTTCCAGTATCGCTATGATTCCTTAACCGGATTGTTCCAGCAGATCGCCGTAGGCGGCGTACCTGTGCTGACCCGTCCCATGGAAATCAACATCTGGAGAGCTCCTACGGATAATGACCGGAAACTGAAGCAGCACTGGTATAATGCCCATTATGATCAGACCCGTCTCAGGGCCTATGAGATCCGGTGTGAAAAGTGTAACGAGGGGAATCACCATTGGGTTGTCCTCCACAGTAAAATGTCTGTGTCTGCTGTCACAGTTCAGAGAATTTTAAATATGGATGCCTGGTGGACCATCGACTCTTCCGGAAAAATCTCTATGAAACTGTCAGTACAGAAAGACTTGGAGTTCCCGCAGCTTCCACGTTTTGGCTTAAGGCTCTTTTTACCAAAGGATTTTGAGCAGGTTACCTACTGTGGCCTTGGGCCTTTAGAAAGCTATCTGGATAAGCATCAGGCTTCCAGTTACGGCCAGTATTCCAGCCTGGTCCCTCTTCTTCACGAAGACTACATCCGTCCGCAGGAAAACGGTAGCCACTGGGGGTGTGATTATGTGACCGTAGGCAATGGGGCACAGTCCCTCACGGCAGCCAGCGAGATGCCATTTTCTTTTAACGCTTCCCATTATACCCAGGAAGAACTGACCGGGAAGGCACATAACTATGAACTCCAAGAATCGGACAGCACGGTACTCTGCCTGGATTACAGGCAAAACGGTATTGGATCCAACAGCTGCGGACCGGAACTGTTAGAGAAGTACCAGCTGAATGATGAAACCTTTGATTTTGATATGACGTTTCTCTTTCATTCATAGGGATTGTCAACTGTTTTGTAGTGTCATCATTAGACTTGATTTTATTACAATCCTGCTTTAAAATAATCATAAAAGGGATTTGGGAGATCCCAAGAAGTAAATAAGGAGGCGGCTGTTATGCGCAAACGTATTTTGGTAGTGGATGATGATGCAATGAATTTAAAGAGGACGCAAATGATTCTGGAGAAGTTCTACAATGTACTACTTGCAGAATCTGGACGGGAAGCCCTCGAAAAAATTAAATGTGAGAAGATCGATCTGATCCTTCTTGATATAGCTATGCCCATCATGGATGGATTGGAAACGTTTAAGCGTATGAAGGACTCCCATGTGGAGATCCCTGTTATTTTCCTGACCGCATCCGGTTATGAGGACGACGTGCGGACTGCCATCAGCCTGGGGGCTGTCAATTACCTGAAAAAACCATTTTTTCCACAGGAACTGCTGAAACGGGTTGCATTGGGATTGGAGGAGCAATGAGAGCAAAGGGTCAGACAAGTGTTCATCTGCTTCTGGCCAGTATTGTTACCATGTTCGGCATAATGCTGATACTGATAACGCTTGCCTTGTCATGGGAACCATGGATGGTTCCCGTGATTTTAATCGGCAATACTCTTGTATGGTGCCTGCACATTGGAAGAGTTGGTTCAGAAACATTCTATGAAAATTTATGTTTTGGGCTGCTGATGGTTGGATTTTTCTTCTTCGGAGTACATAAGATCACTCTTTTTGATATTCCATCTGTGGCCTGTATGATTATCCTTGTCTTTTCCATGTTTGACAAAAAGCGGCTGTTGTATATGACAGCCGCCTTGTATATGTTGGAACTGGCATATCACTTTGTGATTCTGCATACCATCACGTACGATATGGGGTTACAGAATATCATACGCCTGGGGATGGGCTCTACTGTGATCGCAGGTGCAATGGCAATCGCAACCTACCGGATTAACCGGAGGCGGGAAGCAAGGAAACGATATGACAATACCTTGATACAGCTGGAGACCGCCGGACGGCAGAATGCGGAATTTCTCTCCAATGTATCCCATGAGCTCCGGACACCCATTAATATGGTGCTGGGAATCAGTGAGGTAATACTGGAAAAAGAGATCTCCCCGGAAGTCCGGACAGACATGCACTCTATACAGATGGCAGGTAAGAGGCTGTCCAATCAGATCAATAACATGCTTGACTACACAGAGATCGTGGAAGGGACATTGACAGCGGCAAAAGAACCCTACATGATCAATTCCCTGCTCAATGATATCATAACCATGACTGCCATGCAGAGCAGCAAGCATCAGTTGGAGATGGTGTTCGATCTGGATCCAAGAATGCCGTCGGTTCTCATCGGCGATGTGGAAAAAATCTCCCATGTTCTTAAGATTCTTCTGGAAAACTCCATTAAGTTTACGGAGGAGGGTGGTTTGAATGTCTGCATTGAATTTCGAAAAGAAAGCTACGGAATCAATATGATCATCGATATCCATGATACGGGTATCGGCATGGCAGCTTCCCAGCTTACCCAAATGTGCGATGACTTTTACCAGGCAGATTCTGGAAGCAGCCGTTTCGCCGGAGGCCTTGGGCTTGGGTTGCCCATTGCCCGCGGCCTGCTCCATTCTATGGGTGGTTTCATTCATTTTGACAGCAAGGAACAGCAAGGCCTGCAGGCCCAAATTACCATCCCCCAGGGAGTGGACAACGAGGCCCCTGCTATGATGATTACCCGCCCGGATAAAATCTGTATTGCTTGTTATTTCCGACCGGAGAAATACAGCTGTGACGAAGTCCGAAGATACTATGACAATATGATTCTGCATATGATAAGAGGCCTTAGCCTTGAAGGGTATCAGGCTCATAACTTTGACGGACTGATGAAAATTTTGAACAATCATACAATCACCCATGTGTTTATTGCACAGGCTGAATACTTGGAGAATTCTTCCTTTTATGAGGATCTTGCAGGCAAACTTCAAGTGGTGGTGATTGCCGAGCGGGAGTTTATGCTGAACAGAGGCAGCAAGCTTTTGGTGATCCACAAGCCGTTCTTTGCTCTTTCTGTGGTGAACTTGCTGAATGGGGAAGTAACGGCAAATGGTTTTGAAGAGGCGCAGGCTGCTGGCCGCAAGCCATTTTCCTGCGAAGGCGTCCGGGTTCTGGCCGTTGACGATGAAGAGATGAATCTTGTGGTGGCCAAAGGAGTATTGGGTAGTTATGGGATACAAGTGGATACCTGTCTAAGCGGCAGAGAAGCCATAGACAGATGCGCCAATGTTTCCTATGATATTGTTTTCCTGGATCATATGATGCCAGGCTTTGACGGTGTGGAAACACTAAAACAGATCCGCGAGATCAACAACGGTGCTTATAAAGATCTGCCGATTATTGCCCTGACCGCCAACACCATCAGCGGTGCAAGGGAAATGTTCCGAAATGAGGGATTTACAGAGTTTATACCCAAGCCTATCGACCGCGCTGTATTGGAGCGTGTGCTGCGCAAGGTTCTTCCCATACACCATGTTCAATACAGCGAAGCTCCTGTCACCCATGAAGAACCAGAACCTCCCCAAATTCCTGCCCCCTCCGACTCTTCAAATGAAAAAAGGAAGCGTAAAAAGAAACGTAAGAAACGACCGTTGACAGCAAATGCATTTGAAACGGATTCATCCGCGCCAATCGATCTGGTATCGAAAAAGACGGATTCGAATAAATCTGTTCCTAAAAAAGCGGCCGCAAAAGAAATGGTTGTGGATGACCGTCATTCGGAGGACTTCCGGGCAGAGGATGTGCATTCGGAGGGCGTAGGCTCAGAGGAATTCCCGACAGAAGATGTGCGTCCAGAGGACTTCCTGGCGGAGGATGAATCTTTTGAGGACAGCCCTCAGGAGGAGGATTCCCTGATAGCCACCTCCTCTCTGCCATACGATTCTCTCACCCAAATTGGCATAAATGTGCAGCTTGGCCTGGATTACTGCTGTGGGGAAGAAGAATTTTATAAAGAAATGCTGAGGATGTTCTGCTCCCAGGCTCCGGAAAAGAAATCTGAGATCATTTCTCTCTATGACGCTGCCAATTGGGCAGACTATACGGTCAAGGTCCATGCATTAAAAAGCACCTCTTTGACTATAGGTGCAGAACGGCTGGCAGATCAGGCAAAGTTGCTGGAACAGGCTGGAAAACAAAGAAATATTGAATATATCCGGCACAGTCATCCCATATTGCTGCGTCTCTATGATGAAATCTGCGATACTCTTGCCGGATTATAAATGAAAAACAGGAGGAAGTACGGGTGTGTTTATAAAGTGGTTTGAAATGTTCTTTGACCATAAAATCAGTATTCGAGAACGTATGTTTCGTGTCGTCACAGGTATCTGCATGATTGCCCTGATCATCATATTGCTTATGGGAAGGAATCTTATAAATTTGATGATTTTGGCCGCCAGTATTGTATGCATCACAGCAATTGTAAAGATCAGCATCCAAAAAGAATGCATTCATGAAGGAGCTACGGCTATTGCGATGCTGCTTCTTCTCCTTTTCCCAATAGGATTTTTTACTGCAGGCGGTTTCTACAGTGGGGTTCCTGAATGGTTCGTGTTATGTTTCATTTACATCAGTATTACCCTGGAGGGACGGCGAAAGGCCGTTCTCCTACTCCTGTGTGCAGCGGAGACGCTGATGTGTTATTACGTTTCCTTTTATTTTCCAGAAATTGTCAAGCAAAATACCTTGGGCCATTCCTTTTTCTGTTCTGCAGTGTCTGTTATTCTGGTAGGATCCTTGACTAGTGTACTGCTTTTGTTTGTAACCAGGCTCTATGAGGAAGAAAACGAGCTTTCCAGACAGCAGAAAAAGGAGATTGAGGAACTGAACAAGGCGGAAAACAACTTTTTCTCTAGCATGAGCCATGAGATTCGTACCCCTATCAATACCATTATCGGCTTAAATGAAATTATTCTCCGTGGGGATATCCCGGATGATGTGGCAGAGAACGCAAGGAACATTCAGTCTGCAAGCAAATTGCTGTTGACGCTTATCAATGATATTCTGGACTTGTCCAAGATCAAATCCGGGAAAATGGAAATTGTAAATGTTTTCTACGAGACAGGTGCCCTTTTTTCTGAAATTGTCAATATGGTCTGGATTAAGGCCAGAGAAAAAGGCCTGGATTTTCAACTTCATGTAGATGCCTCCATTCCCAGTATGCTCTGCGGTGATGAAGTACGGATCAAACAGGTTCTTATCAATCTACTAAACAATGCGGTGAAATATACAAGCAAAGGATCTGTAACCCTTTCCATCTGGTGTGAACGTTTAAGGCTTAACCGGGTCCGCGTATGGTATTCTGTGGAGGATACGGGGCAGGGAGTAAAAAAGGAAAATATCCCCTATATCTTCAATGCTTTTAAGCGGGTAAATGAAGAAAAAAACCGGCATATTGAAGGCACTGGGCTGGGCCTTAGCATTGTCCATCAGCTGGTGGAACTGATGGGCGGAGAAATTAGCGTCAACAGCGTCTATACCAGAGGTTCAACGTTTCTTGTCATGCTGGAGCAGGATATTGTGGACGATAAAGCGCTTGGTTCCTTTACCTTGGCTTCCCGTGTGAATCTTCATGAGGGAGAACAATACCGACAAAGTTTTGAAGCGCCGGAGGCCCATGTTTTAGTTGTGGATGATAATGAAATGAATCTGATGGTAGTACGGAAGCTGCTTGCCTCCACCAAAATTCATCTGGACACGGCATTGAGCGCCATCGATTGCCTTCGATTAACGCAGATCCAACATTATGATGCCATCTTGATGGATCACCTGATGCCAGAGATGGATGGCATACAGTGTCTACATGCATTGCGCACACAACCAGCAGGATTATGCCTGGATGTACCTGTTATTGCCCTGACTGCCAATGCAGGCAGTGACAATCAGCTTCTCTACCGCAAGGAGGGATTCAGCGGCTACCTGGCAAAACCTGTCAGCGGTGCTCTGTTGGAAGCAGCTGTCTTAAGTGTTCTTCCGAGAGAGTTGGTAAAACTCAGTGATACAATGAACCAGTCTGAGATTGGAAAGGATGTCTTAATCTTTGAACAATCCAGAAGGGTATCCATTATGATAACAACTGACAGTGTATGCGACCTTCCGGAATCTTTGAAAAAAGAATTTAATATTTCTGTATGTCCATATTATGTCTACACGGATGAAGGACGCTTCCTGGATGAGGTAGAGTTAAAAGCGGATGAGCTGCTGTCACACATGGCTGCAGGAAAAAACGGTTATTCCCAGCCGCCGGATGTGGAAGATTATGAAAGGTTCTTTGCCAAAAAGCTGACGGAAGCCCAGAATATAATCCACATTACAATGGCCAAGCATGCCAGCCAGGGATATTCCAATGCCCTGGAAGCAGCAAAATCATTTGAAAATGTTACTGTCCTGGATTCCGGCCACCTCTCCAGCAGTCTGGGGCTAATTGTACTGTACGCTGCCTATAAGGCAGAAAACCATGCAACAAAGGAAGATATCATTAAAACGGTGAAAAAGCTGAGACGCTATATCTCCTCTGCCTTTATCATCGACAGTACCCATATGATGTGTCAATCCGGAAGAATATCCAAGCGGATACAGATCCTCTGTGATGCCCTTCTGCTGCATCCCATTCTTGTGCTTCGGAACAGTAAGATGGCAGTGGGTGGCATGGAGATGGGAAGCTTTACACATGTTGCAAAGCGTTATGTCCGAAAAGCGCTTATGAATTCCAGAATGATAGATCGTCGTATCTTGTTCATTACATACGCCGGGATGGATGCCAAAAGCCTCAAATACATCCAGGATCTGGTACAGCAGTACTGCCCCTTCGAGCGAATCTACTTGCAAAGGGCCTCTTCCGCCATTGCCTGTAACTGCGGTCCCGGCTCTTTTGGGCTCCTGTTTATGAAGAGGAATGAGTCTGTTATTTCTTTCTCCGAAGCTTCAAAGCCAGATACAAACGAATAGATGCAATTCTGTCCAAACGTATAAGATTGGATATGAAAGTAAAGATATGCCCGGGTTCCTGCTAAACAGCCACCCGGGCATAAATAATAACTATATGATACATCGCCACTACTTCCCGTTGTCTCCCCACAACAGCATATTGTCTTTAAATTCAGCTGCCAGCTTTCCATTATCTTTCAGCCAGGAAAGGTATGAACGCACAGTGCTTCCTACCAACACATACTGCTCAAAGTTCATCGCAAGTCCATATTCTTTGAACACATCCTGAAGAATCCGTTCAAAGCCAATGGGCTCCCTGCAGATAGACAGGATCCGTCCTGACACTTCATACACCTTCTCGCGGTTATAGCGTATAAGCTCCTTTATATCTGTTGATGCCTCCGCATGGGCAGGGACAAACATGGCTGCCTCCATCTGTTCTACTTTATCTAGTGTCTCCAGATAAGCCTCTACGTCATAGAGAAAAGAGACGGCATATTTCTCCAGGGTTGCCCTGCTGCTTATACAGTCGGCAAGGAATACCACATTGTCCGGTGTCCGAAACCCCACCATGTCAAAGAAATGCCCTGGCAGAGGGATCACTTCCAGATCCTTTGGAAATCCATCTTCTGAAAAATCTGTCACATCGCTTTCCTGGGCCATGAGAAACTTGTGCCGCAGATCCTTAAAGGGATAGCCCCCATAGAGAAACGCTGGCTCCAGCACAGGGAATCTGGTAAAAGCTGCCTCGATACCGCCAGAATAAATCTTACATCCGGTCTGGCTTTGCAGGTAACGATTGCCGCCGATATGGTCTGCATTGGAGTGGGTATTCAGAATGGCTGTCAGATGCCACCCATTCTGATCCAAAATCCGCTTCACCTTCTTCCCTGCATCCTTATCATTCCCGCTGTCGATTAGGCAGACATTCTCCCTGTCTAAAAGATATACCCCCATCTTTGCCGGACAGTTTATGTAATAACATCTCTCACTGACTGGAACTAACTCATACATGATTTCTTGTCCTCCTTGTCTCCTTCAAAGTACTTTCGAAGCCTTTTTGCACCTGAATCAGTAAAATATTAGCAGTTTTTCATGAAAGGCGCAAGGGCATTTACAAAAACAAGGTCAGACACTAATGTCGCAAATCAACGAATATTTTTTTCCTTAACATTCTGGGGTGTGATTTCAAGAGGGGCGAGAATTACAGGGCGTGCCTGTACGCCAAGGCCTCCATCGATAGCGATCACCTGTCCTGTTATGTAGGATGATTCTTCACTTGCCAGGAATAATGTCAAATTGGCAACGTCCTCAGGTGTTCCCTGTCTGGTAATAGGAGTTGCAAAATCTTTTGGATCTCTTGCTGCTGCCTTTTCAGGATCCATCGGGGCCACACAGGCACCCAGTATAGATGCCGGAGCGATGGCATTCACTGTGATGTCAAAAGGCGCAAGCTCAAGAGCCATCCCACGGGTAAAGGAGTCAATAGCCCCTTTACTGGTGTCATATGCCAAAAGATTTCTGTGTGGCTGTGTGGAACCGATGGAGGAGAGATTAACCATGCTGCCCTTCTCCCCTGCTTTCACCATTTCACGGGCTGCTCTGGTACAGGTATAATATACAGAATACAAATCAATCCTCAGATTTTCATCCCAAAAATCCGATGTATACTGTAACGCCGGACGGGGATTTACTACAGCTGCATTATTTATTACGATGGTTACCTTTCCAAATTCTGCAAGAGCATGGTCAAACATAGCGTCTACCTGATCTTCAAAACTTACATCAGCCAGGAATTTCGCTACTTTTCCGCCCTTTGCTACCTTTTTCACATCCTGATAAACTGCCTCCAGGGTTTCAGGATTGCGTGTGTTTACCAATACGTCTGCCCCTTCTTCTGCTAGCTTCATGGCAATGGCACGTCCGATACCGCGGGCCGCCCCTGTCACGATAGCTGATCTTCCTTTTACTCTGTCTGCCATATACTTTTACTCTCCTTACTGTTTTATTGTGTTTTTTGTTTTGATTTCATGAAAACGGCTTCAGGTTAGGCCGCTGCTCCACTTCAAAGTCCCACAATGCCTTGTCAATATACTTCTGTCCATTTTGCAGCGTCCACATCAGATGCGACGGGAATAACCCATGGATCCCTCTGCCCCTTAACTTTTTCAGGCCTTCATAATAATTCTCAAAATCAGAGAATGGCGGGGTTAAAACGCTGATAAACCCACGATAAAACACTTCGTCTCCAGTAAACAGATGGCGAAGGCCTCTGATTTCCACCTCATAACTGGTGGAACCTTTCGTATGCCCCGGAGTTAAAAGGGCAGTAACCAGTAAGTCTCCAACAAGGATGGTTTCCTGATCTTTGATCACGCGATCCGCTTTGCAGCGCACCATGTCTGCAAACTGCTGATAATTTCCATCCTCCTTATGGATTTCCAACGTCTCCAAAATCCCTTTTTCCAATATCTGCGCTTCAAACTCACTGGCAATCACCTGAATACCAAGATGCTCTTTCAGCCATGCACAGCCGTTGGAATGATCCGGGTGGGCATGGGTCAAAAGCACATAGTTTAGTTTCTTAATATCCAGGCCATCCCTCTCCATCTGGAGAAGGATGGCCTGAGGATTTGCCGCAAGTCCGCAATCTATCAATGCCAGCTCACTGCCGCCATCCAATACATAACAGTGGCAGTCTCCCTCCGGAGTCAATCCGAAGGCACCGCTTCCGCATAAATAAATCCGCTCTGTTAACTTCATCTAGTTACTCCTTACAAAATTCTTGATAAAATCCGGATTTGATTCCAACAGACGCTGATGCTGTGCATCCCATTCTTTCAACACACTTTCAATGCTGTCGCCCATATACCATTTCTGAGTGATCTCTTTCATAATATCTTTGATGCCAGGCACCCATACAAGGTCTGCATGTCCCATCTTCTTTTCACTTGCAAACCACTCCCGGCAAGGCTCCAGGGCAGGATCCGGAAGTTCTTCTGTGCCAAGGGCCGCCGGCATCCCTTTTCCTTCCGTAGCAAAAATATTGCTGGCTTCCGGTGATGTGAATTCCGCCACAAGGTCACGTACCTGATCCGGATATTCGCTTGATTCCACCACAGCCAATGCCATAGCCTGTCCACAGTTGAAGACACGTTCCTCATCTTCATCCTGAAGTACAGTAGGTACAATCACAAAATCAAATTCATCTCCTGCCAATTCTCTCATACGGGTAAGTTCGTTGCCATGGGCTACCCAGAAGGCACCCTCACCCCGGATAAAACGTTTCACTGCCTCATCTGTATCCACGCCAAGGGAATCCTCTGATACATACTCTTTCATCTGTCCGAATTTTTCAAACATCTTTACAAACATGTCATCCGTAAAACCGATTTCTCCATCTAACATCTGTTCATAATAATCAGGGTTATTATAGCTAATCACACATGCCAGATATTGGAAGTCAAACTGGGATACATTGTTTACATTCTTGCCAGCTAAAATCATAGGATTCTCCAGGCCTTGGTCTCGCAGTGTCTGACATGCTGCCAACAGTTCCTGAAAATTTGTGGGAATCGTTACACCAGGATACTGAGCCAATACTTCCTGGTTTACATACAGACCGGTCCATTCAAAACGCATAGGTACACCGTATATTCTTCCATTAAGTTCATTAAATGCCTTGTCCTCTTCAAGATAGCAATCCATATAAGGTTCATCTGTAATATCTTTTAACAGGCCGGCCTGTGCAAACTCACGGATACGTGTACCTGCCTGGAACATGTAAAGGTCCGGTTCCTCCCCAGCAGCAAATTTAGCCTTCAACGCAGTAATAAACGTATCTACACCTGCTACCGATGTAATTTCAACGGAAACATTAGGATTTTTCTCCATATAGTTTTTAATGATATGACGTTCCGCTTCTAAAAGCTTACCATCTGATAGAGTCATATACTGCAATGTGATCTTTTCCCCATCAGCCACTTCAGATGCTTTCGCTTCCTCTTTTTCTGCAGATGTCCCTGTTGTTTCCGTTTTCTCTTTTCCTCCAGTTGTCTCAGGTGCTGCCGAAGAGCCGCTGCAGCCTACAAGCACAGCCGCCATACAGACAGCAAGCAAAATCGATGCCATTCTTCTTTTCATACGTTTCTCTCCTTTTCTTTTTTCATTATATTTTTCCCAGCTGCTTTGCCTGCCAGCTGTTTCAAATCCGTTTATTCTTTCCTTCACATTTTAGTTTCCCTATGATCGCATTCCGGCCTTCCAGCCTTGCCTGAACCTCCCCATTTTCTATGGTAAGCGTGCCTCCTTGCCAATAAAAGGTTTCGATTCCATTACAGGTATAGGTTCCGTCAAATCGTATCCTTGTATTCTGAATGGAATGATCCTCGTTAATCAGCCATAAAAATACGTTGGTACCATCTGAGTGAATTCGGGCATGTACGTTGGGATTGTCGCATGCTGCGTTGGCTGCCAGCCCTGCTTTTTGGGCAATCCACCGGAAGAACTCTTTTTGCTCACTTTCCGGATGGTTGGCATATCCAAGAGCTGGGCTGGTACCAATCAAAAGCGCCGTTCCCTGTCCATACTTATTCTCTGCTATAAGCGTTCGGTTATCCTTTCCTTTTACCAGTTCGCGGGCTCCCTTCAGGTTATAACTTTGCAGATATTCTCCGCCATAAAATATACGGCCTTCCCAGGTCATGGCTTCATTCTGCAACAGATCCTGGGTAAATTCCACATATGCCTCCTGTACGCCGAACAACTGATCCAAACCAAGATTAGGCTGAATGGCTCCTACATGGCAATGTTCATCCAAATAGCCGGGACACCCTTCACTGATCAGCATCCCGCCTTTTTTAACCCAGTCAGCCAGCCTTCTTGCTGTAGACGGATTCAACATAATCGGAATCGGCAGATAAACCTTCTCATATTTATCCAAATCGTCGATATGCACATAGTCCGGTTGATAACCAAGTTCCAAAAATGCCCGATATACGCCTGTCACCGCCGCTGCATAGCTGTCCTTTACTCCAAACTTTGACAGTAAGAACGTTCCTCTCTGAGTCTCTGGTATGATCAATATTCCAATCTCCCCCTGTACAGGAACCGCCTCCAGAAGTTCTTTCTGTTCAGGGGAATTGGACCATTTCGCAATCTGTGCTGTCATCTCTGAGCGAGGCGTAGGCTGTCCATCCATTCCATAAGGGCCAAAGGCTCCAAACAACGGCCCATCCAGCAGTGGCCTCCATCGAGGGCAGAGAATGCCTCGGGCCCCGCCTGCCAGGGTAGTTATATTCCATTGCCTGATATCCTCAGGTTCTGTGATCCTGCCGTCTTCCCTGGATCTTCCAAGTGTCTGTGGCTGATACCAGAGATGTCCTCCCTGTGATTCTGCATGCCAAAAGTCTTTCCCTCTCGCGCCGGATCTGGCCATATCCAGGGCGCTCCACTGTTTATAGGATTCATTTCCTTTTCTGGTCTGAACGAAGGTAAGGCCATACACTTCTACATCCTTCGCCGCCATCCATTCGTCGGAACCTCCCATTGCCATATTTTCCAGGCTCTGCGCCGTTCCATGGGCTGTTATCTGGCAATCCGGGTCTTCTTTTCGGATAAGGTCTATTTTCCACTTCATATGGCGGTATGCATTTTCTTTTCGGAATTCCAGCCAGTCATTGCACTCCCCATAGAGAGCCAACTTTGGAGGTGGCTGCACATCATCCCAACTGGTATAACTATAGCGGCACCATATTTTCTGCAGCATATCCAGTGTCTTATATTTCTTTTGCAACCACACGCGAAACGCGTTCTTTGTATCTTCGCAGTAACAAAATTCATGGGAATAATTGCATTCATTCCATACATCATATCCTTGCAACGCCGGATGCCCTTTATACCGCCTTGCCAACTCTTTTAAGAAATTCCCTGTCAGCTGGCGGCCTGTCCCAGAATCCAGGCAGAGGCCTTCATAAAATCCGCCTGTTGCACAGCTCACTCCCATCTGGCTTTTTGCTTTCTGCCCGTATGCATCCTGGCAAAGAGCCTCTGGATAGCGGGTAAAGACCCACTCCGGAATGCTTGTGGTGATTTCTGCAATTATGGTTTTTATTCCATATTGGTCTGCCAGTTCCATCTGCCTGTCATAATCTTCCCAGTCATATACACCGGGGGCTATTTCTATGGCTCCCCACATAAACCAATGACGGAAGATATTATAGCCATCTTTCTTCGCCTGGGCGTAATCACGTTCCCAGTCCTCTCTGGGAGGATTGGATTTTCTGAAATATACCGCACCATAGGGTAATTGCATTGAATTTTTCCTGTTCATCGTCTCATCCTTTCACCGCGCCGATCATAATGCCTTCAACAATATGCTTTTGCAGAATCAGGTATACGATCACAATAGGGATAATTGCCAATGTGTATCCTGCAAAGGTCATCTCCCATCGTGTACCGAATTCTCCATAAAAATTATACATTGCCACTGTCACTGTCTTCAGCGAGTTATTGGACAGTGTCAGCATTGGCAACAGGAAATCATTCCAGACACCAAGGAAATCCAAAATAAATAATGTAGTGACTGCTGACTTTAAAAGCGGAAATACAATTGTCCAAAACATACGGTATACCGAGCAGCCATCCAGTACAGCTGCCTCCAGCAATTCATCTGGAATAGACTTTATGAAACCGGTCAGCATGAAGATAGCAAAGGGCATACCCATGGCAATATATACAACGATCAGGCCCATATGGGAATTCATCAGTCCCATATTCTTGATGAGCCGAAGAAGGGGCACCAATATGGTATAAATCGGTACCATCAGGCCAGAAAGGAACAGCACATACAGAAAACGGTTGACCCTGTTTATTCTCTTGGCCAGTGTAAATGCAGCCATGGATGCAAATAAAATACGTATCATAACCGATACCGATGTGACGATCAAACTGTTTTTATAAACAACCTCCAGATTCAAAAGCTCCCATGCATCTTTAAAGTTTTTCAGGTATATTGACTCCGGAAGAGCCAGAGGAGACCAGATAAGCTCTCTGCTTGTTTTCATGGCAATGGTAACCAATGTATAGATAGGTACGGCAAACAGTGCGGCGATTCCAATCATAATCATTGCCAACAGCCATACGTTCCTTTTTCTATTCAAGTTTCTCCTCTCCTTTCTGGAAGAATTTCAGTTGGATGAGGGTAAGGATAACCATCACAGCAAATAACATTACCCCGATTGTCGTACCATAGCTGCCTCTTGAATAAAAGAATGATTCGCGATAGATATGCAAGGCAATCGTCGTTGTCGAATCTCCCGGCCCTCCCGCCGTCAAAGCAAAAATGGAGTCGAAATCTTTCAGGCTTCTCTCAAATACCAGAATAAAGTTGATCGTAAATGTGGGAGCAAGCATAGGCAGCATAATATGTCTTAACTGTCTCCAATAACCAGCGCCGTCCACTGCTGCCGCTTCACAAAGTTCCTGAGGCACATTCTGAAGGCCTGCAAGATAGATCATCATGGTCCATCCGGCGCTTCTCCATACAGTCACAAATGCAGCCGCAAATATCGCCCATTTCTCATTTCCCAATATATTATTGCCAAGAACGCTAAGTCCCAGCGCCTTTCCTGCTTTCATCACCGGATCAGAAAACATAAAGCTCCAGATATATCCCACTACCAGGGAGCTGAACAACGACGGCATAAAGAACACTGTTCTTAATAAATTACGGGAACGAAACTTCTGATTTAATGCCAACGCCAACATCAGAGCTACTACATTTTGCAGTATGGTCACTGTAATCGTATATTTCATTGTCGCCATTGTGCTGCGAAGCACATACGTATCCTGAAAAAAAGTCTTATAGTTTTTAATCCCCTGAAAATGATAGGTTGCTGAAATGCCATCCCAGTCTGTCAGGCTAAAGTAAATCGCCTGAAGCAAAGGCCAAATGACAAATAACAAAAATAACAACAGGGCCGGAAGATATAGAGAAATATAAGACAATTCTCTTTTTATGCGATATGGATTCCATACTCTTTTGGTATTCATCATGACTCCTCCTTTCTCTTTTTATTTTATAGAGATTATAGTATGGTTATTATGTATAGTAAATGTTGTTTCTTTGCATATTTTTTGTACATTATTTTATTTTCATCCAATTAGCAGCGAATACTCCTGTTTGTTTTTTCTTTCTTTGTATTATCTTTGTATTTCTCTCCTAAAACATCCATTTTTGTAAAAATAATACAAATTTATGTGTTTAAAGAATATATTTTTAATGATATTATACAAATATTTTGAATAAAGGACTGGACAAGCCATTTTACGTCTACTATAATAAACAATACATCATAACGCTTTCCCAAGTATAAAAGCATGTTTGCCTGTGTTTAAGAAAGAGAGATTATTGATATGGAGAGACATCACCGGCTTTTACATATACACACTCATACAATTTCGTTCCGCTTGACAGCTCTGTGCCTGCTCATCTCTCTCTTGATTTCAGTTTGCTGCAGCAGCGTACTGATTTCCCATATTTCCGGATTGATCAGGGATGAAAATGAATCTTACCTCAACAATCTGCTGGATAATTTAACTTCCGGAATCGATACTACAATTTATAATGCCAGCCAGATCAACCGCATGCTTCTTAACCATGTGGATATACAGAATATCCTTATACGGTCTCAACGTCCGGATTATACCGTACAGGATTTTCAGCATGACCGTGAACAGACTGCTATCATTATGAACAGCCTGTCTGTTACAGAAGGTATTTTTTATACCTCCTTCCATGCTAAAGATGGTGAATATCTTTTTGAAGGAGGCGGTTCTTCTCTTCCGATCAATACGGATTTATTCTCCGATCCGTGGATTCTGGATCATAAGGACGAAATCGACAAACGGAATCAGTTCCTTATCACTCCGATCCATTCTCCAAACATTTTTTACGGAAGCTTTCAGTCGTTGATGATCGTCAGGCCATTGAAAGATCTTTTTAGCAAAGAGGTCATCGCCTATGTGGTTGTTTATGCCGACAGCAGCGAGTTTCAAAGGCTCTTAAAGAGAAATCTTCAAAGTATTACCAGAGAAACCAAAAACAGCCACAACGGACCTGTTTTATCGATTCGTCTGACGGATACCGATCATATTGTGATAGCCTCCACCAACATGGAGGAATATGGCCATCCCATCGAGGAGCTTGCTTCACCGGATAAATTATTGTCCAACCGTTCCCCTTATTCAGGATTTACTGTTTATATTGAGCCGTCGCCTACGTACCTGTCTTATGCATTGCGTTCCACCTTGATACCGATCTTGGGTATTGTCATTGTGATCCTGTTTCTCTTTGGAATGCTTACCATTGGGTTATTAAGGCGAATGCTTTTCCCTCTCAAGCAGCTAACGTCAAATATGCAGTTTGTGGGACTTGGAAATTTTAAACTCAGACTGGATGAAGGCGCATGTCATGATGATGATATCAGGGAACTATACGTTGGTTTCAATCATATGACGGAAAAAATCGATAATTTGATCACCAATGTGTATGAACAACAGCTGCTCCTAAAGTCAGCTCAGCTTCAGAGCCTCACATACCAGATTAATCCGCATTTTCTCTACAACACGCTCCAGACTATTGAAGCCATTGCTGAAGTGCAGGATATTCCTGAGGTTCAGACCATTGCCACATCTTTGGCTCATATGTTCCGTTATAATTTAAAACCAGAACATATGGTTCCCCTGTCCGATGAACTGGCTCATCTGGAAACTTATTTTTCCATTGAACGTATCCGTTTTCGGAACCAGATCAAATTTCAAATTCAGTTAGCGCCAGAGTTGTATTCTCTTTCTGTGCCAAAATTTATATTGCAGCCTATTGTAGAGAATTCTTTAACCCACGGGTTTAAAGGATCCCAAAACGTTTGCAGCCAGGTATCGGTTACAGGGGAAACTGTTTCCGGTCAAAGGTTGTTTCTCTATGTCTCAGATAATGGAGTCGGTATGGAATCCCAGCAAGTGGCTGCCTTAAATCAGGATCTTGCAAGGTCAGTCTCATCCCAGATGATCCAGACAAAAGATTCCATAGGACTTACAAACGTGCATCAGCGGATCGTAAACTGCTGCGGATCGGAATATGGTCTTTCTGTTACCGCTGGCCTGAAAGAAGGTACATGTGTTACCATCTGTCTCCCTTACCTTTCCCATGCAGATGCCGGAAAATAACTATGTCAAAACACCATTTAGCCATAATGTTCGAGAAAGGAGGATTTTCTATGTTGTCTGTACTTATCGTAGATGATGAAGAGTGGATCCGGCTTGGTATCATCAGCAAACTCAAAAAAGGCCCCTATACGTTCCAGGAGATATTCCAGGAATCAAGCGCCAAAGAGGCGCTCAATACCTCCTTGTCCAAACATCCGGATATTGTCCTGTGCGATATTCATATGGATGGAATGAATGGGTTGGCCTTCAGCAGCAAACTGCTGGAATTTCTTCCTGACACGAAAATTGTCATTATCAGTGGCTACAATGATTTTTCCTATGCCAAAGAAGCTATCAGGCTGGGTGTCGTAGATTACCTTCTGAAACCCATTGATAGCGCCAGCCTGAATCAGGCGTTGGAAAAATGCATCTTCCAGATTGAACAAACCAAGATTCACCGCAATGCATTGGAAGCAATAAAGAAGGTAAAGCAGCGCAAAACATTGCATTCCACAGCGGTTGATATTCTGACACAGGCTGCCCCCGACTATAGCCAGTTATTCCACTCCTATACTGGCAGCGGATCGTTTCAGGCATATTATCTTTATCTGGATGTCTCCTGCTCACTCTCCCTGGATATTCTGGAGGAACACATGACCAGGCAGTTTCCTAGATTTGTCCTGGGTGAAAACCTGATTTATTACGAAAACCGCTATAACGAGTTTCTGATTGCCCTATATTTTCCACAAGAGAGGGATGAGATAAAAGGAAATACGTTTATCCGGTTGCTGGAGTCTTCTCTGCGCACAGAAATCAGTTATCTTATGCCCTATCAATACACCTTTGGCATCAGCGCAGTCAGTTCTGACCTTAATGCTGCCATTCACGAAGCCGTCCTTTGTATGAAACACCGTATTCTCTGCCCTAACAAAAGCATGATTTATTCTTCGGATATTGCTGCATTTACCTGCAACAAAATGGATTTCTCTTTTTTATCCGATCTTAACGATATCATAGCCCGCAAAGATCAGAACCGATTGGAGTATGTGCTGAAATCCATGTACCGTTCCATTGGAGACTCCTTTCTTTCTTACAAGGCACTGCAGAATCTTTATCTGAAAATCCTTGTTTTGTTAGGTGATCATTCTGCCCTGCATCTGAATCAGTCTATGCAAATGCCTGCCGAAATTTATCATTTTTCATCTGTGTGGGATTGGATTGACTTTCTGAAGGAATTGTTAACATACTTTTTTGAAAATGCTGGACCGCTTCCCGAAGAAGGCGATCCACGCATAGCGTTGATAGAAGAAGTAAAGGCATATATTCAGGAGAACTTTTCCACCAAAATTTCATTGGGTGAGATTGCACAGCAAAAGCACATGAATTACTGTTATTTAAGCCTGCTGTTTAAGGAAGTGGCGGAAGTTTCGTTTCAGGACTATCTGATGGATATACGGTTAAATCATGCCTGCCAATTGCTGCAAACCGGTAAGTATAAAATCAAAGACATCGCCGAACTTTCCGGATTCAGTGACCAACATTACTTCAGCAAGATATTCAAGAAATCCTTCGGCTGTTCACCTAAAAAATACTACCAAGGAATATCCGGGGTGCCTTGACTTTTCCCTTTCGTTCTGACATTAAAAAAGCAGGATATCTCTCATCAAGCTATCCTGCTTCAGGCTATATAGGGATAATCCTTTTCGATCAGACTGCCAGGGCTTGACTTACAGTCTTCTTAACAGTGACGGCCCTTTTCTCATAAGAACCATAATACATACTGCCGCAAACAAAGCGAATAATCCCATAGGGAGCGCCAGTGCCATCCACTGAGTTATTCTGCCACCCCAATAATATAATCCTGCTGCCATCCCCAATACCGCCATAGAAGCGAACATTGCCAGCACTGTGGCCATAGACTGCTTGATAACTACGGTTTCATTCACCGCATCAAGCTTCGGAAAGTACAGGCCCATAAGCATTCCAAAGGCAGCATGTCCTATGGCAAAAAGCAGTGTGGCAATAAGCAGAACCGTTCCCTGCCACAAAGGAAAACCAAGAGCAACAGAAAAGCAGATCCCAGCGATGACCGTGCAGGGCAGAGTCAGCAGTAATTGAAAACCAACCTTAACCCAAATCAGGGAACTTTCCTCGATTGGTGATTCCCGCAATATCCAAAGGTATTTCCCTTCCAGGCTAATGGAAGGAGCAACAATGGGGCATGTACAGAGGCAAAAACCAATCACGGCCCCTGCCATAGGCAGCAGCGGCATAGGAGCCCCGGCTATTTCTAGATAAGCCAGCAGTTTATCTCGCATAATCAAGGAAGCTACCCCTGCAGCCAGCAACATAATCAGCCCCATACCAGCATTCCAGAAGTACATAGGTGTGCCAAAAAAGCGTTGCATTTCCTTTTTCAGCAGGGCTTTCTTTTGTCCTGAGGCAGTCTGTGCCGAAAACCTGTAATTGCTCTGAACGGACTGTACGGCAAAGGCGGTTACCGCCTGACGGTATATCCGACCAAGGCCAAAGACCACCACAGCAAAGGGGAACACACAACACAGGACAAAAGCCAACAGCTTTTTCCAGTCTCCCATAATGCCTTCTCCCATCCACAGTACAGGCGTTGCCCAGGTAAGAGAATTTTTCACCCCAGCCACATTCTCAGCAAGACCGTTGATCATGCCGCTAAGGTGAAACGAGAAGTAGAATATTGCAGCCATAAATATTCCCATCACAATATTCTGCCCCAGCGCTCCACGGGACAGCCGGGCAGACAGAAATGCCACCAGCGCCCCCAATAGCACGGAAAGTGCCGTGTCCAGCAGCGGGAGGGACAACACCCCGATTCCCAGCCGTATCCAGAACAGCAGGCTGTGTCCCACACCGTTCTGTGTCAGAAAAATACAGATTACCCCGGCAGGAACCAAAACGAAAATGGAAAACAGCAGGTTCTCCAGATAGATGGCAGTTACCCGGCTGGCCATCAGCATGGTTGTGGGCACTGGCATACTCAACAGCAGATCATTGTCCTTTCCGCCAAAGACTACACCCTTCACCGCAAACGTGGTAAACAAAAGTCCTCCCACCAGTGCAACCATACCCATGAATATAAATACCAACACTTCCATATTCGATGGTGCCAGCGCCTTCATCAATATATAACTGTATATTCCGGACAGATACAGTCCTAGAAAGGCAATGAGAAAGACAGCCCCCATTCCTGTAGCCGCTTTTTTCTTACTGCGTCCCCTGGAATTGGTTGAGGAAAGAAGCATAGAGCGGATGCTGACTTTCAACAGGACAAAAAATAGTTTCATCGCTCTCCCTCCAGTTCCAGAAATACATTCTCCAGGGATGAATCTCCCACCAATTCTGCCGTGGAACCGCTTCGCACCAGTTTTCCATTTTTAATAATAGCAATTTGATCGCACAGCTTTTCAGCCACCTCAAGTACATGCGTAGAAAAAAATACTGCTGCCCCGCTTTGGCATAACTCTGACAGATAGCCTTTCATTACGTGGGCAGCTGAAGGATCCAAACCTACAAATGGCTCATCCAATATCAGCAGTCTGGGCCTCCGGATAAAAGCAGAGATCAGGGCCAGCTTCTGTCGCATCCCATGGGAGTAGCTGCCAATAGGGGAGCCCAGATTATCCGTAAGCTCAAAGGCACCGGAATATTTACCAATATCGACAGTACGCTGATCCGCAGAAATGCCATACAGATCAGCAATAAAATTAAGATAATCAATTCCTTTCATAAACTCATAGAGATCTGGATTATCCGGAAGAAAAGCAGTAACGCGTTTTGCCTCCACAGGCTCCTTCTTAATATCATGGCCATCAATTGTGATGGTTCCTTCGGTGAAGTCCATCACCCCTGCCACAGCCCGAAGGGTGGTGGTTTTGCCTGCTCCGTTGTGACCGATGAACCCATAGATCTGGCCGGGCCGGGCGTGAAGAGTCAGATCATCCACAGCCTTTTTCCCGCCGGGATAGGTTTTAGAAAAATGTTCAATGTGAAGCATAGGTTATCTCCTTTCATAATTCCTGTAACATTGTCATTACTTTGGTTAGTTCTATGAACGAAACTTTTATATATACGCATAATATCTTTCTACTTAACCATATATCCCTGTCAACGGATATTAAGCTTCCTTTCGTGGTCTACCAGAAACTCAGAGCTCAGTGTTTCCACCACCAGCCGGTATACCCCCGGTTCCAGCGTGCCGTATATGCCAAGATTATAGGATTCGCCGGCGCTCTCTCCATCTGGAAGGATATGGGCAATATCCTGGAACCCAACATTATCCTCCTTTATCGGTATTGTATACCACTGGCCGTCTATCTGTTTTTGAAGAGAAAAATATTCTCCATAGGAAAATTCTTCCCCGCTGTTGTTCATAATCTGTACCGCAATTTCACTTGTTCCAATATCCTCGATGGTCATAGTCAAACCCTCTGGGCCTTTTATCGTCTGATCATCTGCTTTCAGCAAAAAGAATGTGTGATATGCAGACAGACGTCCTGCATTGGGAAAATTCAGGACATTCCAGATATCCTCATCATTACCATTCAACTGTTCCCACAAAAGAAGCAAATCTGTGTCCCCATAAAAAACCGCCCCGTCATTTTTAAGCCAGACGCCTCCGGATGCCGCCACAGAAATGTCATGGCCGTTTTTATCACCGATCCAGAACCCATAAAAAGGAATGGCCATCTGGGAGAGGGCGCTTTCCTCTGTCTCCTGGAGAGGAATTGCATTAACTTTTTTTATGAATTCTTCCTCCTCACCTTTATCATACAATGTCCTGACCACAACGGTTTCTCCATCAAAATAGTACATCTGAAAGGCGCTTGTATCTGGACTTGCCTCAGCAAGAATGTCCCCGCCTTTGTTATTTTCCCCACCGTTTTGTACTCCATACAGAATCGCTGCCAGAATAAACAGAGCGATCGTCACAACGAATAAATATTTTTGCTTCCAATGCTTTTGCCTTTTATCTGCTTTCACGGATGTTTTCCTTTCTGGTAGTTTTATTTATTATTACCTTATTGACCACTCTCGACAAGCCTCGAAATACGGAATGTGATCCTGCTTCCCATTTAAAGTTTTATATCGTTTCCTCCATTGGCCTTTGGATCGGCCTACCCGATATTCAACCGACATCCGCCAAATCCCCTCATCTGCTTATCCAATATTTCTGTAAATTTTTTATCTATTCTATCATAGCCATCTCTCAATGACTACGAAAACATCTTAAGATAAACGAACTTTTTTATTATTATTTCGTAGATGGATTTTGAGAAAGCTTGAGGAGACTTTTGCCTTCAGCCTTCAGGTCTTTCAAAAATCATTCAATGGTGGTAAAAGGAACGGAGGAAGGTAAAAGGAAACCGATCAGACAGTGGTTAAGTTTACGGAGGAAATGAATGCTATATCTGAAAGAAACAAATAAGAATGATTTATTCGTACACCCATATATTAGCTTGTTTAAACGTTTTGTTAAGTCCTAAATGGAAACACCCATTTTAGCAGAAACTTCTTCCATTGTCATGCCGGAAGCAAAGAAGCATTTTATCACCATTTTCATCTCTTCCACAACTTCTATGACATACTCGTCCAGAGAACCATCGATTCATAAGCCAACCAAAATCCTGCTGCAATGCCAGGTCTTTTCCACTTAGCTTTTTCTGATCCTTTTTTATTGTTGTCATTCTCTGATACAAATGAGTGCTACACCCTGATTATCATTTTTTCCTGTGCAGCTTCAGGTCAATCTTTCTACGGGATGCAATCTCCTGAAGTATCCCTGCAACAAAAGCGCTTTTCTCTTTGAGCGTGAAGGTTTTCATATCCGGTCTGCTCTCGATTTCTCTGAGTGCCTCCTTAAGCTCCTGCAGATTTAAAAGGTTTACTGCAACGCAAAAAAAGGTCTTTTTACGGCCGTCATTATAGCTGGACAATAATATATCCAATACTTTAATCTTTTCCATCTGCTCTGTATTATAAGTTTCGACCCCAAACTGCCGGACCTTTTCCAGATCATCCCTTCGGTTACGATGTGTAATAAAGGAATCAAAATCATCAACATGCTCATATTTTTCACATGGATACTCATTGCATTGACAGCAGTATTCTACTCCTCTGTGCTCCATGCTGCACCTTGCGATCCTGCACGACTGATTTCCTTCCCCTCCACCGCAGCCAGGGCAGTTTTTGTTCAAAAACATGGGGCAAAGTCCACAATTCAGACCACAAAGGGACAACAATTGATTTTGTCGCTTAAATCCTTTCATGATACCTCCCAAACAGCTTTGTCTGTACCTGATTTGAAAAACAACAACTTAATCCTTCTCTTGGTAACAAAATTATAGAAAATAAAATTTGCGCTTCTAGTTTATAATGATAATCAAGAACTGGAACAATTCAATGTATTCCAGGCCGTTCTACCGATTCGTCATGCCCAGGATGGAAAACTGTATCTGTACGATTTCGTAAACATAAAAAAAGAAACGGGTAAGCCGCTTGAGCGATAAGCTATACGGTAACAAACTCGCTTCTTCTTGCTATCATCTTATAGGTAATTTGAAGATTTGTCAACATCAAATTTCAATTCAGCAGTGTTTCGCAGACCTTGTTTTTCCCGCCAGATGGTTCGATTCCTTTTAGGACTTCCCCACAGGCGGCAGATCGAAAATATGGCAACGAAAGGAGGTTACACCTAAATCCCTGGAGGGACAAAAATGCCGCAACCCTTGAAGTTACGGCATTTAAACGTCCCCGAGAAGATTTGAACTTCCGACCCCACGCTTAGGAGGCGTGTGCTCTATCCAGCTGAGCTACGAGGACTCAAACGATATGAAGTTTATGAAAAGAACTTTTTTACCTCCATGGATTTTGATGACCAGGATTTTGGGAGGCGTACACTCTATCCAGCTAAGCTACAAAAACATGTATAAAACGATATAATGAGCTAGTTCCCTTACTTCCAAAAATATCTATTCTGAAATTTTTGATAATTAAACTTCTATCATGAATCAGCAGCATCAGAAACCAAATCATTTTTGCAACCCTATTCTTTATTATAACCAAATATCATCGTTTCGTCAAGTCTTGAATTTGGCGGTTCCTATCATCCAGATTTGCCCCTTAAAGCGTCTTCCTACTTCTGGCTCTCCTACTAAATCCTGACTGTTGATAGCTATATGGAAGATCATGTCATTGCACTCCAGCTTCATATCATAGACTTCTTCATCAGTAAGTCTGTTTTTCTTTTTATCAATCGATAAGATATCTCCGATAACAGAATATTGATCGCACTCAATTCCCGCTGGCATGAAACTGGTATCAATGATTGAGTAAATGTCTTCTTTTGTGACCCTTCGAGAAATTTGGGAGTACAAATCAATATCCTCCAGAGTCAGCATCTCCATAGCATCTTCATCGCCATTCTTTGCCGCTTCCAACAGACTGTTTCTTTCCTTGGAAGCCACCTTTGCCATTTCCTTCTGATTGGTGTTCTTTTTTATAGGAAGCAAAATTTTTCCGCTGATACAGAGCCCTGCCAGATTTACACTACTCGTTTCTGTAGAGTTCTTTTGTAAAACCCTTTCTTGGTATTCCATTAAATTTTCCAGATAATATATAAGTGAAATACCAACCCGATATTCATCAAGAAGGCCTGCATAAGTCTCCTTTTCTGTATGTCTTTGTATGGAGCAATCTGCCTCTGAAGACATGTCATGACTTAACAAATAGGGAACATAATATTCTGGTTTTATGGTGCCGAATTCATCCATCTCTCCATAAATATCAATTCCCATATCTGGTGCCATCTCTGCACGCACTCTGCACAGATTGGTCTCACTGTCAAGCTGTAGTTTCCAGATTTGTGAAGATTCCGCCTGTTCGGTCAGATCCTGAAGCAGTTTCTGTATATCATGTTTTTTCTGATATAAGCTAAATCCTACTGTGCGTAAAAATTTGTGCATGCTCTCACCTTCTTTTCCCTCTGTTCAAACTGTTTTATTGTTATCTTTCTTCTAGGTAGACTTTAGAAGATTTACCTTTCTACTATACGAAAAGATATCCTTTTCGTCAATACATTTTTCCAAAGCTTTTATGAAATAAGTACTACAGCCATACATCTTTCTGTTTCCAAAAGCTATAAAAAAGAGAAAGACCTTCCTGTCGGATGGCCTTTTCCCTATGATTCATTCTTTATCTTTTGAAAAATTATTTATCAGCACACGCCTTGTGCCATCATAGCCTCTGCCACTTTCTCAAATCCAGCTATATTGGCACCTGCCACATAATTTCCAGGAACACCATAACGTTCTGCGGCATCCGCTGCCTTCGCATAAATATTTACCATAATATCCTTCAGTTTTGCATCTACTTCCTCGAATGTCCAGGAAAGTCTCTGGCTATTCTGGCTCATCTCCAAAGCGGATGTTGCAACACCGCCTGCATTTGCCGCTTTACCTGGCATAAACAGCATTCCATTCTGCAGGAAGAAATCCGTAGCCTCTCTTGTTGACGGCATATTAGCACCTTCTGCTACTACGAAACAACCATTGGCCTTCAATGTCTTTGCATCCTCCAGATTTAACTCATTCTGGGTTGCACATGGGAGAGCCACATCACACGGAACACTCCAGATTCCTTTGCCCTCCGTGTAAGCTGCACCTGCAACTTCATCTGCATACTCTTTAATTCTTCCACGGCGCACTTCCTTAATCTGTTTTACAACATCCAACTTGATTCCGTCTTTATCATATACATATCCGTTGGAATCGCTTAAAGCCACAACCTTTGCGCCTAACTGCTGTGCCTTCTCTGTAGCATAGATAGCCACATTACCAGAGCCAGAAATCACAACAGTCTTTCCAGCAAGTTCCTTCCCATTATGCTTCAGCATTTCATCCAGAATATAAACCAAGCCATAACCTGTTGCCTGTGTACGTGCCAAGGATCCGCCATAGGTCAATCCCTTTCCTGTCAGAACCCCTTCATATAATCCAGTCAGACGTTTGTACTGCCCATACATATATCCAATCTCTCTTCCGCCTACACCGATATCTCCTGCAGGTACATCCTGATCAGCACCAATGTACTTAGAAAGCTCTGTCATAAAGCTTTGGCAAAATGCCATAACCTCTCTATCAGATTTCCCCTTGGGGTCAAAATTAGAACCACCTTTGCCTCCTCCGATTGGAAGTCCGGTTAAGGAATTTTTAAATACCTGCTCAAAGCCAAGAAACTTTAAAATACTCTGGTTTACAGAAGGATGGAGACGAAGCCCTCCCTTGTATGGTCCAATAGCACTATTAAACTGTACCCGATATCCCTTATTTACCTGAACATTGCCTGCATCATCTACCCACGGAACACGGAATGAGATGATCCTTTCCGGTTCTACCAGACGTTCCAGCAACGCTGCCTTTCTATACTTCTCTTCATTCGCATCAATCACCAGCCTTAAAGAATCCAAAACCTCTTTTACTGCCTGATGAAATTCTTGCTCACCTGGATTCTGTTTCACAACTCTCTCATAGATTTCATCTACATATGACATCTTAGTCTCCTCCTTTTATTTCCATATATCGTATTCAAAATGAACTACGTTTTAGATTATATCAAGTTAACGTATTAACGTCAATAAGTTATTTCATATTTAATATCCCAAGGCCTGCTCCAATGCCTCTTTTTCCTCAATTCCCAAGGAAATATCTGTTTCTCCCTTCTCTACACTTTTAATATAAAGATAGCAGCCTTCTCTGCTATGCACAGAATTCAAAATAAATCCTGTATTATTTAAGTCCAGTAGAGCTATAGCAAAACTTAGATTACCTCCCATCCCTTTGAATGCATTATATTTTACCATTCCGAATTTCTGATATGAGCCTTTTACATTCCTTGACAAATTCCGAATAACATCTTTGTTGATCTTATCCTGATTTCTTAACTCTTTAATTTCATCAATCTGTCCTAAGATAATCCCTTCCAGTGACTCTGCATCCTTCCCCCTCATAAAATAGTCATATCTTCTATATAGCTTGTTGGTCTGCAAAATACAGATAATTGTTATGATTAAAAGAAGTATTGTAATAACTCCTAAGCTTATGATAACCACTGCTGGATCGATAGGCCAGCTAGCTAACATACTATTTTCCATATTTATCTCCAGTCTAGTGTATAGATTCAATCAGCTCTACAAGTCTTTCCAATTCTGCTTCAGAGTAGTACTCAATCTCTATTTTTCCTTTGTTGCGGTCTCGCTTATTGATAATAACTTTTGTTCCCATGACCTGTTTCATACGTTCTTCCAGATCCCTAAAAATAATACTTAAATCCTGCTCTTCTTCTCGTTCTTTTTCCTTTGCTGCCTTTTTGGGCTTTCCTAATGCTTTCACCAATTTTTCTACTTCTCTGACACTTAACTTTTCTCCAATTACCTTTAAAGAGATCTGATATTGCTGTTCCATGTCCTCCAATGACAATAAGGCTCGGGCATGTCCTCCAGTGATTAATCCTTGAATCAACATTTCTTGGACACGTTTATCTAATTTTAGTAGGCGTAAGCTATTTGTGATGGTTACTCTATTTTTTGAAACTCTTTCTGCGATCTCTTCCTGAGTCAACTCAAATTCGTGCATCAATTGCTGATATGCCATAGCCTCCTCAATTGGATTTAAGTCTTCTCTCTGAACATTTTCAATCAATGCAATTTCCATAGATTGTTGCTTTGTATATTCTCTGATGACCACAGGGACTTCTTTTAACCCTGCTTCCTTTGCTGCACGCCAACGCCTTTCGCCTGCAACAATTTCGTATCTGTCACCCTTCTTTTGAACCAGCAACGGTTGTAATACGCCATACTTTTTTATGGAATCTGCCAATTCTTGAATTGCCTCTGAATCAAATGCCTTTCTTGGCTGTCCAGAGTTAGGTTCAATTAGAGACATCTTTATCATATATTCTTTTCCTGTGGCTTCCTCTTTCGTAGAATTGGATTCTGACTGCTTTCTATATGTTTCACGTGAAACATTATCCTGATTCTCTACAACATCCTCACCAAAAATCGCACCTAAGCCCTTTCCCAATCCTGTTCGTTTCGCCATCAAATATCCTCCCCTCTACTCATCACCTCTGCTGCCAATAAACGATAACTTTCTGCACCTGTTGATCTGGAATCATATAAATTAATCGGCATACCATGGCTCGGAGCCTCTGCTAATCTTACATTTCTCGGTATAATAGTTTTATATATCTTTTGACTCAAATTTTTCTTTACACTTTCCACAACTTCAAGAGAAAGATTTGTTCTTGCATCATACATGGTGAATACAACCCCCTCAGTCTCTAAAAGGGGATTCAACTTCTTCTTTACTAAGTTTACTGTCTTTAATACCTGATTCAACCCTTCCAAGGCATAGTATTCACACTGAATTGGAATTAATACAGTATCCGCAGCTGTCAATGCATTAATCGTAAGTATATTTAAGGATGGAGGACAATCAATAAGTATGTAATCATAAAATGCCTGAATCTCCTTTAAATAAGATTTCAACAAGGACTCTTTATTTTCAAATTCCAATAACTCAATCTCTGCCCCTGATAAATCTACATTAGAAGGAAGAACATCCAGACAATATTGTACATCTCTGCAAAGACATTCTTCTATCTGACACTCTCCCACCAAAAGTTCATAGATTGTCTGTTTTAAAGTACTCTTTTCTAATCCTACTCCGCTGGTAGCATTTCCCTGTGGATCAAAATCCACCAAAAGAACTTTCTGCTCTGCCTCTGATAAACAAGATGATAAATTAATGGCAGTCGTAGTTTTCCCTACACCGCCTTTTTGGTTTGTAATTGCTATTATTCTTCCCATACCTGTTCCTTTCCGATACAAGGGATAGTATATCACACTTTTATTTTTTTTCCTATGCTTTTGTAATAAAAAGTTGTCATAGTAAATCATATGTATTATAATATTTCCATGATAGGATCTAAAATTGACAATTCAAATAATCCATGAATTATTATGTATCCAACCATAAAAATCACTATCTGATAGGCTAGCGTGCTGACATATTTACTTTCAGTTAAATGACACAGAATGAATTTTCAGCCTGAAAGGCGGAGGAGGAGACAATACCCTTGCTTCGCTGGGGCGAACTCTGAGATAGCATCGTTGGCCGACGATACTGTATGCCAGTGACACACGTTTCACATGGACCGAAGCAGAGCGTAGACAAACATGGCAGATGGAAATTCAAACTTGTCATTCAAAAATTATATATTTTTTCCTGCAATTCTAAGATGTAACCTTCTGAATATACTAAATATACAATGCAAGGACATCACAAAAGAAGCCTAATAAAATTTAAGTAAGGAATTTTATAAATTAATTATAAGATACCAGGGTCAAAAGATCAAAAATCCGATGCAAGCTTGCTTGCAAGAGGATTTTGGGTCTTGGGATCCAGGATTGCGGGAGCACAAAGTGCGAAGCAATCCGGTATCAAAGGGGTTAAAAGACCTTTTGACCCCGACATCATTATAATAAATTATTAGAGATAACAGAACTACCTTTTAATTCAATTCATAAAGAAATATATCTTTATGAATGAAATTAAAAATGACACAACACCTTATTTGAACAAGACTAATTTTATATTCATAACAACGATTGAGGAGAGAAATTTATGTCTATAAAAAACAAATTATTAACGACTCTTATTCTATCCAGTAGTGCTTTATCTATAACTGGTGTTATCAATCACTGCGTAAAAACATCTGCGACCTCTAAAAATTTACTAAAAAAAACAAATTATCAATACTATTGCTGGCGTTTTGGAGATATTTATTATAGAAAATCTGGTTCCGGAAAACCGCTTCTTTTGATTCATGATTTACATTCGTTTTCTGGAAGTCATCAATGGAACTCCGTTATTTCATCTCTATCAAAATCCTATACTGTCTATGCCATTGATCTGTTAGGATGCGGATGTTCTGAAAAACCAAGTTTTACCTATACAAATTATTTGTTTGTTCAGTTAATTTCTGACTTTATAAAATCAGAGATAGGCCATCGGACAGATGTAATTTCTCTTGGCAATTCCAGCAATTTTATTATTATGGCATGCAGTAATTCACCTGAACTTTTCGATCGAATTCTTTTGGTAAACCCCGAAAGTGTTCTTTCCTGTTCTCATATGCCTGGAAAACTATCAAAGCTTTATAAAAGTATTTTGGATTTTCCAATCATTGGGACATTGTTATACCATATTGCTTCCAGTAAGAAATCCATAGAAAAGTCTTTATCTGAAGATGGATTTGTAAATTCCAATTATATAAAGAGACGATACATTAATATTTGTCACGAAACTGCTCATTTAGGATTTTCTCCTAAATCAATCTATACCAGTGTCCGCTGCAATTATACAAATTGTAATATTGTAAATGCATTAAAAAAGATTGATAATAGTATTTATTTAATTGGTGGCGGAAATATTGACAATGAGGAACATTTATTAAAAGAATATATAGATTATAATTGTGCAATAGAGTATACATTGATACCAGAATGCAAGCAGTATCCACAGATAGAAAGAACTGAAAAATTTTTATCCATCATTTATACATATTTAACTTAAGTATAAAGATCTTATCAACGTT
Source organism: uncultured Hungatella sp. (assembly GCA_947425205.1). Classification (GTDB taxonomy): domain Bacteria; phylum Bacillota; class Clostridia; order Lachnospirales; family Lachnospiraceae; genus UBA3402. Next base: position 138,145 of record CANDZL010000001.1, on the reverse strand, counting down.
ATGATCATATTTGCTGCTACACTTTGAAATGATATCATATTTACTTTTCTAAAAGAGAAAATGTTTCACGTGAAACATTTTCTCTTTTTATCCATTATCTTAAAGGTTCCTTTCCAGGAAGACCTGCTTTTCTAGGATATCTTCCAGAAATTGATTCTATTTTCTTAATCTTAACTAGACATCTCTCCCCATCATCCTTTGGAAGTTGAAAAGAAAAAGTATGTTCCAATCTTCCACCTAACTTTTTTATCGCTCCTTTTCCTTGATTCAATTCACCCTCAATCTTTCCAGACTTATAAGGAACAAAATATCCTCCTACTTTCACAAATGGCATACAATACTCAGCTAAGGTAGATAAATTAGCCACAGCTCTGGAAACACCTAAATCATAAACTTCTCTGTACTTTTTATCCCTTCCCAGATCTTCTGCTCTTCCATGAACCGCCTCAATTTCCATAAGACCAAGATTATCAATCGCCTCATCTAAAAATCTGACTCTCTTATTTAAAGAATCAATCAAAGTAATCTTTAAACCAGGAAAAGCAATCTTTAAAGGAATTCCTGGAAAACCAGCCCCTGTCCCGACATCAATAACTGAAGTACACTTCTCATCTAAATCATTAAAGACTCTTACCAAGGCCAGACTATCTACAAAATGTTTTATCACAACCTGCTCCATCTCTGTGATAGCAGTTAGATTCATTACTTCATTCCATTTTATCAATAGTTGATAAAACTGATAAAATTGGTTCATCTGTTCCTGTGACAACTTGATTGTATGTTCTAAACCTTCTTGCATCAACAATTCAAATTGTTTCTCCATCTACAATTCCTTTATCCTTCCTACATCTTAATAATTTAATATTCTCTCTAATACCATTTTACATATCCATATCAATTGCTATACAAATATCCCATACTACCCCTTATTATCCAATATCAAAATACAAATGTCAAAAAGTCAAAACTCTGATGCAGAAGTTTATAAAAATTTATAATCTTGAAGCCAGCCAAAAATAAGAAAAAGTTATCTATAATAAGGGCAATGCCATTTAGCTGAAAGTGAAGGAGACAAAACACAAAGGTAGCATAAAGCATTGCTTAAATATCAATGTTCCTTACATATTCTGAAGAATATAACTAACTTTTTCCTCCTGACACAATCATCAAACATTTACTAACTGACATTTCCCACCATCTCAAAACAAATAAATTTAGCAAAAACAAGATTACTATAAGATATCAATATAATGATCAATTAGACATTTAACTCTTCTCTCCCCTATATCTCTGTTGCTCTAAATAAACCAAAAGTACAGAAATATCTGCCGGAGAGACACCAGAAATTCTGGATGCCTGTCCAATTGACATAGGCTTATACAAATTTAATTTCTGTACCGCCTCTTTCCGCAAACTTTTTACAACACTATAATCAAAGTCCATACTCAATTTTTTATTCTCCAACTTTTTAAACTGAGCAACCTGCTGTTTCTGCCGGCGTATATAACCCTCATATTTTATATTAATATTTATTTGCTCCTTCGTATCATCCGACAGATCCGGCATATTAGGATCAAGTTCAGATAGCAGATAATAATTCAGTTCCGGCCTTCTTACAAGTTCTGCTAACGTTGCCCCGGTCTTTAAAGGAGTACTTCCATGACTCTCCAAAAATCTTTGAACATTAGAATTAGCTCCTACATTCGTATGTTCCAAACGATTGACCTCTTCCTCAATCTGTTTCTCTTTCTGAACAACACTCTCATATTCTTCATCTGAAACCAATCCAATTTCATGTCCAATTGCACGAAGCCTAAGATCTGCATTGTCCTGCCTTAAAAGAAGACGGTATTCCGCCCTGGAAGTCATCATACGATATGGCTCATGATTCTCTTTTGTCACTAAATCGTCAATCAATACGCCTATATAAGCCTGTGATCGATCCAGCACATAAGGCTCTCTTCCCAAAACTTTCATTGCCGCATTTACACCGGCCATAAATCCCTGAGCAGCAGCCTCCTCATATCCAGAACTGCCATTAAACTGCCCTCCACTAAATAACCCTTCAATCTCTTTAAATTCCAAAGTTGCCTTTAATTGCCTAGAATTAATACAATCATATTCAATAGCATAAGCATTCCTCACAATCCGTACATGTTCTAATCCCGGTACCGTCTTATACATAGCATGCTGAACATCTTCTGGCAAAGAGCTGGACATTCCACCTAAATACATTTCATTGGTATACAATCCTTCTGGCTCAATAAATACCTGATGACGCTCTTTATCTGGAAATTTTACAACCTTATCCTCAATAGAAGGACAATATCTTGGTCCTGTCCCTTCTATCGTACCAGAAAATAAGGGAGAACGATCCAGATTATCCCGAATAATCTTATGAGTATTTTCATTAGTATACGTCAGCCAACAGGAAACCTGTTCCTTCTGAACAGACTCCGGATCCGTAGAAAAAGAAAAAGGTATAATCGTTTTATCACCAAACTGCTCTTCCATCTTCGTAAAATCAATACTTCTCCTATCAACCCGAGCGGGAGTACCTGTCTTAAATCGAAACATCTCAATTCCATGTTCTTTTAAAGAATCAGTAAGATGAGTAGCTGCCTGCAGGCCGTTAGGGCCTGTAGGATTGCTTACATCTCCATAGATACACCTGGCATTTAAGTAAGTACCTGTTGCTAAGACCACTGCCTTACTGTGATATACAGCCCCGGAAAACGTCTTGACTCCCTGTATCCTTCCATCCTCCACTAAAATTTCAGATACTTCTGCTTGTCTCAGAGTAAGATAGTCTGTATTTTCCAAGGTTCGTCTCATCTGTCTTGAATAATCCTGTTTATCTGCCTGAGCGCGAAGAGAATGAACAGCCGGCCCTTTAGACTCATTCAACATCTTGGACTGAATAAACGTCTTATCAATATTTTTACCCATCTCCCCACCCAAAGCATCCAATTCCCTAACCAGATGTCCTTTTGAACTTCCTCCAATATTAGGATTGCAGGGCATCAAAGCAATACTGTCGATACTAACCGTGAATAGAATCGTCTCCAAACCCAGCCGAGCACAAGCCAAAGCTGCCTCACACCCAGCATGCCCCGCACCTACCACAGCCACATCATAATCTTCTTCTAAATAAGGCATAATTCCTCCTGATATCCACATAAAAAAGATTTTTTCTAATGATCTCCACAATAAAAATCAATTATTACTATTCAATACAACAATACCTTACTAAATGATATATCACGAACTACTCCGTACTATATGCTTCCGCAATTCTAAAAACATTCTAAATCCACCCTAATCAGGCTACTTGTTCTTATTTTTGGTGAATCCCAAAATCAACAATCCTTTTTATTTTCCCATACAAAACTTTGCAAATATCTCATTTATCAGATCATCCTCCACAGCCTCCCCAATAATGCTTCCCAGCTGTTCATAAGCATCCATTAAATCAATAGAGTAAAAATCTTCAGGCATATGATTCTGTATACTATGTTCCACTAACTTAAGGCTTTCCAGACTTCCTATAAGTGCTGTCTTATGCCGCACATTAGTTACATAGACTTGATCATTAAAGTCAACCCTTCCCTCATAAAACATGGATAAGATCTCTTTCTCCAAGTCCTCAATTCCAGTCTCCTCTTTTGCAGATATAGGAATAACATGATGGCCAGTAAGACATTCCAGCTGCGCACTTTCCACAATCTGGGCCAAATCCGATTTATTCAATAAGATCAATGCCTTCCGTTCTCTTATCATACGAATGATCTCCCGATCATTCTCATCCAAAGGAATCGAACCATCCACTACATATATTATAAGATCCGCATCCTTTGCAGCATCTTTCGCCTTAGACACACCAATCTGCTCCACTACGTCATCCGTATTTCTGATTCCTGCTGTATCCACGATATTTAAACTGATACCATGGAAAGAAATATGTTCTTCCAAGGTATCTCTTGTTGTTCCCGCAATTTCTGTAACAATTGCTCTCTCCTCTCCCACCAAAAGATTAAGAAGAGATGACTTCCCCACATTAGGCTTTCCCATGATAACTGTACGAATTCCCTCCATCATGATTCGCCCATTCCCTGAAGAATCAATCAATTTCTCAATCTCCTTCTTCATGGAATCTAAGTTTTTTCTTAATCTGCTTGGATAACCATCCAAAGAAATATGTTCCGGATCATCCAAAGCAGATTCTATAAATGCAATCTCATAGATCAGGCTTTCTCTTAGACGCTTTATCCTCTTGGAAATTCCTCCTCTTAACTGACTGACTGAACTTTTTAAGGCATAATCATTTTTCGCATGTATGACATCCATTACAGCTTCGGCCTGGGAAAGGTCTATTCTTCCATTCAAGAAAGCACGCTTAGTAAACTCTCCAGGATCTGCCAATCTTGCTCCATGATGAATTGCCAATTCCAGTACTTTTTTCATCATCAAAATACCGCCATGACAATCAATCTCTACCGTATCCTCAGCCGTATAACTATGAGGCCCTTTCATAATTAAAATCAAGACCTCATCAACCATCTGATCTCCATCAAAAATATATCCATACTGTACTGTATGGGTTTTATCAACATCAATTTCTTTCCCATTCTTCTTCCTAAACATTCTCTGGATAACAGAAAAGGACTCCTCCCCGCTAATGCGGATAATTCCGATTCCGGAATTTGACATAGCCGTTGCTATTGCAACAATAGTATCTGTTTTCATCCATTCTTTCCCCATTAAGCAAAAAGAGGAGCCGCCGCAAAATAAATCTCATGCAACTGCTCCCCTTCCGGTTTATGACTGCTGATTGTTTCGATTGCCCCGATTCTCCCTGTTTTCTCTGGATTCTCTTCTCAGAGAAACAACTACATGGCGGAACGGATCTTCCCCTTCACTTCTAGTGACCACATACTTATCATTCTGCAAAGCTGCATGAATAATTCTTCTTTCATATGGATTCATAGGCTCCAAGGATACATTTCTTCTGGTTCTCTTCACCTTATAAGCAATGTTTTTCGCCAACGTCTCCAAGGTCTCTTTTCTCCTAGCACGGTAATTTTCCGTATCCAACTTGACTCTCAAATATCCATCACATTCTTTATTCACCACAAGGCTTACAAGATATTGAAGAGAATCCAGAGTCTGTCCTCTCTTTCCAATCAGAATTCCCATGTCAGCTCCAGACATATCCACAGTCAATTCTCTGTCCGATTCATGGAATGAAGTGGTAAGCTGTACATCGATACCCATAGCCTGAAATACCTGTGTAAGGAATTCTTTTGCTGCCTTATCACAAGCTTCTACATTAATTGGCTTTTCCAGTTTTGCCTGCTTCTCCGGTTTTTCTGCTTTTTCCAGTTTCTCTGCCCGCTCCATTCTCTCAGACCTTGACTGTCTATCTGATTTGTCTGGTTTATCCGATTTTTCTGACTTTTCCACTTTCTGCCTGCTCTCCGGCTTATTTTTAGGCTCTGCCTTTTGTTTCGCTTCGTTCTTAAACTCAGGCTTTTCTTTCTTGATATCCTTTTTTGGTTCCTTAGGTTCCTTTTTAGAAAAGTCTCGATCCTTCTTCGGCTCTTTGATCTCCTTTACAGGCTGGCTCTCTGCCTTGATTGACTCAAACAAATTTTCCATATCCAAATCGTTGTCTCTTTTTTTCTTTGCCTGAATCACCACATTCTTGCTAAATAAGCCTAAAAAACCAGAACTTCCTTTTTCTACAACTATATAGTCCAGATTGTCACTGGTAGTACCAAGTTCAATCAATGCTTTTGTTATGGCCTCATCCAAAGTTTTTGCAGTTACTGTAATCATATCCATAGGTACCCCTCCTATTTACTGCGTTTCTCATGCTTCTCATTATACTTCTGAACCATGCCTGCCTTGGCAGCCAGACTTCCTGGCTTGGCATTCTGATTATAATACTCTGTAGATTCCTTGATTGTTTTCTGCACCTTCTCCTTCTTTGCATTCTTTTCCGCTTCTTCCTTAGCTTCCGCCTCCTGAAGACGCTTTAAAGTCTGGCTTGCATTGCCATTGATCTTTGTGGGAGGAAGTCCTTTTTTGGCACGCTTCTTGTTGGCTTTTTCCACATTTTTTGCAATCAGATCATCGATATCTACCTTGCTTAAATAAGAATTGACACCAATCTGCTGAATCACCTGCAACAAACTGCTGATCACCCAGTAAACACCAATACCCAGAGGAAAGGAAAAACAGAAAAATACAGACATCAACGGCATAGTCACATTCATAGATTTCATCATCTCTGCACCCATACCCTGATTGCCGTCCCCGGTCGGTTGCGCAGGCTGATTAGCTGTCACCAGCTTAGTGCTGTACCATTGGGTTAAACCGGACAAAATAGGAATCAAAAAAGCAATCACTACAACTCCAATAGAGAACGCATTCTTATCTCTCACAAACCCCATAATTACATTAAAGGGAGTATAGGAAATGTTCATTCCTAAAAACTGCTGCATCCTATTAATAGACTGAATAACATTATCCCCACTACTTGTGACCACTGTAGCAATATCAGGAAATGCCTCTGTCAGTTCTGTCCACTGAACCGGAGTCAGTTTATAGAGCAGATCCACTACCTTATCCATATCAGTATAATCCACATTCGTCAGCCTGTAACTCTCTGCCAGGCTGGTAAATACCTGATTGGAAGCAAATCCGGAAGGAAGTTTTTCAATAATCAGATCAAAATAATGACGTACGGAAGACACGTAAGCAGGAATCCTGTAAATAACCTGATAAAGAGCAAGCAAAATAGGAAGCTGAATCAAAAGAGGAAGACATCCTCCTGTCATGGAAGTACCGTACTTGTCATAGACAGCCCTGGTCTCCACGTTCATCTTCATCATGGAATCATTGTCTTTCTTGTCTTTATATTTCTTCTGAATTGCCTGAAGTTCCGGCTGCATCACAGCCATCAATTTACTGGACTTTTGTTGATTCAGTGTCATTGGAAACATAATCAGTTTCATAACCACTGTAAACAAAATAATGCTTAAACCAATATTTACTACGCCAAATAGACTGGTAAATTGGAATAATGCTTCCATAATCCAGCCTAAAATCTCAGCAATGGGACCGAACACCCCACCTGTCTTTGTCAGTACTAATAAATCCAATGAGCTACCTCCTCGTCATTACGGAACTGGATCATAACCGCCTCTGCCCCAGGGATGACACCTGAGTATCCTCCTGACAGACAGCCACAAACCTTTCACCACGCCATACTTTTCAAGTGCCTCAATGGCGTATTGAGAACACGTAGGCGTGTAAATACAGTGATATCTTACTTTTAAAGGAGACAAAAATCGCTGATATCCCCTTATACACAAAATCAGAATATTTCTCAGCACGTTTCTATCACTTCGATTCTTCTAAGTATGTTATGAAGTCCGCACAAGTGCATGTATGCACTTTCCAATTTTTTGAAATCTGCTTCCTTAGCCGCCTGTCTGGCAACTACAACGATGTCTAACTTTAAGTCTATCTCATCCCTGTGTAATCGAAAAATTTCTCTCATCAACCGGGCAATATGATGTCTCACCACACTATTGCCCACTTTCTTGCTTATGGAAATCCCTATTCTGGTGTACTGCCTGTCCGGGTTCTCCGCAGCATACACATACATCACTAACAATTTATTGGCATAGGATCTTCCATGTTTATAGACAATCTGAAAATCTCTGTTCTTTTTAATTGAAGGAAATCTCTTCATGAAACCTCCCTGATACTGCCAACTATTTTTAAGAAAACCAGCATACGCCCAGCTGTCGGCACACCACCGCACATAAAAGTCTGGCGGGCACATTAGGCATATCTGAATTTATGCCACCTAATCGGCAGCGGACTTTTAAAGTAAAGAAAAGGCCACAATCTCTTGCGGCCTGTCACTTTTAAGCGGATAATCTTGCTCTTCCTTTCGCTCTTCTAGCAGCTAACACTTTTCTTCCGCCCGGAGTACTCATTCTGGCTCTGAAACCATGAACTTTTGCTCTCTGTCTCTTTTTTGGCTGAAATGTCATCTTCATATCGCAGGCACCTCCTCTTTATCCCAACTTATTCACATAAGGATCTTGACTTTCACAAAATTAAACATCGTATCAATTATATAGAAGGAAAAAGGTTAAGTCAAGCGAAATCTTACAAAAATAATGCAAAAATCGCAGACCTTTCCCATCAAACATGTAATTACAGCAATAAACTAGGATTATGGCCCTATAACCCCTGTTATCTTCATTCCCTCATTCGTAAGATTGTCAATATATATTACATCCACCATATCTTCCTCTCCAGGAAACATATAAGCAAGCATAGTGTCAACAGACATAACCCATCTGTCACCAACCTCAACCCGAAACTGCCCTGTCTCTGAAAGTGTCATAAGAGACACCCGTACTTCTGAACAAGCCGGAAGAATACGAATAGCAATGCTGCCTCCTGGCTCTATGTATTCATCCACATTTTTATTAAGCCTTACATTTAAAAGAATATAATTCAGATTCTCCCGGACAATATCCTGTCTTTCCTCTTCAACATACTGTACAGGCTCTACCTCTTCGATATAAGGATCATCGTAAGAACGTATAAAATAACGCTGCAATTCCAGACCGCCGATTGTGGCACCGTAGATCACACCGGGAAACAAAAGAACATATACAATAGAAATCACAAGACTTTTTTTGAAATTCCTTTTAACCCCGGGATTCATAATATTTCTGATTCTTCTCTCAACTGCCTGTTTCCTTTTGTTGTCTATAAATGAACTTTGAATCACAGGATTTTTATAAACAGCAGATGGAAGAAATTTTAAGTATATCTCCGCATATGAAATCCTCTGTTTCACTTCTGCATCCTTTAAAACCTCCCTGTCACAATCCATCTCACAATAATTGGAAAAGAAATCCACAAAATAGTAAGTAAAGGGATTAAACCAGTACAAAGTTCTTACAGCTACACTTAATGCCTTAAAAACTATGTGTTTCCTTTTTAAATGTATGAATTCATGGGTAAGAATAAAAATAAACTCTTTTTCCGTCAGATCATTATCTCCCATGACTATCATAGTTTTTTTCCATTTTACCAGCATAGGGACTGTAACTTTTTCATTATAATAAACAGAAATTGTTTCTTTCACAGACAAATCCCGTTTTATTTTGTCAATTTTCATCAAAACTGTTTCATCGGTTATCCTTTTGTTATGAATCATAACATTCTTTTTAAACGTTACGATATCCTTCCCCGTTTTCCCTAAACTGACAAATATTCCCGTCAGCCAAATTCCTAACAGAATCCACATATAGGGCCTGAAGGAATAAAATCTTCTTAAAACAACATATCTCCCATTATAGATGGCTGTAATATTCGTCATATCGTCTACAGCATGAAATTCAGACATCAAAACACCGAATACAAAAAGAAATGCCATGACAAACACTGGAACTGTCAGCAAAATCAATCCTGTCTTTATCAATCCATAAATCCATGAGAAAGAATACTTTTCCTTACGTGCAAGAACTACTAAAAACATCAGCATAAAAGCAGTGGTAACTGATATTGACACCATCAGTGTAACGAAATATATCATCTTTTATCTCCCAGTTCCTTTTCTAACTCCTTCAGCCACCGTTTAACATCCTTTAACTCCTCTTCGCTTAGAAAATCCTTCCCGCAAAAATTAGCAAGAATCAATTCCAGAGACTGGCCGTAAGTCTTATTCAACCGATTGTTAATTGAAAATTGTTCGTATTCTAATTTTGAAACCGATGGCCTGTAATAGAAATTGCGTCCTTCCCTTCTTGGAATCAGAAACCCTTTTTTTGTCAGTTTCGAAAGAAAAAATGAAATATTACTGCTGCTTTTTCCCTCTTTTACAAATTCCTCTACCAAGTCTTTTTTACACTTCTCTCCATCCGAAGCCCAAAAGAAACTCATAAATTCAAGTTCTGCAGCAGCTAATGTATTCTTCAAACTTGCTCACCTCCACAGACCTAATTTGTAACAATAATAGATTAGCATTCTTAAACTATTTTGTCAATCAATCATTGACTAATGAGTATAATAGTATTATAATACTAATAAATAAGTAAAAAAACAAATCTTTTTTGTTAACATTTAATATGGAGGGCTCACTATGAAAAACTTAAATTCTCTCCCTGGCCGCCTGGACAACTTTATAGAAGAATCCACCGAAGAGATACAGCCTTTTATAAAGCAGGACTACTACCGCTCCAGTTTAAAAGAAACTGCCTGGAAATTTTATCAGGAAGGGTTACAAAAAGGTTATGATGAAGAGCAGGCCGAAACCTGGGCGATAAGAAGCTTAGGAGACAAAGACCAAATCAGAAGCAATATAGAATGGGAAATATCTCAGGAAAAGAAACAATCAGAGAATACCCTTTGGAAATTTCCCCACAAAGCAGGAATTCTGTTTTTAATGATAAGTCTTATGGGATGGTGTTTCCTCTTAGTAGCATTTATAAAAAATCCCTATTTTCTCATAAGTAATTCAGCTCCGTACCCCTATTTACCCTCCCACAATATATTTGTAGTAACATGCATAACCACAGGGCTGACCTGCTGGCTTTTCTACTTTTCATACCGCTTAAAAAGGAGGTAATGTTATGTATTTTAAAGTATTTTTATTATTGGTATCCTTTCTTATGATATGCATAGGCGGAGTTCTCTTATTTACAGAAATATCCACCCGTATTACAGACTATTTTAAATGGTGCCTTTATAAAGAGAAGGCAAAAGGTACTGTTTTTTCCATAAATAAGGCAGAATTAACAGCTTCCTACCGTTTCGTTGAAGAAAAGACAGAAGGACATTTCAGCCCTATAGAAGAAACACAAGACCGTAATTTTGCATATCCTCCCTTCAAACCTGGAATTGGCGACAGACAATACTATCCCATTTTTCAGTGGAAATCTGAAGAAAGAGAATTTCGGGGACATTATCCATACCTTGGACCAAAAGACAGATGGAAAGCCGGAGATACTATTGAAGTTCACTATTCTGCAAGAAAACCATGGAACTATGCAGTAAAAGATACCCGAATGTGGCGTTTTGCCTGTATTCATTGTATCGCAGACCTGGCAGTCATTGGGGCAGGAATTATTTTGATCTTCAATATGATTTCATAATGAAGTAATGAGGAAAACATATATGATGAAGCATTTTAAAATCTGTTATCTGATTCCAATCTTGATGATCATAGGGATAGGCATTGCCGCCTTATTCCGTATGCATAACCAACCCATCAGAAACGCAGAAAAAGTCCTGACAGTTTTACTGAATCTCCCAGCCGAACCTATAAAAAATGCTTACGGCACTATGGATACCATTGTCGATAATATTGTCAAAAACTCTCAGGATCCAGATATATTCTCACCAGATGACACATTTATTAAACACACATATGAAGAAATGTTTGGAGACATGGTATCTGATGTTTTTGTTGAAGACTGCATCCGCCTGGACAATATCGCTTTTCTCCACTATCTGGCCATGGAGCAAGGATCTTCAACTGAACTTCAGAAATTAGATATCGCAAGAACAAAACAAAAGGATACTTTAACTTACAAGGCTGAACTACTGGTTCATACTTCCAAGGCAAATGAAAAACAGATTCAGATAACAGGACAAATCCTATTGGACAGCAATGAAAAAATACATGCCGTCCATGTAAACGGCCAAGAATTGCTGCGTATCTTAGAAATGCAAAACTAAAATATTCTGAAATGATTGAAAAGAGAGGGGAACAATTACCATGAAAAATACCACTTATCTTCCACACCAGCCTTCCTTCACCCTTCCAGATCAATTAGACAAATTTACAGAGGAAGCCGCAAAGGACATAAAGACTCCAAAAATAAAAGATTTCCTTCTCTCCAGGCTAAAAGAAGATGCCTGGAACAGATACCAAAATGAAATAAAGAATGGTTTTGACAAAGATCAGGCCCAGGCCCGTACCTTAAAAGATCTGGGAGATATTCAAACGGTCAAAACCCGACTCCTAGAAGAGGCAGACATTCAAAAAAATCAGGAAAATTCTATTTTATGGAAAGTTCCCCTGACAGTTGCCGCCCTTTTCTCTGTTGTAGCATGCATCAGTTTGATTTCCTGCATCCTATATCAAATAAACGGAAGCCGCCTCCTCACAATGTTTTTCTCAGAAGATACGCCATCCAAAGAGATCCATGGCGTTACTGGCATAACTACATATGGAAATTTAGTGGGGTCTTCTTTCGTATGGTTATTCCTCTCCCTGCTATGTGTAGCCGTCTGTCTCACCCTATCCATTCACTTAAAGAAAAAATATAAATTATAAGGAAGTACCAGACTTACACCAGGATAATACCAAGATAAAATAGAACATAAACTTTATAACATAATCCGCCGAATGAAAGCTTTTCAGCTATCGTTCAGCGGATTAAATATGTATCTAAACTCTCTCAACAACTTTCAACAAAACCTTCCCAATCACCGCTACCAAAATCGCAGCAGCAATCGCTTCCGGGATTCCAGAGGCTGTCACTGTCCCCATCACCAAGCCAAACACAGCTTCCACGCCTACATTTTTTACCTGGGCATACTCCCTTGCAAGAAGTACATAGATGCTTCCCATAACCATCACCGTATTCACCATAGAACCCATAAACCCGGTAACAGGAAGGGCTATCAGATAATTTACCTTCAACTTCTTCAATAAAATCCACACCCATCCTGCCACAATGCCAATGAGAATCCGGCATCCCACAGAGATCCAAACTGCCTTTACTGCCCCTAAGATTCCTGTCATACTCATAAATGGAGAGAATGCAAAGGATAACAAAGTAGGGGCCATCGTGTTGCTGATCAAAGAGCAGACTCCGAATACCGCTCCCAGGATCGCCCCTGCCAAAGGCCCTAAAAGAACTGCACCTACGATCACTGGAATGTGCACAGTTGTTGCCTTGATAATCGGCAGCTGGATCATCCCCAAAGGCGTATTCGCCAAAAGAATGACAATTGCCGCCATAAGTGCAACACTGGTAAGCCAACGAGTGTCTTTTTTTGTCTTATTCATTTTTCTTTTCCTCCTGCTACTGTTCTTTTAAAAGATACAATGCCAGATCATTATACAAAAAAGATAATATACCGTCAATCCCCAACAGCATTCTCCACTTATCCCCAAAATGTGGATAACTTGTGGATAACTATAGGGAAAACGTTCGTATTCTTTTTATTTCTCTTCTATTTTTCCTTTATTTAAGCCGTATTTTCCACTGTGAACAAGTTTATCCTAATTTTTCCCACATATGTGGATTGTTCCCATATCCCCATTTCATCATCCACAAAAAAGGATTTTTTCACACACTTATCCACAAAAAATCCCTTATTTTCCTGTTTTCGACAAGGTCTCTGTGAATAAAACTCTAACTTATTTTGCTAATTTCATTGAAAAATCCTCCCATTTAGTATAAAATATAGATAGATTGGGTTAATGTGCCTATTGGCTTTTACTACATATTAGGAGATTGTTTATGCTTGAACAATTAAAGAAACAATGGGAAAACATCCTTCTTCAATTAAAGGAAGAACACGAGATCATGGATGTCTCCTATAAAACATGGCTTCTCCCCCTTGAGATCTATGATGTTGAGGGAAACGTGGTTAAAATTATGGCCCCGGATGCCAATTTTATCACCTATATCCGTAAAAAATATGGCCTTATTCTTCAGGTAACCATCGAGGAGGTTACCGGATTTTCGTGTACTGTAGAGTTTATAACAGAAGATTCCATAAAGAATAAGGACAAACCGGAAAAACAGCTGATTCCGTCTGCGCCAGATATCAACCAGACTTCTTTGCAGAATGCCAACTTAAATCCAAGATATACCTTTGACACCTTTGTCGTAGGAGCCAATAACAACCTGGCACATGCCGCATCGTTGGCTGTAGCAGAATCTCCCGGAGAGATCTACAACCCTCTGTTTATCTACGGAGGGGTTGGACTTGGGAAGACCCATCTGATGCATTCCATTGCTCATTTTATACTGAAGAACAATCCGAAGGCCAAGATCCTATATGTCACTTCGGAGAAATTTACCAATGAGTTAATTGATGCCATCCGAAATAAGAACAATATCTCAACCACGGAGTTTCGGGAAAAATACCGAAATAATGATGTCCTCTTAATCGATGATATTCAGTTTATCATCGGAAAAGAAAGTACTCAGGAAGAATTTTTCCACACCTTCAATACGTTATATGAATCCAAGCGGCAGATTATCATATCTTCTGATAAACCGCCAAAAGATATTGAAACCCTGGAAGAACGTCTTCGTTCCCGTTTTGAATGGGGGCTGACCGTGGATATCCAATCTCCGGACTATGAAACACGTATGGCCATACTTCGGAAAAAGGAAGATCTGGAAGGCTATAATATTGACAATGAAGTCATCAAATATATTGCAACCAACATTAAGTCCAACATTCGTGAACTGGAAGGCGCTTTGACGAAAATCGTAGCCTTATCAAAACTGGACCATAACCAGGAGATTACCATCGCATTGGCAGAAGAAGCCTTAAAGGATATTATCTCTCCCAATTCCGAGCGCAAGATCACACCAGAACTGATCATTCAGGTAGTGGCCGACCACTTCGGTATCACGCCTTTGGACATCTCTTCCCAGAAGAGGAATAAGGAAGTAGCCTTTCCAAGACAGATTGTCATGTATCTTTGCCAGAATATGACTGGTGCCTCATTACAGGAGATTGGAAAATATCTGGGAGGACGGGATCACACCACCATTATTCATGGTAGAGACAAGATTGCGGCGGACTTAAAGAAGAACGAGAATCTGATCAATACCATAGAGATCATAAAGAAAAAACTAAGTCCTCAGTAAATTGCCCAAAGTCCTATCATAAAGGTTTAAGATTTACACATACATATGTGGACAACCGGTTGCTATAATGTGGATAATGAAATTCAGAACGTTTCTGAATCTTCGAATGTGGACAACTGTGGACAAGTAAATAGCCGTTCCACTGAAGTTTCAACACCTGTTTTTCCTTACCATTGAGAATAATTTTTAACTTTTACACAAATTCACAATCCCTACTACGGATACTTCGAAAAAAACTTATATAATTATATATCTATGTCCCATCATCGAGAAAAGGAGTTATCAACATATGAAGCTTACATTTCAAAAAGACGACCTCTTAAATGGCATTAATATTGTATTGAAAGCGGTTTCCTCCAAGACCACCATGCCTATTCTGGAATGTATCCTGGTGGATGCAGAAAGCGACACCATCAAACTAACTGGCAATGACATGGAACTTGGAATCGAGACTACTGTAAAGGGAAACATTCTATCAAAAGGAAAGATTGCATTGGATGCAAAGCTTTTGTCAGAGATTGTCCGTAAATTATCAGGGGGAGAATCGCCGATTACCATTGAGTCAGATGAAAAATATACCACTACCATCACCTGCGACAATTCGAAATTCCAGATTCAGGGAAAAAATGGCGATGAATTTTCTTATCTTCCATTTATTGAGAGAGAGCACTATATATGCTTATCCCAGTTTACGTTAAAGGAAGTCATAAGGCAGACCCTGTTCTCCATATCCGCCAATGACAGCAACAAGATGATGACAGGCGAGTTGTTTCAGGTTCAAGAAAATCAGTTAAAGGTGGTGTCTTTGGACGGACACAGAATGTCTATCAGAAAAATTACTTTAAAAGATCATTATCAGGATATAAAAGTCATTGTTCCTGGCAAGACTCTTGGTGAGATCAGCAAGATTTTATCTGGAGATAACGATAAAGATGTCCTTATTTTCTTCAGTAAGAATCATATCTTATTTGAGTTTGACGATACTCTGGTGGTATCACGACTGATTGAGGGTGAATATTTCCGTATTGAGCAGATGTTGTCCAGTGATTACGAGACAAAGGTGAATATCAATAAGAAGGAGTTTCTGGACTGTATTGATCAGGCCAGCATCTTGATTCGGGAAAATGATAAGAAACCGATTATTATCAATATCACAGATGATTCTATGGAATTGAAATTGAATTCCAGTTTTGGTTCCATGAATGCCCAGGTTCCGATTCAGAAATCAGGAAAAGACATTATGATTGGATTTAATCCCAAGTTTTTGATGGATGCCCTCCGCATTATTGATGATGAAAATGTAGATTTGTACATGATGAACCCAAAGTCCCCATGTTTTATTAAAAATCCGGAGGAAAGTTACATCTATTTGATTCTTCCTGTCAATTTTAATGCATCTTCCATCTGATAAAGGCAGCCGCCATATGTATGTAAAGTCATGGCAGTAAACATAAACATCGGTGGGATGGATGATGGGGATTTCTATTGAGGGAGGAAAAAATTCCATGGAAATCATTAAGTTGAGAGAGGAATACATTAAGTTAGGTCAGGCATTGAAGGCAGCCGGTCTGGTGGAATCCGGCGTGGATGCCAAGCATGCCATTGAGGATGGGCTGGTAAAAGTGAACGGACAGACAGAGTACCAAAGGGGAAAGAAATTAAGATGCAACGATGAGGTAGTTTACAACGGAGAGACCATAAGGATTGAAGCATAAGCGATGATAATAGAATCCATAGAACTTCAAAATTATCGAAATTATGAGAAGCTGTCTATGAAGTTCCACTGGGGAACCAACATTTTATATGGAGATAATGCCCAGGGAAAGACCAATATCTTAGAGTCCATCTATGTGTGCAGCACCACCAAATCTCACAGAGGAAGCAGGGATAAAGAGATCATCCGATTTGGGGAGGAAGAGTCCCACATCAAAATGATGGTGAGAAAGTTGGATGTGCCTTACCGGATTGACATGCATCTGAAAAAAAATAAGGCCAAAGGTGTTGCAGTCAATGGAATTCCCATTCATAAGGCCAGTGAGTTGTTCGGGATTGTCAATGTGGTTTTTTTCTCCCCGGAGGATTTGAATCTTATCAAAAACGGACCTTCTGAGAGAAGACGTTTTATCGATTTGGAACTATGCCAGTTAAATAAATTGTATGTTCACAGTCTGGTTCAATACAATAAAGTGGTGGCTCAGCGGAACAAACTTTTAAAAGAACTGGCGTTCCGTCCAGAGTATGAGGAGACACTGGATGTCTGGGACAAACAGATGATCCGTTACGGAGGCCAGGTGATTCGGTTCAGGGAAGAATTTATCCGACAGTTGAATGAGATGATCTCGGATATTCACATGCAGCTTTCCGGAAAAGAAGAGACTCTGAAGATTTTTTATGAACCCAGTGTGTCTGTCAAGGATATGGAACAGATGTTGGTGAGAAACCGTGAATCGGATATCCGACAGAAGACTACAGGAGTGGGGCCTCACAGAGATGATATCAGCTTCCTTGTCAACGGAGTCGATATTCGGAAGTTTGGTTCTCAGGGACAGCAGCGGACGGCTGCTTTGTCTTTAAAATTGGCGGAGATTCAATTGGTCAAGCATCTGACAGAGGATGATCCTATCCTTCTGCTGGATGATGTCCTTTCTGAATTGGATGGGAACAGGCAGGAACATTTATTATCCGGAATTCATCATATACAGACAATGATTACCTGTACGGGGCTGGAAGATTTTATGACCCATGGATTTCCCATCGATAAGATATACAGGGTGGTAAAAGGAACGGTTACGGAGGATGATTGCCGCCGAATATAGGTGACACGAAGGATTGTGTGTTGATTTATTAAGGAGGAAACTATGAGCACTGAATACGGAGCAGATCAAATTCAAATATTGGAGGGGCTGGAAGCAGTAAGAAAAAGGCCTGGTATGTACATTGGCAGTACTTCGTCCAGAGGACTTCATCATCTGGTATATGAGATTGTGGATAACTCCGTAGACGAGTCTTTGGCTGGGTTTTGCAGTGAGATTGATGTTCAGATCAATGAAGATAATTCCATCACGGTTATTGATAATGGGCGTGGGATTCCGGTAGGGATTCAGAAGAAGGCAGGGCTTCCAGCTGTGGAGGTTGTGTTCACGGTTCTCCATGCAGGCGGCAAATTTGGCGGCGGCGGATACAAGGTATCGGGAGGCCTTCACGGGGTGGGCGCTTCAGTTGTAAATGCATTGTCGGAATGGCTGGAAGTGACGATTTATACGGATGGGAAAGAGTACCATCAGCGATATGAGAGAGGAAAGGTAGTCTCTCCCCTTAAGGTCATAGGGGATTGTGATCCCCAAAAGCATGGGACCAAAGTGGTATTTCTTCCGGATAAGGAAATTTTTGAGGAAACAGTTTATGATTATGATACATTGAGAATACGGCTTCAGGAGACGGCATTCTTAACCAAGGCTTTAAAGATTATTTTAAGGGATGACAGGGAAGAAAAGAAAGAGAAAATCTTTCACTATGAGGGAGGAATTAAGGAATTTGTCTCTTACCTGAACAAGGGAAAGGAACCTCTCTATCAGAATGTGATCTACTGTGAAGGAACCAAGGACGGGGTGTATGTGGAAGTGTCCATGCAGCACAATGATTCCTACACGGAGAATATCTATACATTTGTCAACAATATCAATACACCGGAAGGGGGCACCCATCTTACTGGTTTTAAGAATGCGCTGACGAAAACATTCAATGACTATGCAAAGAAAAATAAGTTGTTAAAGGACACAGAGCCGTCTTTAAGCGGGGAGGATATCCGGGAAGGCCTAACAGCGATCATCAGCGTGAAGATCGAGGAACCTCAGTTTGAGGGGCAGACCAAGCAGAAGTTGGGCAACAGTGAGGCAAGGTTGGCAGTGGACAGTATTGTAAGTGAGCAGCTTACTTACTTTTTGGAGCAGAATCCCGGGGTTGCCAAGGCTATGTGTGAGAAATCCATTCTGGCCCAGAGAGCCAGGGCAGCTGCCAGGAAGGCCAGGGATTTAACCAGAAGGAAGACAGCACTGGAGGGGATGGCCCTTCCGGGAAAGCTGGCAGATTGTTCGAATAAAGATCCGGAAAAGTGTGAGATCTATATTGTAGAGGGGGATTCTGCAGGCGGTTCTGCCAAGACAGCCCGCTCCAGAGATACCCAGGCTATCCTGCCTCTTCGGGGAAAGATCCTGAATGTGGAGAAGGCAAGATTAGACCGAATCTATGGAAATGCGGAGATCAAGGCCATGATTACCGCGTTTGGTACGGGAATCCATGAAGATTTTGATATTGAGAAGTTGCGATATCATAAGATCATCATCATGACCGATGCGGATGTGGACGGGGCTCATATCAGTACATTGCTTTTAACGTTTCTCTACCGGTTTATGCCGGAGTTAATAAAGCAAGGGCATGTATATCTGGCTCAGCCGCCTCTCTATAAGATTGAAAAAAATAAAAAGGTGTGGTATGCGTACAGCGACATAGAATTGAATTCGATTCTGGCTGATATCGGAAGGGATAATAACAATAAAATTCAGAGATATAAAGGATTGGGAGAGATGGATGCGGAACAGTTGTGGGAGACTACCATGGACCCAGAGAGAAGGATTCTTCTGCGGGTGAATATGGATGAGGATGTTCTCTCGGAATTGGATCTGACCTTTACCACATTGATGGGAGATCAGGTAGAGCCAAGGCGTGAGTTTATTGAAGCCAATGCCAAGCATGTACAGAATCTGGATATTTAACTGCCAAAAAAAGTTGGAGGAAAAGAATGGAACCGAATGTATTTGACAAAATTCATGACATTGACTTAAAAAAGACCATGGAAGATTCGTACATTGATTATGCCATGAGCGTAATTGCTTCCAGGGCTCTTCCTGATGTGAGAGACGGTTTAAAGCCGGTTCAGAGAAGGGTTCTGTATTCCATGATCGAGCTTAACAATGGTCCGGACAAACCTCACAGGAAATGTGCCCGTATTGTCGGTGATACCATGGGTAAATATCATCCTCATGGTGACAGTTCCATCTACGGTGCGTTGGTAAATATGGCTCAGGAATGGTCCACCAGGTATCCTTTGGTGGACGGCCATGGGAACTTCGGTTCTGTGGATGGCGACGGCGCAGCTGCTATGCGTTATACAGAAGCCCGTTTAAGCAAGATTTCTATGGAGATGCTGGCGGATATTGGCAAGGATACCGTGGATTTTAAGCCCAACTTTGATGAGACGGAGAAGGAACCAGTGGTTCTTCCTTCTCGTTTTCCAAATCTTCTGGTAAACGGTACTTCCGGTATTGCGGTAGGAATGGCGACCAATATTCCTCCTCACAATTTGCGGGAGGTTATCAGTGCTGTTGTGAAGATCATTGATAACCGTATTGAGGAGGACAGGGATACTACTATCGACGAGGTCATGGAGATTGTAAAGGGACCTGATTTTCCTACGGGTGCCCAGATTTTGGGGAAAGCTGGTATTGAAGAATCTTACCGCACCGGCCGTGGAAAGATACGAGTCCGCGCCGTGTCTAACATTGAGCCTATGGAAAATGGAAAGAACCGTATTGTGGTGACAGAGATTCCATTTTTGGTGAACAAGGCCAGGCTTATTGAGAAGATTGCGGAACTGGTGAAGGATAAACGGGTAGACGGTATCACGGATCTGAGAGATGAGTCGGATAGAAGCGGAATGCGGATTGTGATTGAGTTGCGTCGTGATGTCAATGCCAATGTGGTTTTGAATCAGCTGTTGAAGCATACTCAGCTGCAGGATACGTTCGGTGTCATTATGATCGCTTTGGTGAACAATGAACCAAAGACGCTGAATCTTCTTCAGATGTTGTGCTATTATCTGGATCATCAGAAGGAAGTGGTGACCCGCAGGACCAAGTATGACCTGAATAAGGCGGAGGAGAGAGCCCATATCTTGGAGGGGTTATTGATCGCCTTAGACAATATTGATGAGGTGATCCGGATTATTCGGGGGTCTCAGACGGTTCAGATTGCCAAACAGCAGTTAATGGAACGGTTTGGGTTAAGCGATGCCCAGTCTCAGGCTATTGTGGATATGCGTCTGAGGGCTCTTACAGGCCTGGAGAGAGATAAGCTGGAGAATGAATATAGGGAACTGCAGGAGAAGATCAAGGAGTTGAAGGCTATTCTGGCAGACGAGAAGCTGCTTTTGGGCGTGATTAAAGAAGAGATCCAGATCATCGCAGAGAAGTTTGGGGATGACAGAAAGACTTCCATTGGTTTTGATGATTTTGAGATGTGTGACGAGGATCTGATTCCCAATGAGGAGACCATTATTGCTATGACCAGGCTTGGATATATCAAGCGGATGTCAAAGGATAATTTTAAGAGCCAGAACCGTGGCGGTAAGGGAATCAAGGGGATGCAGACCATTGATGAGGATTATATTGAGGATCTGATCCTTACCATGAATCATAATGATATTATGTTCTTCACCAACAAGGGGCGAGTGTACCGGCTGAAGGCGTATACGATTCCGGAGGCGGGACGGACAGCCAGAGGAACAGCTATTGTGAATCTGCTTCAGACCATGCCAGGGGAGAAAATTACAGCAATTGTGTCCATGAAGGAGTATAATGATGAGCATTATCTGTTTATGGCTACCAAGAGCGGTATGGTAAAGAAGACTCCTATGAGAGAGTATGCCAATGTCCGGAAAGTAGGGCTTCAGGCTATTGTTCTGAAGGAGAATGATGAGCTGATTGAGGTGAAGACCACGGATGATGACAGGGATATCTTTATGGTTACCAAAAATGGACAGTGTATCCGATTCCATGAGAGGGATGTCCGTGTTACAGGACGAGTTTCTATGGGTGTAATCGGGATGAAACTGGATGAGGGTGATGAGGTTATCGGCATGCAGGTGGATTCCCAGGGCGAGACTCTTTTGGTGGTGTCGGAAAACGGTATTGGAAAGAGAACAGAGATCTCGGAATTTCCGGTTCAAAACAGGGCCGGAAAAGGGGTAAGGTGTTATAAGATCGTGGAGAAGACCGGCGGGTTGGTTGGAGCAAAACTGGTACATGAGGACCATGATATTATGATGATTACCAATGAGGGAATTGTGATCCGGATCAGTGTAAGTGATATTTCAGTGATTGGAAGGAATACATCCGGAGTTAAGCTGATGGATATTGATGCAGCTTCCAATATAAGGGTTGCGAGTATTGCTAAAGTTAGGGATGAGGAAGAGAAGGAAGATGAATCGGGAGATAACTCCGATGAGATTCCGATTGATGGGGATTCATCTTTAGAGGAGATTTAAGTTATCTTGGAAGATACGTTTCGTAAGGAAATCCTATCAGTCTCCTACAATGTGTAGGCTGATAGGATTTTTTTACTGGAATTCCATCTGCCCCATTGGTCTACGCTCTGCTTCGGTTCGTGGGAAACGTATTCCACTGGCATACAGCACCGTTGGTCAACGATGCCACCCCAGAGTCCGCCCCAGCGAAGTGAGGGTGTCGTCTCCTTCCTCCGTCTTGCAGGCTGAAAATTGATTTTGCATCATTTAGTTGAAAGTAAATCAGACAAGATACTCGTATTTAGAATGGATATAATGTGGTCAAGACATTGATATGGATTGTGAAAGGTTACATGTTTCGTTTGTATAGATCAGAAAATAATTTGAGATAAAGGAAATGGTGGATATGGGTAAAGTGATTGTAATTGAGGGAAGTGATGGGAGTGGGAAAGCTACGCAGACGAAGCTGCTTTATCAATATTTGGTGGAGCAGGGGAAGAACGTGAGGATGGTTTCTTATCCCAATTATGAGAGTGAGTCTTCTTCTCTGGTGAGGATGTATCTGGAGAGTGAGTTTGGACAGGATCCTTTTGGGGTGAATCCTTATGTGACCTCTTCTTTTTTTGCAGTGGACAGGTTTGCGTCTTATTTGAAGGACTGGAAGGCTTTTTATCAGGAGGGGGAGGACAGGATTGTTATCTGCGACCGGTATGTTACCAGCAATATGCTCCATCAGACGGCAAAACTGGATACCTTGGAGGAGAAGCTGTCTTTTCTGGATTGGGATTATGATTTTGAACATGTGAAGGGTGGGCTTCCTGTGCCGGATTATGTGTTTTTCCTGGATGTGAAACCAGAACTTTCCATTGGGCTTATGCGGGATAGAGAAAATAAGATTACTCATGAGGCAAAGAAGGATATTCATGAGAATAACAGGGAATTTTTGACGCGGTCTTATGAGAATAGTATGCTTTTGTGTGAGAAATATGGGTGGATACGGGTAGATTGCTGTGATGAGGATGGAAAGTTAAGATCTATTGAGGATATTCATAGGATGATTTGTGGATTGTTAGGATAGATAAGTGAAACGATGTGGATCTTGGTAATGGGTACTTGAGGAAAAATCTGATTCTATACAAGGTCTATTTTTTGTGCTATAATCGTTTAAATGAGTGAAAAATTTTAAGATTTTAGAAACTCACTCACAAGGAGGAAAATTTATGCTTGCTTTTCAGGATATTTTAGGACATGATACCATAAAGCGGCATTTTCAAAAGGCAATTGAACTTCATAAGGTTTCCCATGCCTATATTCTGGCTGGGGAGGCGGGGATGGGGAGGAAATCTCTGGCTCATGCCTTTGCTCTTACTCTTCTTTGTGAGAAAGGAAAAAGTCAGCCATGTATGAGTTGTCATGCGTGTAAGCAGGTTTTATCTGGCAATCATCCGGATCTGATTCATGTGACTCATGAGAAGCCGTCAAGCATTGGAGTGGATGATATCAGAGAACAGATTAATGATACGATTATGATTCGCCCGTACAGCAGCTATTATAAAGTATATATTGTGGATGAGGCGGAGAAGATGACGGTTCAAGCTCAGAATGCGCTTCTGAAGACCATTGAGGAGCCGCCTTCTTATGCTGTGATCATTCTTCTGACTACCAATGAGGATTTATTTTTACCTACTATTTTGTCCAGATGTGTGCAGTTAAAATTAAAACCGTTACAGGATTCTGTTATCAAGGAATATCTCATAGAGGCTTTGGGAATTTCGGAGAGTGAGGCACAGCTATATGCCGCATTTGCCAGGGGAAATCTTGGGAAGGCGATAAGGCTTTCAGAGTCAGAAGAGTTTAAGGGAATGTATAAACGGCTTCTGGCTATGTTGAGAAATATTAGAAATATGGACATCTCTGAATTGTTGGACTTTATCAAACGGTTGAAAGAAGAGATGGACATCTATGAATGCCTTGATTTTATGCAGGTTTGGTATCGGGATGCATTGATGTTTAAGGTGACCAATGATGCGAATCTGTTAATTTTTAAAGAGGAATACAGTGTAATTAGTGAGATGAGCAGACAGATTGGATATGATGGATTTGAAAATATTTTGCAGGCTATTGAGAAGGCTAGGGTACGTCTGGAAGCCAATGTGAATATGGAACTTGCTATGGAATTGATGTTTTTGGTAATGAAGGAAAATTAATGGTCTGCAGGATTGGTTTAGAATGAACATAAAGGGAGAACAGAAAATAGATGATTAAGATTATAGGAGTGAGGTTTCGCAATGCCGGGAAGATTTATTATTTTTCTCCCGGAAACTATGAGATTGAGTCTGGCCAACACGTGATTGTGGAGACGGCTCGTGGGATTGAATACGGATATGTTGTTTTGGGCAACAGGGATGTAGAGGACGGAAAGGTGATACAGCCATTGAAGCCGGTTATCCGCATGGCTACCAGGGAGGATGAAGAAAAAGAAGCTTCCAATAAAAAGAAGGAAAAGGATGCTTTTAAAATATGTTTGGAAAAGATTAAGAAGCATAATCTGGAGATGAAGCTGATTGACGTGGAGTATACCTTTGATAACAATAAGATTCTGTTTTATTTTACTGCGGACGGAAGGATTGATTTCCGTGAACTGGTGAAGGATTTGGCTGCAGTGTTTAAGACTAGGATTGAACTTAGGCAGGTAGGTGTCCGGGATGAAACAAAGATTGTAGGGGGAATCGGAATATGTGGCAGATCTCTTTGCTGTCATTCTTATCTTTCGGAGTTTATTCCGGTTTCCATCAAGATGGCTAAGGAGCAGAATCTTTCTCTGAATCCTACCAAGATTTCCGGGGTTTGCGGAAGGTTGATGTGTTGTCTGAAGAATGAGGAAGAGACATATGAATATCTGAACAGCAAGCTGCCTGGGATCGGAGATTATGTTACCACAGACGATGGGTTGAAGGGAGAGGTACATAGTGTGAATGTACTGCGCCAGTTGGTGAAAGTGGTTGTGACTGTGGAAAAGGATGAGAAGGAGATCCGGGAGTATAAGGTTGAACAGTTAAAGTTTAAGCCAAAGAGGAAAAAAGAGAAGATTCAGGTACAGGATGATGAGCTTCGGAAGCTGGAGGCGCTGGAGAAGACGGAAGGAAAATCGAAGCTGGATGATAACTGACAGTCATGGCATCAGTGCTGGTATTCAGTTATCAGCACAATGATGTACCAAGATGAGTGAGGATTGGATATTGTAAGGCAGCAGGTTGATTTGAATGATACATGGAATGAGAAAAGGGGGATTGCAAGATAGTATTTTGCGATCCCTGTTTTTGATTGATGGGTTTGTATGGGCGAAGAGATGGTCTTTAAGTACTTTGGAGAAAACAATAGAAGCCCTTCTTCCGGCTGCGTTATCTCGTAAGGCTAAATGATATTTGAATGATATTGATGAATGGGATTTAATTGAAAATCGATTATAAGGCTGTGAAACAAGGATAGAATGATGGACAGAATGATAAAAGAGAATGAAAGAATCGATGATTTACAGAGAAACGGTTATCGGATTATCCAGAAAACGGATGGGTTTTGTTTTGGGATGGATGGGGTGCTGTTGTCTGGATTTGCCTGTGTGAGAAAGGGTGAAAGAGCCATTGATCTGGGAACAGGGACAGGGATTATCCCTATTCTTCTGGAGGCGAAAAATGAAGGGGAATCCTATGTGGGCCTGGAGATCCAGGAGGAAATGGTGGATATGGCTATGCGGAGCGTGATGCTGAATCATCTGGAGAAGAAAGTTTCCATTGTGAAGGGGGATATCAAGGAGGCAGGGAATATCTTTGGAAAGGCAGTGTTTGATGTGGTGACTTCCAATCCTCCTTATATGAATGACGCCCACGGATTGAAAAACCCGGACCGTTCCAAAGCCATTGCCCGTCATGAGATTCTATGCACTCTGGAGGATGTGGTGCGGGAGGCAGCAGGGCTTTTGAGAACTGGGGGAAGGTTTTACATGGTTCACAGGCCTCACCGGCTGATTGAAATTATCACCATGCTTACAAAGTATAAATTGGAGCCGAAACGGATGAAAATGGTTCATCCCTTTGTGGATAAGGAAGCCAACATGGTGTTGATTGAGTCTGTAAGGGGAGGCCGGCCTATGATAAAGGTGGAGGCTCCGGTTGTCGTCTTTAAGAAGCCGGGGGTTTATTCGGATGAAATCTGTGATGTATATGGGTATTGAGGTAACGGTTCAGATAGGTCTGTGTGTTCACCACGCTGGTCATACGACATCGTGCCCTTTGGGTAATAAATATGTCATTAAGTTTTGTTTTGGATGTTTGAGAAATTGTGAAGGAGCCGCCTGAGGAGGCAATCCTATTGTATTCTCCTGGGCACGCTCGCGCTACGTGAAGAGCATAGCGGTACATAAGGTGCTAAAAGACAGCACCTAAGTACCGATGGTCTTCAAGTACCCTGGAGAATACAATAGGATTGTCTCCTCAGGCTACGTTATCTCTGGCAATCAAACGTTAACTAAATAGCATGAGGATTGCGGGAGCACAAAGTGCGGAGCAATCCGGTATCAAAGGGGTCAAAAGACCTTTTGACCCCAACATCATAGCATTGTTATCTGAACTGTTACGTATTGAGGGGGAAAAAGGGTGTGTATGGCTGAGGTTTGAAAAATGATGCACTGGTTTGAAAGATAATGGGCTGACTTGGGATGTGCCGGACTGGCAGCGCAGGAAGCAGTATAGAAAATAGCATGGGAAATTTGGGGAAGAAACTTTGGGGAAGAAGGAAAACTACATGGCAGGAAAATTATATTTATGTGCAACGCCTATTGGAAATCTGGATGATATTACCCTTCGGGTGTTACATACACTGAATGAGGTGGACTTGATTGCGGCGGAGGATACAAGGCACAGTATTAAGCTGTTGAATCATTTTGATATAAAGACGCCTATGACCAGCTACCATGAATTTAATAAAGTGGAAAAGGCAAAGTATCTTGTGGAAAAGCTTAGGAGCGGTGTGGATATTGCTCTGGTGACGGACGCAGGGACGCCTGGTATCTCGGATCCGGGGGAGGAATTGGTAAGGCAGTGTTATGAGGCAGGTGTTGAGGTGACTTCCCTGCCGGGGCCGGCGGCCTGTATTACAGCGCTGACGCTTTCCGGGTTGTCTACCAGAAGGTTTTGTTTTGAGGCGTTTCTTCCTTCGGAGAAAAGGGAGAGGCAGTGGATTCTGGAGGAGATGAGGGAGGAAAGCAGGACCATGATTGTGTATGAGGCGCCTCATCGGCTGGTCCGGACATTGACGGAGCTTTATGAGGTGTTGGGAAATAGGAGAATTACGGTTTGCCGGGAGTTGACGAAAAAGTATGAGGAGGCATATCAGACTACCTTTAAGGAGGCTCTGGAAAGGTATGAAGCGGAGGAGCCTCGTGGGGAATGTGTGGTGGTGATAGAGGGGAAGAGTTTTGAACAGAAGAAGGATGAGATGGCAAAATCATGGGAGGAGATGAAGATAGAGGAACATATGGAGTTTTATGAAAGACAGGGGGTTGCCCATAAAGAGGCCATGCGTATGGTGGCAAAGGACCGGGGAATCAGCAAGAGGGATGTATATCAATATCTGATGGAAAAGAAGGATTGATGAGCATTAGTTATAAACAGGCTGGTTATAAATGGAGACGTAAGTTTGGTTACCGCCGGCTAAGCCGGCGGCGTATTTTTTTCTGTGGTCTCTCTCCTGAGGAGGATGGGGGTTATGATTTTGTGGATGGGTTTTTCTAATGGAATGGGTCTTCTTTTTTTCCGTTCGTTCATCTGTTCTACCAGAAGTTCTACGGCTTCGTAGGCCAGCTTGTCTATCTGCTGTCCAATGGTGCTGATGGTGAGGATGCCTTCTCTGGATATAGGAGAATTGTCAAAGCCCACAATCAGGTAATCATCGGGAAGGCGGCCATATTTTCGTATCAGCAGATTAACGAGGACATTGGCCTGGGTGTCATTGGATATAAAAATACCTTTTTTCTTACCTTTATAGGATGTTTCGAAATAGTCCAGAATACCGTG
The DNA here is from genome assembly GCA_947425205.1 of uncultured Hungatella sp. GTDB lineage: Bacteria > Bacillota > Clostridia > Lachnospirales > Lachnospiraceae > UBA3402. The sequence goes on along the minus strand of CANDZL010000001.1, from coordinate 109,835 downwards.
AAGCTGTTCTTTTACTGTCTCATGAGTATGTCCGAATTCTCGTAACAGTATCTCATGTGTTAAACCATGTTCTTTGCAGTAATCTGAAAATCCTTTCTGCCGGCCATAGGTTGGAACTTTTTCGGAAACAGGGGAGTTGATATGAAATAAAATATCACAGTGATGTCTGGCCAGAAGGTTGGTGGCCTGATATCCGCCCATGTAGTTGTCTGTATTGACGCTGCAGACATATTCATCTTCTCTTTCGATTGTAACGATGGGAATGGGAAGTTGTGCCAGTTCTTTTGAATCTATGGTATGGCTTAGGATAATCATTCCCTCGATTTTATAAGCCAGCAGTTCTTCAATGTAACGTCGCTCGATATCTTTGTCCTTGTTTCCAATGAATACGAGAAACTTATAGCCAAATGTTTCATAGGTGGACAGAATTTGATTTAAAATTTCTGAATAGTAGTGATGGTACAGGTCGGGAATGATAATGCCTACAAATTCTGTTTTTCCATTAGCCAGAATCTTGGCTACTTTGTTTTCTTTATAACCTAGTTTTAAAAGAGCGTCTGATATAATCTCCTGATTTTCCAGAGTAAGGGAATCGGGATTGTTGAAATAACGGGATATTGTAGTTTTAGAGAAATTTGTGTATTTTGCAATATCACTGAATGTTACATTTTTTTTTGAATCCATAGCAAAAACCCCACTTAAATCTATATCGTAATCTTTTCTATAAGTATAGCAAATATATTTGTTTTCGACAAGAGTAATCGGTTAAGTGACCGGTAATTTAATTTTTACATATTTTTGAAATTTCTATTGACAGAAACTGTATAAAATGATAGTATACTCGTAAAGTAACCGGTTACATTACCGATTACATAACTAGTAATGTAACCGGTAATAATATGGAGCCTGTTTTTATTGGGAAGGAATGCTTGGGAAGAAAAGCTTTACAATTGGAACAGGTTCTGAGGAATTGGCAGGTAACGTGAAGGGATGCGTACCGAAACTTATTAAACAAGGAGGAATGAGCAATGAAGAGGAAAGTGGCATCGGGTGTTTCGCTGGGGCTTTCTTTGGTGTTGATGTCAACAGTATTGACTGGCTGCAGGTTTGGATTTGCCAGTGACCCGGATGACCCCAATGAGGAGGTTGTGGAGGAGCCTATAGATGTTTCTATAGACACGTTCCAGTATGACAGTTCTTTGGGGGGGACAAAAATTACCCTTTTAAATTCTAAAGCGGAGATTCAGGTTGCATTGGAGAAGATGGGCGCAGAGTATGAGAAAAAGTCTGGAGTTCATATTGAGGTTATGCCGGTTACGGATGATTCTCCTTATACGAAGATTGTAAGCTTGTATAATTCGGGGAATCCGCCTACCATGTCTATTCTGGATACGACGGATGTGATTGCTTTAGCGGAGGAAAAGGGGGAGGATTTGACCAATGAGGCCTGGGTGGCGGAAGCACAGGGGTATCTGACAGAGGTAAATGGGAAGATTTACAGCCTTCCTCTCTGTATTGAAGGGCGGGGAATCATCTATAACAAGTCTGTGATTGAGGAAACTCTGGGAGAAGAATTTAAGCCGGAACGTATTACTACGCTGGGAGAATTTCAGGCATTTTTAGACCGGCTGGTTGAGGCAGGCATGGAGAGGCCTCTGTCACTGGCAAAGGAGGATTGGTCTTTAGGCGCTCATAATCTTCAGTATATTTATGAGACTTATGATGGGACTTCGGAGGGTGCTCAGGAAATCATCGAAAGTATTAAGGAGGGACAGCTTGACCTGGCTTCCTATAATCGGATGAATGAGTTTCTGGATGCGTTTGATGTGCTGAAGGCGTACAATGTGTCCAGAAAGGATCCGCTGGGAGCGGATTATGATGAGATGGCTATTGATTTGGCGGATGGGAAGACGGCTTTCTGGTTTAACGGTAACTGGGCATGGCCGAATTTGGCGGAGGCTGGTGCGGAAAATGATGATGTGTATGGGTTTCTGCCGTATTTTTTGAATAATGACCCGGAGGATTTTGCCAATCAGAAGATTCAGGGCTCTCCTTCCAAACAGGTGATGCTGGATGGACAGATGGCATCGGATAAGGAGAAGGCAGCGGCCAAGGAATTTTTGAACTGGATTGTGTATAGTGAGATTGGGCAGCAGATGTTAGTAAAAACCTGCAATATTATTCCGCCTTTTACCAATAATCCTTATGAGCCCAGCGACCCTTTAAGCCGGGATATTTATGAGAAGGTACATGAAGGAAAAGCATTTAATGCGTCTGCGATTGTACCTAATGACCACTGGTCTGTGCTTGGAGCGGCTATGCAGAAGTATCTTGCAGGGCGTAGTGACAGACAGGAATTGATTGATTCTATCCAGACATACTGGGATGAACAATAGGGAAGGAGAGGTGGATGACCATATGAAATCACAAAGTAATGGAAAAGATTTTTGCATGTTTGCACTGCCAGGTTTATTCTGCTTTCTTGCAGTGGTGATTGTTCCGTTTCTTTATGGTGTATATCTTACCATGACAGATTGGAACGGGGTGTCGCAGGTAAAAAATTTTGTGGGATTTAAGAATTTTGCGGGTGTGGTCAGGGATGCTCAGTTTTGGAGTTCTTTGGTTCTTACCTTTAAATATGTGATTTTTGTAGTGATTATTGTAAATGTTATGGCATTTGGTATTGCTTATCTGTTGACAAGAGGATTGAAAGGACAGAACTTTTTCAGAGCAGGGTTCTTTACTCCCAACCTGATTGGCGGTATTGTTCTGGGGTATATCTGGCAGTTTGTATTTTCCAGAGTGTTTGTAAGTATCGGAGATTCTACGGGATGGGGTGTATTTGAGGCTTCCTGGCTTTCTGACCCTACCAAGGCTTTTATTGCTTTGGTTATGGTTTCCGTATGGCAGCTTTCTGGTTATATGATTTTAATCTATGTGGCAGGATTTATGGGGCTTAGCGAGGATGTGATGGAGGCAGCCAGCATTGACGGGGCTTCCGGATGGGTGAAGATGAAGAATATTATCTTGCCTCTGATGATGTCTTCGGTGACTATCTGCCTGTTCCTTACCCTTTCCAGGGCATTTATGGTCTATGATGTGAACTTGTCTCTGACTGCAGGAGCACCTTATGGAACTACGGAGATGGCAGCTATGCATGTGTATGAGAAGGCATTTACATCCAGACAGTTTGGTGTGGGTCAGGCGGAGGCTTTGATTCTGTTTATTATCACGGCATGTATCAGCGGTGTACAGGTTTATTTGACAAAGAAGAAGGAGGTTGAGGCATAATGACACAGACAGTTGTTGGCGGGAAAAAGAAGAAAAGAAATCATATGCTGATTATGGCGGCATTGATTGTGATATTTATCGCGTATATGTTTCCCTTCGTTATGGTAGTCATCAATTCTCTGAAACAGAAAAGGGATATTATTAAGAGTCCGTTTTCCTGGCTGTTTACCATCAAGGGACTGTCTTTTGACAACTTTGTGAAGGCTTTTAACCAGATGGATTTTCTTAATGCGTTTAAGAATTCTATGATTGTGACGGTTTCGGCTACGGCTTTGGTGACGGTTCTGGCGGCTATGCTGGCGTATTATATTGTGCGTCATAAAAACTGGATTTCCAATATGATGTTTGCACTTATGGTAGCTTCTATGATTATTCCGTTTCAGGCGATTATGATTCCTTTGGTGAGTATTTATGGGGGGACTTTAAATATTTTGAACCACAGGATTACGTTGATTTTCATGCATACGGGATTTTCTATGGCTATGTCGGTGTTTATGTTCCATGGGTTTATTAATGGGAATATTCCTATTGCTTTGGAGGAAGCAGCATATATCGATGGGTGTACCCATTCTCAGACGTTTTTTAAGATTGTGTTTCCGCTTTTGAAGCCGATTATTTCTACTATGGTGATTTTGAATGCATTGGCTTTTTGGAATGACTTTTTGCTTCCGTCGCTGGTGTTGACGGATAAGAAGCTTTTGACGCTGCCGTTGTCTACATATAGTTTTTATGGGACGTATTCTGCGGATTATGGGACGATTATGGCAGGCTTGCTGCTGTGTGTGATTCCGATTTTGATTTTGTATGTGGCGCTGCAGAAGCAGATTATTAATGGGGTTGTGTCGGGGGCTGTTAAGTAGGATAGATACCATGGAGGGTTCTCGCGAAGGGGTTTCGTGGAAGGTCCGCCTGGAGAGGGAATTATACTTTATTCTCCTGGGCACGCTCGCGCTACGTGAAGAGCATAGCGGTACTAAGGCGCTAAAAGACAGCGCCTAAGTGCCGATGGTCTTCAAGTACCCTGGAGAATAAAGTATAATTCCCTCTCCAGGCTACGTTTTCTCGTAGGTAACATTTAATTTTAGGGGATTTGATGCGCTTTAGTGCAGGCGTAAGCCCTTGTCATTGACATGGAATCCACACTTTGAGTATTATGGCAAATGGCAAAATGTAAGTGGTTCTTGTTTATGTACCAATGTTATTTAGTTTACGCTCGACATTTCGAGATAACGCAGCCCACCGAGAGAATCATATTGTTTTCTCCTGGGTACTCGAAGACCGTTGGTACTTAGGCAATGCCTTACGTACCATTACGTTACTAAGTACCAGTGGCACTTGTTCAGCAACGACCGAAGAGGAGCGGAGACATTCACGTTACCCTCCGGGCATGTGTTCACACTAGGCTCGAAGAGACCTCGCCAAGTGTTCACCGAAGCGCAAGCGTGCCTGGGAGAAAACAATATGGTTCTTTCGGTGGGCGTACCTTTCACGAAAAGTCTGATTACATCAGCTTGATAAATTGATTGCAAATTTCCCTCTTTCTTTATATAATAGCTGCAATTAGAATGATTTAATGACTGAATAGATACCTGAACAGGGAAGGAGTTATGGTGACGTGTGTCGTGATTTGCTGCATCTGAGGGCGCCGGGAAACTGGCTGAATGACCCTAATGGATTTATTTATTATAAGGGGAAGTATCATTTGTTTTATCAGTATTTTCCTTATGCTCCGGAGTGGGGGACCATGCATTGGGGGCATGGGGTTAGTGAGGATCTGGTTCATTGGGAGCATCTGGATATTGCGCTGTTTCCTTCGAAGCGGTATGACGAAAATGGTGTGTTTTCTGGAAGTGCCCTGGAAAGGGACGGGAAGCTGTGTCTTTATTATTCTGCCGTAAGGTATCTGGAGACGGATGATGAGGATATCCACAGGGCGAAGGATGGAAGGATGGAGACCAGCCAGGCTATGGTGGTGTCTGAGGATGGATTTGTGTTTGACAACTGGAAGGGGAAGAGACAGATTATTCCGGTTATCAGGGATATGGAAATTGGGGATGCGGCGGATACCAGGGACCCTAAAGTGTGGTATGACGGCAAAGACTATTATATGGCGTTGGGAAGTACCTGTGAGAAAAAGGAAGGGAAAGTGTTGTTCTTTAAAAGCCGGGACGGGGAAAACTGGACGTATGGAGGACAGTGTCGGCATGAGGGATTTGGAACGGGAATGGAGTGCCCGGATTTGTTTCGGGTAGGGGAGCAGTATGTTTTTGTTGGCTCGCCTATGGGAATTGGGGAGACTGGGAAGGGATACCGGGACCATGCGGTCTGCTGTCTGGCGGAGTTTGACGGGGATTCTTGTTCTATGAAGGTTTCTGGTGAATTCCAGTATGTGGATTATGGAATGGATTTGTATGCACCTCAGACCAATGTGGATAAGGATGGAAGGCGGGTTATGATTGCCTGGATGCGGATGCCAAAGCCTGTGAAGAATGAGGGTGGGAAGCCCTGGATTGGGATGATGTGTATTCCCAGAGTGGTGGAAGTGGAGAATGGACATATCTGTTTCAGGGTGCATCCGGAGGTGGACAGATATTTTGATAAGGAGATTGAGGGGAAGGATTCGTTTGACTGTGGAAGGCCTTGCAGGATTCAGGCTGTGCTTGATGAGGGTGAGGAAATCAATGTGGGGGGATACCGGATATGGATGGAGAATGGATATGTGTGGACGGACAGAAGCCAGGTGTTTCGGGAAATTGAGGGGCACAGGCTTGTGAGCAGTACGCCTGAAAGTTTGGGATGCTGCAGGCTGGATATTTTTGTGGATAGAAATCTGATTGAGGTGTTTATCAATGATGGGGAATATGTCATCAGTCATGTGGTGTATGGACTGGGGGACAGGATTTTGGGGAAGGTGCAGAGGATTTTTGTATAGGATAGTTATAGATTAATAGGGAAACAGGATACCGCTTTTGTTTGATTGTATGCGGTATCCTGTTTTATTATACTTTATTGATTTTTTAACTGGAATTTGGCAACCAGTTCCCGGAGCATGGAGGCCTGGCCGGACAGTTCTTCGCTGGCGGCAGCGCTTCCTTCGGCGGTTGCCACATTGGTCTGGACTACAGTGGAAATCTGGTCGATTCCGTGGGTGATTTCTTCTGCGTTGGCATCTTGTTGTCTGGTATAGTTGGCAATACCGTCGATCAGCTTACTCATTTCATCTGCGTGAGCCACTACTTTCAGCATGGAGTCTGCAGTATCCTGAGCGGCCCGTACGCCTTCGTCCATGGATTCTACGGTTTCACTGAGGAGAACGGTGGTTTCCTGGGCGGCTGAGGAGGATTTGCCTGCCAATGCCCGTACTTCGTCTGCAACTACTGCAAAGCCTTTTCCGGCGGCTCCTGCCCTGGCGGCTTCTACGGCGGCGTTGAGGGCGAGAATATTGGTCTGGAAGGCAATGTCTTCTATGGTTTTGACGATTTTGTGAATCTCAGTGGATTTCTCACTGATTTTCTGGATGACAACGGTCATGTTCTGCATCTTATCGTTGCTGGACAGAAGGCCGTTTTTGACTTCCTGGGAAATACGGCTGGCTTCCTGGGCGCCTTTGGCGATATTGTGTACGCTGTCGGACATGGTACTCATATGGCCGGCCAGGGTTTCTACTTCGGCCGCCTGTTCGGTGGAGCCCTGGGACAGAGTTACTGCGCCGTCGGATACCTGCTGGGCACCGGCGGCTACGTCTCTGGAGGCTGACTGGAGCTGGCCCATGGTGCGGTTCAGTTCCCGGGATATTTCGTCTAAGGCGATTTTTATTTTTTCGAATTCACCGGTGTAGTCCAGTTCTAAGGTGAATGCCAGGTTTCCTGCCGCTATCTCACGGAGTTTTTCGGAGATTTCTTTGATGTAGGCTACGTAATCCCGGAGACGGAGGGTTACCTGGTTGAAATCGTCTGCCAGTACGCCTAGTTCGTCATGGGATTGATAGCGGATGGACTGTTCTAGTTCTCCCTGGGCTATCCGGGTGGCTGCCAGGCTTAGTTCTTTGACCGGACGGCCGATGACGCGGCGTACCTGAATGACTACCAGGAGTATAAGAATCAGCACGGCTAGGACTGCAACCAGAAGCATACTTGCGGTCAGCTGGTGCAGCTCCTGCAGTACTTCGCCCCGGGATACATAGGATACGGCTGTCCAGTCGCTGCCTGGGACGTTTTCTATCTGAATATATGTATTTTTGTACAGTGACAGTCCGGTTGCTCCGCTGCGAATCTGCTGGTTGGCATAGGAGTACATCTCATCTGTCATTTCGCTGAGGATCTGTCCAGTGATGTTGGGGTCTTTGTGGCCGATGATAGTATCGGTCCGGGTATCTACCAGAAATATACCGCCGGTGTCTTCAAGCTGCACTTCGCTGACAATCTTGGAGATGGAGTTTAAGTATACGTCGGCTGCTGCTACGCCCCGGACCTGGCCGTTTTTGTCTTTCAGTACACCGGAGGCGCCTACCACGTAGGACTGGCTGTCTTCGTCGAAGTATACGTCGCCCAGTATAAATGCTTCTGATTTCAAGCCGTCCTGATACCAGCTTTTTGAGGTGGCATCAAAGTCCGGACCGGGTACAAAGGATGCGTGGTACAGGGAACCGTCGGTTAGTGCCACATACAGGCCGGCAGGGTATGCGTCGTTCTGATTGACAGTGTGCTTGATGTAGTCTGTCATCTGGGGGACTTCCATGTCCTCGTATTCGATGGTGTCTCTCTGGGTTTCCAGCATGGTAAGGGTGCTGTTCATCCAGGCTCTGGTCTCCTGGAGCGTCCGCTCTGTGGTGGTCTTAAGCAGATCTTCGCTTTTGTCAAGTAATGTGTGGGACATCTGGAAATAGACGACAGCAAACAGAATCGCCACGGCAATGACAACGCTTACTACGATGGCGGATGCCAGTTTTCCTGTGATACCCCAGCCTTTTCTGACTGTGCCGGTCCGGGAGAAGCCTTCTTTTTTCTCGTTCATATTCATACTCCCTTAAAATGTTTTATTCTTTCTGCTCTCAATGGGTATTTTTAAATGAAAAATGAAAAGTTGAGACAGTTATATGTTAATTATATCAATGGTGTGGAGGAATGACAAGTATTTTTGATAGAAGATGATTTGGTGATGATTTGGTGCTGAAAAGGCGTTACTGTTCATAGGAAATATCGATTCGTTAAGGTCCGCCGTGAGAGGGACATATATTGTATTCTCCTGGGCACGCTCTTCACGTAGCGAGAGCGTGCCCAGGAGAATACAATAGGATTTCCTCCTCAGGCGGCCCTTACGCGATTCTTCAAACAGCCAAACCTAAACTAAATGATATTGGTATATGAACAGTAACAAAAAGGCTATATCAGACCATTATGTATTTCTTGACATAACTTTGAAGTTGTAATATTGTATTTTTATGGTAAGGAAACGGAAAACCGTTGTGACACCAGGTTAAGCCGTAAACGGAAGGACATAGAAGTATGGTAAATTTTGTTATTGCATTAGAGTTTTTTGGTATATCTCTGACAGCTGTTGCGTTATTTCTTCTTCTTAACGGGGATGGTGCCAGGGAGCAGAAGCTTCTGATTATGATTTTGTGTGGTTCCCTGGTGCAGAATGTAGGTTATTTGTTGGAATTGATTGCGCCTACGGTGGAGGCGGCTATGACGGCGGTGGTTGTGGAAAAAGTAGGTTCTGCTTTGACTCCTCTGTGCTATTGCTGGTTTATTTATATCTATTGTTCTGTTACTCCGCCTAAAAAACTTTTAAGGATTCTTGCTATCATCAGCTTTTTATCTCTGCCTACGGCAATTTTTAACTGGCATGGTCTTTTTTATCGGGATGTCCAGTGGATAACCAGCGGATCAGGATTTCATTATATCAGCCTCAGCTATGGTCCATTGTATGTGTTTTTTATGGTGGGTCACATTATTATTCCCTATGCTCTTTGCATATACACATTGGTAAGCGCGATCCGTGAACGCACGGACCGGCAGATTAACCGCCAGTATTGGACTATTCTGGCGATTTCTTTTCTGCCTGTTCTTGTGCTTATCGCCTATGTCTTAAAAATCGTGAATATATTTGACTTGACACCTCTGACGCTGACGGTTTCCATGTCCATGGTGGTTATCGTAATCTGGAGCCGCCGTAATTATGATTTCCGTTATCTGGCGGCGGAAAAGGTTCTGGAGAGCATGGGCGACGGGGTCATCGCACTGGATGATCATGACCGGCTGGTAAGCTATAACCGGGCGGCGGCTGATATTTTTACGTGTCTGCCTGCTCATAAGCTGGGAGAGAATATCCGGGTAGTGGAGGGATTTCAGGAGGAAATGCTGAATAAGGATATTCCTCAGAGTTTTTCTATCAACGGGCAGCACTATGAGAGCCACAGCAAGCATATTGTGGATGAAAACGGGAAGATACAGGGCTGTGTTATCCTGATTCTGGATATGACTGATATAAAGTCCTATATCAATGAGATTAAGCGGGTGCGGCGCCAGGCGGAGAAGGCCAGCATCGCGAAAAGTGAATTTCTTGCCAATATGTCCCACGAGATACGGACTCCCATGAATGCAATCATCGGGCTGAATGATATTATTATGGAGGAATGCGGGGATACGGAGATCTATGGCTATGCAAAGGATGTTCAGTCTGCAGCGAAAAATCTTCTGACTATCATCAATGACATTCTGGATCTGTCCAAGGTGGAGGCAGGCAAAATGGAACTGGTGGTTGTGAATTATTACATAAAGGTTCTGGCTGATGAGATTATAGGGCTTATGGATATGGCGGCTTCTCAGAGGGGGCTGATTCTGAAATATGAGTGCGATGAGACTATACCCTGCCGCTACAGTGGTGATGATGGAAGAATCAAGCAGATCCTGCTTAATATACTTAGCAATGCTATAAAATTTACGGAGAAAGGATATATTCGGGTATATATTACTGGAAAACCGGGAAAGAGCGAGGAGGAGGAGCTGATTACCTTCTGTGTGGAGGATACAGGCTGTGGAATTCGGGAGGAAGACCTTCAGAAAATTTTCGAGGATTTCCGGCAGGTTAATTCTAAGCGGAACCGGAGCGCGGAAGGCACGGGGTTGGGACTTGCCATTGTGAAGCATCTGGTGGAATTGATGAAGGGTACTATCCATGTGGAGAGTATTTATGGGAAGGGTACTACAGTTACCATAACGATTCCCCAGAAGATTGTAGACAGACAGCCTATTTCAGAGATGCAGGAGCTGCCCCAGACGGAGAAAAAGGATACGGATCTGTTCACTGCGCCTGGCATGAAGGTACTGATTGTGGATGATAATGTGATTAACCGCAAGGTGGCCAGAGGCTTCCTGAAAAATTATGATTTTGATCTGACTGAGGCGGAAAGCGGGCCGGAGGCCATCGAGAGAGTCCGCGCCGAGCGGTATGACCTTATCTTTATGGATCACATGATGCCTGATATGGATGGTGTGGAGGCGGCGGAGATTATCCGCAGGGATTGCGGTGAGAATGGTACTTATCCTGTTATGATTGCATTGACGGCCAATGCCATGGAAGGCATGCGGGAACGTTTTCTGGAACATGATTTCCAGGATTTTATTGCCAAGCCTCTTGACAGGAGAGAGCTAAACCAGCTTTTGCTGCGCTGGGTGCCGGAGAAATACCGGCAGACGCAAGAGGAAGAGGAGGAGTCTAAACCGCTGGATCCGGAAGCGTTCCGGATCGATGGGATCGATATGAACGCGGTGATGCAGTATTATTCTGGCGATGAAGAAGGTTTTGTGGAGCTTCTGGATCTCTACTGTATCGACGGTAAACGCAAGACAGAGCTTCTTTATGAGGTTGTGGAATCGGATATTCTGCGCTATCAGATTGAGGTACATGGGCTTAAAAGTGCTTCTGCCAATATCGGAGCTATGAAGGTGTCCTCCATGGCCCGTGCACAGGAGAATGCTGCTGTACAGGGGGACAGGGAATTTATCGCAGAAAAATTTCCGCTTTTGATGGGGGAATATGAGAATCTGCTGGCTAATATCGGACAGTTTCTGGAATGGCGCAGACAGGAGAATGGGGGAAAGGAAAAGCTTCCCTGCCTGACTTTACAGGAGATTAGGGGAGAGACGGCTGTTGCTCTGGAGGAACTGAAACATTTCCGTTCTCAGAAGTGTGGGGAAAGAGTGGATGAAATGCTGAAGCATCAACTTCCTGAGTACGCTGAAAAGAGGCTTTTGGAGATACGGGAACAGCTGAGATTATATGAAGATGACAGGGCGGAGGAGCTGCTGGATCAGCTGCTGGTGCTGTTAGAAAAGGAGGAACAAGGTAAATGAGTCAAATGGAAGAAATTTTTAAAAAGCGGATATTGGCTGTGGATGACGATGTAATTGTCCTGACGCGGATTTCTACTATTCTGCGAAACGATTATGATCTGGTGACGGTCAATTCAGGGATGCGGGCTTTAAGGTACCTGGAGCAGGAGCAGCCGGATCTGATTCTTTTGGATATTCGGATGGCGCAGCAGGATGGCATCGAGACGCTGCGGAAGATACGTAATATGGAGGAATGTAAGGACATACCGGTGATTATGCTTACTGGTGTGGAGAATAAGGATATTGTTGTGGAAAGTGCCAAGCTGGGAATCTGTGATTATCTGCTGAAACCTTTTTCTACGACAGAGCTGCTTAAAAGGGTTCGCCGGGTCTTTGAGCAGGAGGAAAATGTGAATGAGGGATCATGAGGCCTGGCAGGCGGCGGGGGAGGCCTGCGCTGATTCAGATTAAATTAGTAGGAGGATTATGATATGAATACTGCTATGTCGAAGGAGAAGCTTGAGAAGATATTGGATCAGGCGGTTCAGGATGTGACGGAGCGTACTGCAGGGGTTCGCCTTCATCAGGGCACGCAGTCACCTGGGGAGGATCTTTGTACGGTTCAGATTACCTTTGATAAAGGGTTCCGCACCAGCCTTACTCTCTGTGCCGATACGGGGCTTTTAAAACGTATGGCAAGCAATTCTTTTCACGAGGAATCGGTTAGTCCTGAGGATCTGGAGGAGTTCAGCAAGGAGTATTTTAATGTACTCTGCGGCAGGATAGCTGTGGCTATGTTTCAGGCTACACAGGTTCCGGCCCATTTTGCACCTCCTGTTTTTTACCGTGGACGCTATGAGCCTGAAGACCGTGAGATACAGTTTATGATTACCTATTCGGATGAACACTGCCAGGGTGCGCAGTTGATTCACCATGTGCCTCTCTGTGGTGAGGATGAGAACGTTTCAGATGAAGTCTGAGAGAAGGGAGTATAGGAAATGAGTAAACGAGTTATGGTGGTAGATGATTCCCGGCTGGTACGGGTTCAACTGGGTGATGTTTTGGAGGGTACGGAATATGAAATCGCCGCATACTGCCGTAGTGGTGAGGATGCCATCGCCCAGTATGATGAAGTAAAGCCGGATCTGGTGACCATGGATATTATCATGACAGGGATGGATGGGCTGGATGCTTCTGAGGTTATTCTGAAACAGCATCCGGATGCCAGAATCGTGATGGTTTCATCCCTTGCATATGAGGATACTTATGAGAGAGCCAAGGCCATCGGTGTAAAGGGCTTTGTGGATAAGCCTTTTCATAAGGAGCAGCTGCTGAAGATATTTGAGCAGGCATTGGGTTAAGGCAGCTGCTTTTGGCGGGACAGAGGATTCCAGACCCCTTTTACATAACAGAAGAGGAAAATTGCAAAAAGGAACAGATTGTGTGCAATCATACAGGCCCAGGCAGAGATAAGGCTTAGACCTAACAGCTGGGTACAGAGAAAGGTTCCCACGATTCGGATTCCCCACATGCCGGCAATGTTGAACACAAAGGGCTCTTTCGTCTTTCCTACTCCCTGCATCATGCCTTCGATGATGATGGAAAATCCGTAGAAGGGCTCTGAAACTGCCACCATGCGAAGGACTGTGCTTCCCAGAGCGATTACCTCTTCACTGGTTGAAAAGATTCCCATAAGCCCAGGGGCCAGCAGAAACAGCGTTCCGCCGGACAGGATCATCAGGCAGATTTCGATGGGAATGAACATGGCGGCCAGTTCTTCCATCCGCTTTTTATCGTTTGCCCCGTATGCATTGCCGGCTAAAGTGGCGGCTGCGGTCTGCATTCCGTATCCGGGGATGTAAAAGGCGGATTCTACGGTGTTGGCAATGGTGTGGGCAGCAGTGGAAACCTCGCCTAAGGAGTTTATCATGGAGGCAAAGGCCACGTATCCTAAAGATGTGCCGAATCTCTGAAGCATATTGGGGAAGGCGACCCGCAGACAGGGTCGCAGAATCTTAGGGTCTGGCCGCAGCTTCTGTCCTTTGGGGGAAACTCTGGGATGTCTCCAGAGAATGATGGTGATACAGATACCGCCAAAGGTAAAGGCAATGGCGCTGGCAATGGCCGCGCCGATGACACCCATCCCGCCGCCGGGCATGGTGAAGCTGAATGAAAAAAGGCTCATGGTGCGTGTGGGATAGATAAGAAGATAGTTTAATACCACGTTAATCAGGTTGACAATTACACCGATTTTCATGGGAGTTTTTGTGTCTCCTGCCGCTCTTAAAACTGTACCGAAAATAATGCTGGCCGTTCTTGGAAGCATGGGGATATATAAGATAAAGAAATAACGGGCAGCCAGGGAGCGGATGCTTTTATCTACCTGCATCCAGACTGGGACATAGCTGCTGATGGACAGGGTAAGAACGGTAAAAAAGATACCGGCTGTCACAACTGCTAGAACTGCCTGGGAGACGGATTTTTTTGCTGCTTCTTCATCGTCTGCGCCGCAGGCCCTGGCGATGAAGGATAAAAAACCTACGCCCAAGGCTGAGATGCTGCTTCCTATCAGCCAGTTTACTGTGCTGGTTGCTCCTACTGCCGCTGTGGCCTGGGTTCCCAGGGAACCTACCATGGCGGTATCTATGTATTGAACTGCAGTCTGCATCAGCTGCTCCAGCATGGTAGGCCATGCCAGAGTCATAATTACGGTAATCATTTCCATGTTCAGTTTCCTGGCTTTTTTTTCTGTTGTCTGCGTCATTGATTATACTCCAAAAAATTATAGGTTAATACGGAATTATTATATACCTTGCTGCCATAAAGTCAAGATTGCCGTTTTACTAATCCAATTTGTAAGCTGCATGAGTGTCTTGCCTGCACCAGAATCTTGGGGATTGAGTTTTGAAATTTTTTATATTTTTTTGCTATGAATATTGTCCATAATTGGATATAATGGATGGTACATCGGAAGCGGGTGGCGGGCAGCTCTTTGCTTTGGCAGGGTACACACCTTTGAAACAGTCTTAAGGTTTTAGGATTGTTTCACAGGTGTGTAAACACCAGAGAAAGGAGTGACAGGTCTTTATGAGGATTTTGGACATCGTTAGCCGTGTTGTGGGCATCTTTGGAGGCATTGTAGGTATCCTGACAGGTGTATTTACATTTGTTGAGAAGTGTAAGCCTTACATAGCACGGCGCAAGGGAAAGACAGAAAAAGACCCATCAGCCAGCTTCCCCGCATCTGATGGGCCCAAAGACGATTGCGCAAGTAATCGTTAAGTAAGCATATGGCGGCGGCAATATCGCCGCCTTTTTTGTTACAGATTTATCATAACATTTTAGAGGAGCGGAGTCAATGGAAAATTTGTTGGGAGTATGTTTATGAAGTATGTTTAAAAACGGGTGGATCTATGGTATTATTTTTTTTAACACGGGTGTTTGGAGGAGGATGGGAAGGAGGTTTTGCGTATGTTGGAAATTAGGGATGGAAGGTTGGTATTTCATTATGATGCGGAGGAGGTCTGGATTGAGCCGTGGGGGCCTGATGGCCTGAGGGTCCGGGGGACGAAGGAGCGGAGAATGGCGCAGGAGGATTGGGCCTTGTATGCCAGGGAGGATACGGATTGTGAGATTTGTTTTACGGAGCAGGGGGCCAGGGTTGTCAATGGAAAAATCCGGGCGGAGGTGTCGAAGGCCGGGAAGATTATGTTTTTTAACAGGGACGGAAGGCTTCTTTTGGAGGAGTATTGGAGGAACCGGAGGGATGTAAGGGATGAGAAGTGCAGTGCGCTGGAGGTGGAGGCGCGGGAGTTTAAGCCGATTCCGGGAGGGAATTATCATCTTACGATGCGGTTTGAATCGGTGGACAGGAATGAACGGATTTATGGGATGGGGCAGTATCAGCAGCCGTTTCTGGATTTGAAGGGGATGGATTTGGAGCTGGCTCACCGGAATTCTCAGGCCAGCGTGCCGTTTGCGGTGTCTTCTCTTGGGTATGGGTTTTTGTGGAATAATCCGGCGGTGGGACGGGCTGTGTTTGGAAGGAATGTCATGAGTTTTGAGGCGTATTCTACCTGTATGCTGGATTATTGGGTTGTGGCTGGGGATACGCCTGCTGAGATTGTGGAGCGGTATGGGGCGGTTACGGGCAGGGTTCCTATGATGCCGGAGTATGGGCTTGGTTTCTGGCAGTGTAAGCTTCGGTATCAGACGCAGGAGGAGCTTTTGGAGGTGGCCAGGGAGTATAAGCGGAGGAATCTTCCTATTGATTTGATTGTGATTGATTTTTTCCATTGGCCGAATCAGGGGGAGTGGAAGTTTGACCCGGTGTATTGGCCGGATCCGGAGGCTATGTTGGAGGAGCTTAAAGGGATGGGGATTGAATTGATGGTTTCTGTCTGGCCGACGGTGCATGAGAAGTGTGAGAATTATGGGGAGATGCTGGAGAAGGGGTATCTGATTCGCACGGAGCGGGGAATTCGTGTGGGGCTGTATGCGTTTGGGGCGACGGCGCATTTTGATGCTACGAATCCTGGGGCCAGGGAGTATGTGTGGGGGAAGGTGAAGAGGAATTATTATGATAAGGGGATTAGGGTGTTCTGGCTGGATGAGGCGGAGCCGGAGTATTCGGTGTATGATTTTGATAATTACCGGTATTTTCTGGGGACAGACCTTGAGATTGGGAATATTTATCCGGTGGATTATGCCAGGGCTTTTTATGAGGGGATGGAGAGGGAGGGGCAGAAAAATATTGTGAATCTTCTTCGCTGTGCCTGGGCTGGCAGCCAGCGGTATGGGGCTCTTGTGTGGTCGGGGGATATTGCGTCTAGTTTTGGGAGTATGAGGAATCAGCTTGTGGCGGGGCTGAATATGGGAATTGCGGGGATTCCCTGGTGGACTACGGATATCGGGGGGTTCCATGGGGGGAATCCGGATGACCCTGCGTTCCGGGAGCTTTTTGTGCGGTGGTTTGAATGGGGGGCGTTTTGCCCGGTGATGCGGCTTCATGGGGACAGGGAGCCGAGACAGCCTCAGGTGGGGACGACAGGGGGAGCTGCCTGTCGTTCGGGGGCGGCGAATGAGGTGTGGAGCTATGGGGAGGAGGTTTATGAGATTTGCAGGAAGTATCTGGAGATTCGGGAGAGGATGCGGCCGTATACGAGAGGGGTTATGTGGGAGGCTCATGTGAAGGGGACTCCGGTTATGAGGACGCTTTTTTATATGTTTCCGGAGGATCCGGTGTGCTGGGATGTGGAGGATGAGTATTTTTATGGGCCGGATATTCTGGTGGCACCGATTTTGTATGGGGGTTGCAGATCCCGGCGTGTTTATCTGCCCAAGGGGGAGATTTGGGTTGAGTATGGCAGCGGGAGGGAGTATGATGGAGGTTGCTGGGTGACGGCGGATGCGCCCCTTAATGTGATTCCGGTGTTTGTGAGGAAGGGGACGGAGCTGAAAGTAAATCAGATAGATACTAGTGAGAGTTTTACTGAATGAAAAGGGAGGTATGTTATGTATCGGAATCCTGTTTTGTATGCGGATTATTCGGATCCGGATGTGGTTCGGGTTGGAAATGATTTTTATATGGTGGCATCTTCTTTTACGTATTTGCCGGGTGTTCCGTTGTTGCACTCGAAGGATTTGGTTCACTGGGAGATTATTAATCATTGTGTTTCTAAGCTTCCGTTTGAGAAGTATGACAGGCCTTCTCATGGCTCGGGGACGTGGGCACCGTCTATTCGGTTTCATGATGGGATGTTTTATGTGTTTGTCCCATTGGTGGATGAGGGGATTTTGGTGGCGCGTTCGGCGGATCCGTATGGTGAGTTTGAGTTGAATATGATTTGCAGTTCCAAGGGGTGGATTGATTCTTGTCCGTTCTGGGATGATGACGGAAGGGCTTATATGGTGTTTGCTTATGCGAGAAGCCGGTGTGGCATTAAGCATCGTCTGGCGTTGGTGGAGATGGATCCTCTTTGTAACCGGTTAATCGGGGAGCCTAGGGTGATTTTTGACGGGGAGCAGGTTGCGCCTACTACGGAGGGGCCTAAGATGTATAAGTATAATGGGTTTTATTATATTCTTATGCCGTCTGGCGGGGTGGCTACGGGGTGGCAGTCTGCGCTTCGGGCTCGTTGTATTGAGGGGCCTTATGAGTACAGGGTGGTGATGCATCAGGGGTGTACGGATGTGAATGGGCCTCATCAGGGGGGTTGGGTGGATAGTCTGGATGGGAAACATTGGTTTGTCCATTTTCAGAATGTGATTGAGCTGGGGCGGATTATCCATGTGCAGCCTATGTGTTTTGTGAATGACTGGCCGTTTATCGGGGCTGATTTGGACGGGGATGGCATCGGGGAGCCGGTGGAGGAGTGGAGTCTGCCGGTAGAGAATCAGCCGGCTTATGAGATTGCGCAGTCGGATTGGTTTGACGGGGAGAGGCTGGGGCTGCAGTGGCAGTGGCAGGCCAATCCCAGGGAGGAATTTTATTCTTTAAAAGGGCATGAGGGGATTCGGTTATATTGCCTGTGCAATGAGGGAAGGGAGAATCTTCTGTGGTATGGGGCCAATGTGATGACGCAGATTCCTCAGCACAGGGCTTTGACAGTGGTGGCGAAGGTGCGCCTGGAAGGAAGGAAACCGGGGGATATGGCGTCTCTTGGCATGGTGGGGCATACGTATGGGTACCTGGGGCTTAAGATGACGGATGAGGGGCCGGGATTGGCTCTGTATACTGGCAAGGTTCTGAATAAGGAGTTTGAGGGGGAGGCTGTGGAGACGCTGGCGGCTTTTTGTCCTTATGAGGGGGATAGGGTGTTTCTGCGGATGGAGCTTTTTAAGGAGAAGCGGTATCAGTTTTCCTGGTCTTCGGATGGCATCCGTTATCATTTGATTGGGGAGCCGGTGGTTTTGGAGCGTGCTACCTGGACGGGGGCTAAGCTGTGTCTGTGGGCCTGCAACCGTGAGAATGTGAGTTCTGAAGGGTACGGGGAGTTTGAGTTTGTGGAGATTGAGGACAGGAGTTATTGTTAGGCTGTTGTCAGATGGATAATCTTGTTTGGATTTTGCTTTTGTGATGCTGTGAAGGGACTGCCTGGAGGGGGAATCTTATTGTATTTTCTCTCCAGGCTGTTTGTCTGTGGCGGTATGACAGGGGAATTGTACTTTTTGCCTCAATGTCATCACATTGGTTGGGGGAAGGTTTATTCTGGCATATGAAATTCGACGATTTCTCCGCAGGCGGGATGGTGTTTTCCTGTTGTGGCTTGTATCATCATGCCATGACCGGCGATGATGACTTTTTTGCAGGTGGTGTATCGGCTAAGTACGTTAAGGACTCTGGTTTTTATGGACAGGGCATCCTCCCATGGTTTTGGGGTTTGGGAGGGGTATTCTCCGTGGTTTTGTTCGTATTCTCTGAAGGCTTTTTCGGCGGTCTCGTCTGTTTCGTAGCGGTAGGTTTTATTGGCAAGCCATTCGTGTAAATCGGTTTCTATTTTGATTTCTATGTTCAGTTCTTTTGACAGAATGGCGGCTGTCTGGAGGGCTCTTGTATATGGGGAGCTTAGGATAAGGTCTGCGTCTTTTAACCGGGGGTCTTTTGCGGTTTCTTTAATTTGCTGGATTCCGGTTTCGGTTAGGTTTGCCAGGTTTACTCCGAAGTCCTGATAGATTTTTGTGTTTCGTTCTGAGTAGTCGGTTTGGCCGTGTCTTATGAAATAGAACATCTGGTTTTCCTCGATTCGTTTTTTGTTTTTGATTATAGCATGGTATACAGGCGGCGAACAAGGGAAGAAATATAGGGGGGCTTGGATTTTTTCATTTTTTTGGAATTTCCTCTTGACAAATTTCCTGGAAGTTTATACTATTAGTTTGAAATTCAAAATGTTTGATTTACAAAATGAAATGGCGGCAGATTATGAGGATAAAAATAGCAGGAACTGGTTCTTACGCGCCGGAGCATGTGGTAACCAATGAGGATTTAGCCGGAATTGTGGACACCAGTGATGAATGGATTAAAAGCAGGACAGGAATTAGCCAAAGAAGAATTTCAGATGGAATAGGAACCTCCGGTATGGCGGTAAAGGCGGCAGAAAGGGCCCTTGCGAATGCCGGAATGAAGGCGGAAGAGATTCAGCTGATTCTTCTGGCCACATCCACGCCGGACTGTCATTTTCCCAGCGGAGCGTGCCAGGTTCAGGGAGAGCTGGGGGCGGTGCATGCGGCGGCTTATGATATCAGCGCGGCCTGTTCGGGCTTTCTGTTTGCCCTTAATACGGCGTACAGTTTTATAATATCCGGATTTTACAGAAATGTGCTGGTGATTGGAGTTGACTGCTTAAGCAAGGTGGTGGACTGGAGTGACCGGAGCAGCTGTATTCTGTTTGGTGACGGGGCGGGGGCGGCTGTGGTGACAAGGGAAGGGTCTTTTGATGATGTGTCGGAGATGCTGGGGTTTTTACATATGATTATGGGAGCGGATGGGTCTAAGGGGCCTGTGCTATCTTGTGAGTCCAGGTCGGTGGGGAATTTCCTTACGGGAAGGAAGCCGGAGATGGGGTTTCTGTCTATGGATGGGCAGGAGGTTTTTAAGTTTGCGGTTAAAAAAATGCCTGAGGTTATTCAGCAGTTGTTGAGGGAATCGGGCGTTGGGCTTGAGGGAGTGAAGTTTTTTGTTCTGCATCAGGCGAATTACCGGATTGCGGAGGCGATTGGGAAACGGCTTGGGGTTTCTATGGAGCGGATTCCTATGAATATTGACCGGTATGGCAATACGTCGGCTGGGTCGGTGCCGCTTCTTCTGGATGAATTGAACCGGGAGGGGAAGTTAAAGGAGGGGGATTTGCTGGTGCTGGCTGGATTTGGTGCGGGGCTGACGTGGGGGGCTGTATTGATTCGGTGGTAGTTGCTATTTTTTTATATAATTAGTTTGAAATTCAAAATAAACCTGCATGTGCCCGGCAACGGACGTACCACCGCACAGGAAAGTTTGGCGGGCACACTGGGTATACCTGAATTGAATCGCCTGCAGCGATGGATTTTAAAGTAAGGTGGTTTTTGACCGCTTACTATATAATTTAAAACAATATTATTTATGAAGAGAGGAAAAGGACTATGTTAGAGAGAATGAAGGAAATTATCGGGGAGCAGCTGAGTGTGGAGGCGGACAGCATTACGGAGGATTCTAAGTTTAAGGAGGATTTGAATGCGGATTCTCTGGATTTGTTTGAGCTGGTGATGGCTTTGGAGGATGAGTATTCTGTGGAGATTCCGGCGGAGGATTTGGAGAAGCTGACCAGTGTTGGGGAGGTTATGAGTTATTTGAAGGATAAGGGCGTGGAGTAATCGTTGTCGCGTCTTTGGACAGGGAGAACTGGTTTTATTGTAGGAAGGTCATGGGCTTTTGTTGCCCGGCAATAAACCGTATGATGGAGAATTACATGAAATAGCAGGAGAACGGAGGGCAATATGAAGACGAGAGTGACGGAGCTTTTAGGGATTTCTTACCCGATTATTCAGGGGGGAATGGCCTGGGTGGCGGAGCATCATCTGGCGGCAGCGGTGTCTGAGGCCGGGGGATTGGGACTGATTGGGGGTGCCAATGCGCCAGGTGAGGTGATTCGCCGGGAGATTCGGGAGGCTAAGAGGCTGACGGATAAGCCTTTTGGAGTGAATGTGATGTTGATGAGTCCGTATGCAGAGGATGTAGCGAGGGTGGTTGTGGATGAGGGAATCAAGGTGGTGACAACCGGAGCGGGAAATCCTGAGAAGTTTATGGGGATGTGGAAGTCTGCGGGGATTAAGGTGATTCCGGTTGTGGCTTCGGTGGCTTTGGCCAGGCGTATGGAGAAGTATGGCGCGGACGCTGTGGTGGCGGAGGGGTGTGAATCTGGAGGGCATATCGGGGAGCAGACGACCATGACCTTGGTTCCTCAGGTTAAGGATGCGGTGTCCATTCCTGTGATTGCTGCGGGAGGTATTGGAGACGGCAGGGGGATTGCGGCTTCTTTTATGCTGGGTGCTGAGGCGGTTCAGGTGGGGACGCGTTTTGTGGTTTCTACGGAAGCGGTGGTTCATGAGAATTATAAGCAGAGGATTATCAGGGCCAAGGATATTGATTCTACGGTGACTGGAAGGACTCATGGGCATCCGGTGCGCTGCCTGAGGAATAAGATGACCAGGGAGTATGTGAGGCTGGAGCAGGAGGGGAAATCTTTTGAGGAACTGGAGTATCTGACGTTAGGTACATTGCGTAAAGCGGTTCAGGAGGGGGATGTGGACCTGGGAACTGTGATGGCGGGGCAGATTGCGGGGTTGATTTCTAAGGAGCAGAGTTGCAGGGAGATGATTGAGGAGATGATGGCTCAGGCTTCGGAATTGTTGCATTGGGATTGAGTGGCTTGTGTTGGAAGTGAATGGCTGTGGGGTTGGAATTTGGTGTCTGGCTGATGGCCTTGCAGGCCTGCATGTGGATGGCGGGACTGTGGATAATGTGAAAATGATTTTTAGATGAGGGATGTTGTGATGAGTGTTGCTTTTATTTTTCCAGGGCAGGGCGCCCAGGTGACTGGCATGGGAAGGGATTTTTATGAGCAGACGGAGACGGGCAGAAGGGTGTTTGATATGGCATCGGAACTGTTGGGATTTTCTATGTCGGATTTGTGTTTTAAGCCGGATGAGAGGCTGAATCTTACGGAGTATACGCAGGCGGCTATGGTAACGGCAAGCATTGCCATGATGAAGGTACTGATGGAACGTAAAGGGATTTGTCCGGATGTGGCTGCAGGCTTAAGCCTGGGGGAATATTGCGCTTTGGTGGCTGCAGGGGCAATGTCTGAGACGGACGCTATTGCAGCGGTAAGAAAAAGAGGTATTTTGATGCAGCAGGCGGTTCCGGCGGGAATCGGAGGTATGGCTGCAGTTCTTGGTATGGAATCAGGGGCTGTGGAAGCGGTTTTGGGGGAGATGCAGGATGTGCAGATTGCCAACTATAATTGTCCGGGACAGATTGTGATTTCGGGAAGGAAAGAGGCTTTGGAGCTGGCAGGAGAGGAATTAAAGGGTGCGGGGGCGAAACGGGTTATACCTCTTAATGTTAGCGGGCCGTTTCATTCACGGATGCTTGCAGATGCCGGAAAGGAATTGGGCAAGGCCCTTGAAAGTGTGGAGATTCATCCTCTCAGGATTCCTTATGTGGCCAATGTGACAGCGGAGTATGTGAGGGATGAAAGGGAGATTAAGGGGCTTTTGGAGAGACAGGTTTCCAGTTCGGTGAGATGGCAGCAGAGCGTGGAGGCCATGGTGGCAGCAGGCGTGGATACTTTTGTTGAGATTGGGCCAGGGAAGACATTAAGCGGATTTATGAGGAAGATTAACCGAAATGTGAAGACGGTGAATATAGAGAGGGTTGAGGATTTGGAGAAAATTTAATAGGAGATATGGCAGCAGAAAATAGTTTTGTGTATCCTGAAAATATGGTGAAAAGAGAGGCAGTAAATATGTTGACGGATAAGGTGGCAGTGGTGACCGGGGCCAGCCGGGGGATTGGGAGAGAGATTGCTAAGGTTCTGGCTTTGCAGGGGGCTAAGGTGATTGTGAATTTCTGTGGTTCTGAAATAAAGGCGGAAGAGACGGTAAAAGAAATTGAGGAGGCCGGAGGTACTGCGGAGGCAGTGCAGTGTGATGTCTCTGATTTTGCCGGGACTGGGAAAATGATGGAATATGTGGTGAAAGAATATGGCAGAGTGGATATTTTGGTGAATAATGCAGGTATTACCAGAGACGGCCTGTTAATGAAAATGTCGGAGGAGGATTTTGATGCGGTGCTGAATACCAACCTGAAAGGAGCATTTCACTGTATCCGTCATGTGGCACGGCAGATGGTGAAGCAGAGGAGCGGAAGGATTATCAATATTTCTTCGGTTTCCGGTGTGCTGGGCAATGGGGGGCAGGTGAATTATTCGGCTTCTAAGGCAGGAGTTATCGGTATGACAAAGGCGGCGGCCAGGGAGCTGGCAAGTCGGGGGATTACAGTGAATGCGGTGGCTCCAGGGTTTATTAAGACGGATATGACGGATAAGCTTTCGGATTCGGTGAAGGAAGGGGTTACGGGGCAGATTCCGTTAAAATATTTTGGGGAGCCTGAAGATGTGGCTTTTGCGGTGGCTTTTCTGGCATCGGAGGAAGCCCGGTATATTACGGGGCAGGTTCTGTGTGTGGACGGCGGCATGGCAATGTAGCAGCTGGATTTCTTTTATGCAGGTTTGCTGGATGGTTGTTTTTAACTGTGAGGCTGATTGCCAGTCTGGTTGGATTGTTTGGGCAGGGGAACCTGGTGTATAGTTTTGGAAAGGATAGTGGGCGGATATGAAAAACAGAGTGGTTGTGACGGGGATGGGGGCTATTACTCCCATTGGAAATGGCGTGGATTCGTTTTGGAATGGATTGAAGGAAATGAGGGTTGGCATCGGACAGATTACGTGTTTTGATACCACGGATTATAAGGTAAAGCTGGCGGCTGAGGTTAAGGATTTTGATGCGAAGGAGTATATGGATTTGAAAGCTTCTAAACGTATGGAGCGGTTTTCTCAGTTTGCGGTGGCTGCGGCTAGGGAGGCTTTGGAGGATTCGGGGATTGTGATGGAGAGGGAGGATGCTTACCGGGTTGGTGTCTGTGTAGGGTCTGGTATCGGAAGTCTGCAGTCTATGGAGAGGGAGCATAAAAAGCTTCTGGAAAAGGGGCCGGGAAGGATTAATCCTCTTTTGGTGCCTATGATGATTAGCAATATGGCGGCGGGGAATGTGGCGATTCAGTTTGGACTTAAGGGAAAGTGTTTTAACGTGGTGACGGCCTGTGCCACCGGAACCCATTCTATCGGCGAGGCATTCCGTTCTATCCAGTATGGAGAGGCGGATGTGATGGTGGCAGGAGGAACCGAGGCCAGCATTACGCCTTTGGGGGTGGCTGGTTTTACAGCGCTTACGGCATTAAGCACTTCGGAGAATCCTCTGCGTGCTTCGATTCCTTTTGATAAGGAGAGAAATGGTTTTGTCATGGGGGAGGGCGCTGGTATTGTGGTGCTGGAGTCTTTGGAGCATGCGAAGGCCAGAGGTGCCAGGATTTATGGGGAGCTGGCAGGGTATGGAGCAACCTGTGATGCATTTCATATTACCTCACCTGCGGAGGATGGCAGCGGTGCGGCCAGGGCTATGGAGATGGCCATAAGAGACGGCGGCATCAGGCCGGAGGAAATTGATTATATCAATGCCCACGGAACCAGTACCCATCACAATGATTTGTTTGAGACGAAAGCGATTAAGCTGGCTTTGGGGGAGCATGCGTACAGGGTTCGTATTAATTCTACAAAGTCTATGGTGGGGCATCTGCTGGGTGCGGCTGGGGGAGTGGAGTTTATTACTTGTGTGAAATCTATTGAGCATGGGTTTGTCCATGGAACAGCTGGATTGGAAATCAGGGATGAGGAATGTGATTTGGATTATACCAGGGGACAGGGTGTGGCAGCGGATGTAAGGTATGCACTTACGAATTCTCTGGGATTTGGCGGACATAATGCAAGTCTTTTGGTAAAAAGGTATGAGGAATAGGTAAGGACAGGTGACAGTTCAGGAACAATCTGGACTGCTGCAGGGACAGGAAAGGCATAGGAGGTTGCTGTATGGATGTTCAGGAGATGATTTCTCTGATTAAAGCTGTTTCTGAGTATGGCATGACGGAGTTTAAGCTGGATAATGGAAGTGTTAAATTGTCTTTAAAGAAGGATTGGAAAACAAGTGTGGAGGATGATTGTGCCACAAGGCCCCAGGTGGTTTTGCCGCAGGCGGAAGGGGCAGGTGTTTTGGCTCCGGCTGGGGTGACGGGAACGCCGATTTCTTCGGATCGGGTGGTGACGTCTCCTCTTGTGGGAACGTTTTACTGTTCGCCGTCGCCTGAGGCGGAAAGCTTTGTGAAGGTGGGGGACAGGGTGAAGAAAGGGCAGGTTCTTGGGATCATTGAAGCTATGAAGCTGATGAATGAGATTGAGAGTGAGTATGATGGTGTGGTGGAGGCTGTCCTTGTGGAGAATGAGGAAGTGGTGGAGTATGGGCAGCCGTTGTTCAGGATTTGTTAGGTTTTGTGAGTATGGGGATGAATAAGGAGATTGATGATTATGTTGGGAATTACGGAAATTGAGAAGATTATCCCTCACAGGCATCCGTTTTTGTTGATTGATTGTATTGAGGAGCTAAAGCCAGGTGTGAGGGCTGTGGGATATAAGTGTGTTACGTATGATGAGCCCCAGTTTCGTGGGCATTTTCCTCAGGAACCGGTGATGCCTGGGGTTTTGATGATTGAGGCTCTTGCCCAGGTGGGAGCGGTGGCTATCTTGAGTGTGGAGGAAAATAAGGGTAAGACGGCTTATTTTGGCGGCATTGACAAGGCCAGATTTAAGCGGAAGGTGGTGCCGGGGGATAAGCTTCGGCTGGAGTGTGAGATTATGAAGCAAAAAGGGCCTGTGGGTGTGGGAAGGGCTGTGGCTTCTGTGGATGGCAAGGTTGTGGTGTCGGCGGAGTTAACGTTTATGATTGGATAGGGGATGGAGTGATGTTTGGGAAAATATTGATTGCCAATCGGGGGGAGATTGCAGTGCGGGTTATCAGGGCATGCAGGGAGATGGGGATTCGGTCTGTGGCGGTTTATTCGGAGGCGGACAGGGACAGCCTTCATACTCTTTTGGCGGATGAAGCGATTTGTATTGGCCCTGGGCCGTCGGATAAGAGTTATTTGAATATGGAGCAGATTCTGGCTGCTGCGGTTGCTATGAAAGCGGAGGCGATTCACCCTGGGTTTGGATTTCTTTCTGAAAATGCAAAGTTTGCCCAGCTGTGTGAAACGTGTAATATTACGTTTATCGGCCCTTCGGCGGAGATTATCCATCGGATGGGGAATAAATCTGAGGCCAGGAAAACGATGATTGAGGCGGGGGTTCCTGTGGTGCCTGGGGGCAAGGAGCCGGTGCATAGAGTGGATGAGGCCAGAGGCATGGCGGAGACTATCGGGTATCCGGTGATGATTAAGGCTTCTTCTGGAGGAGGCGGAAAGGGAATGCGGATTTCTTATGGGCCGGAGGATTTTGATGGGAATTTCCTGAATGCGCAGATGGAATCTATAAAGGGTTTTTCAGATGATACCATGTATCTGGAAAGGTATGTGGAGAGGCCGCGGCATATTGAGTTTCAGATTCTAGGGGATAAGTATGGGCATGTGGTTCATTTGGGAGAGCGTGACTGCTCGATTCAGAGGAGGCATCAGAAGGTGCTGGAGGAGGCTCCTTCTATTGCTATTTCGCCGGAGCTTCGGAGGCAGATGGGGGAGGTGGCTGTCCGTGCGGCGAAGGCAGTAGGGTATGAGAATGCGGGAACGATTGAGTTTTTGCTGGACAGGGATAAGAGGTTTTATTTTATGGAAATGAATACCCGGATTCAGGTGGAGCATCCGGTGACGGAGATGGTGACGGGGCTGGATTTGATTAAGGAGCAGATTCGGATTGCTGCGGGGGAACCTCTTGGGTTTTCCCAGGAGGATGTGAGGCTTTCCGGGCATGCCATTGAGTGTAGAATTAATGCGGAGAATCCGGCCAGGAATTTTATGCCGTGTCCGGGCAGGATTACCAATGTTCATGTGCCTGGGGGTAATGGCGTGCGGGTTGACAGCCATATTTACAGTGATTATGTGATTTCTCCTAATTATGATTCGATGCTTTTGAAGCTGATTGTCCATGGGAGTGACAGGGAGTCGGCGGTGGCAAAGATGCGGAGCGCTTTGGGGGAGCTGGTGATTGAGGGGATTGAGACGAACCTTGATTTCCAGTATGAGATTTTGAGTCATGAGGCGTACCAGAGGGGGGATACGGATACCCATTTTATTTCCACGTATTTTTCTGAGTATTGTGGAGGGATGGAAAAATAGCGGGAAATTTCCTTTCCTGAGGAGGATATGACATGCTGAGAACTATGTTTAAGAAGACTTACACATTGATTGATACGAAATATAAGGGCCAGCCGAGGAAGGAACCTAATATTCCCAAGGGGCTTTGGCGGAAGTGTAAGAAGTGTGGCCAGACGGTGTATGGGGAGGATGTTAAGGAGAATTTTTATATCTGCCCTAAGTGCGGAGGATATTTTCGTGTCCATGCTTATCGGAGGATTGAGATGACTGCGGATTCTGATACGTTTGAGGAATGGAATCGGGAGATGGAGTTTGTGAATCCGCTGGATTTCCCGGAATATGAGGAGAAGGTTGCTGCGGCCAGGGAGAAGACCAGGTTGAATGAAGCGGTTGTGACCGGGAAATGTCGGATTAATGGGGAATGGGCGGCCATCGGTGTGTGTGATGCCAGGTTTCTCATGAGCAGCATGGGACATGTGGTGGGGGAGAAGATTACCCGGATGGTGGAGCGTGCCACCGGGGAAGGATTGCCGGTGGTTTTGTTTGCGTGTTCGGGAGGGGCCAGGATGCAGGAGGGATGTGTGTCTCTGATGCAGATGGCAAAGACCAGTGGGGCGTTGAAGAGACATCATGAGGCGGGGCAGCTGTTTATCAGTGTGCTTACGGATCCTACTACGGGGGGTGTGACGGCCAGCTTTGCCATGCTGGGGGATATTATTCTGGCGGAGCCTGGGGCGCTTATTGGGTTTGCGGGCCCAAGGGTGATTCAGCAGACCATCGGGCAGAAGCTGCCGGAAGGGTTTCAGAGGGCTGAGTTTTTGCTGGAGCATGGGTTTGTGGACCGGATTGTGAACCGGGAGGAGATGAAAACGGTTCTGGGGAAGATTTTGGAGATGCATCGTGGGCAGGGGGAGAAGTCCAGGATGTTTTTGGATAGGTTTGGCGGATTTTGTGAGGAGTATGGGGAACATGGTGACCTGGCGGAATGGAGGGATATGAGTGATGATGAGATGGAGATTTCCGGCGGGGATTTGGATGGAAGTTTAGGTTGGGAAATAAGGAAGCGGCTGAGTCTGATTGATAGGAAATGGCGTGATGAAAGGAAGGGGGCCGGGAAACCCAGGGAGAAGGCCTGGGACCATGTGTTGCTTTCCAGAAAATCGGACCGTTTGACTGCTCTTGATTATATAGATACGATTTTTGATGATTTTATGGAGTTTCACGGGGACCGGTATTATGGGGATGACGGGGCGATTGTCGGTGGCATCGCAACGTTTTATGGCATTCCTGTGACGGTTATCGGGCAGCAGAAGGGGAAGAATACCAAGGACAATATAAGGAGGAATTTTGGCATGCCGCGGCCGGAGGGGTATCGGAAGGCGCTGCGTCTGATGAAGCAGGCGGAGAATTTTGGACGGCCGGTGATTTGTTTTGTGGACACTCCGGGGGCGTTTTGTGGAATCGAGGCGGAGGAGCGTGGACAGGGGGAGGCGATTGCCCGAAATCTGTTCTGGATGTCGGATTTGAAGGTGCCGGTGCTTTCTATTGTTATCGGAGAAGGGGGCAGCGGCGGGGCTCTTGCCATGGCGGTTGCCAATGAGGTTTGGATGCTGGAGCACGGGGTATATTCGGTGCTGTCGCCGGAGGGGTTTGCGTCGATTTTGTGGAAGGACAGCAAAAGGGCGAATCAGGCGGCGGAGGTAATGAAGATGACGGCTGAGGATTTGATGGAGCTTGGTATTATCGACCAGGTGATTCCGGAGTTAATGCCTGCCTGTGAGGATGTGAGGGAGGAGATTGGAGAGGAAATCAGGGATCGGCTGTTTCGGTTTTTGTGTAAGTATGAAGGCATGTCGGCGGAGGAGATTACAGAGCAGAGGTATGAGAGGTTTCGCAGGATGTGATTTTGTGGAAGGGGCATCTCTGAAAGATAAATATTAAATGTAATAGCAGAGGAATAGGAGATTATGGGAATGAGCGGACAGAATGTGATACGGCTTGGGGAAGATAATCATTCAGGGAGTATGCCAGAGCCTTTGGTGATAGGGGATCTTGTGGTGAGGAAGCCTGTTATTCAGGGAGGGATGGGAGTGGGAATCAGCTTGTCTTCTCTGGCAGGTGCCGTGGCGAAGGAAGGCGGTATGGGGATTATCTCTACGGCGCAGATTGGATTCCGGGATCCGGATTTTAAGGTGCATCAGCTGGAGGCAAATCTAAGGGCTATTGGGACGGAGCTTAAAAAAGCCAGGGAGATTGCGCCGACAGGGGTTTTGGGATTTAATATTATGGTGGCCACAAAGCAGTACCGTCTGTATGTGGAGGAAGCGGTGAAGGCGGGGGCGGATGTTATCATATCCGGGGCTGGTCTTCCTGTGGATTTGCCTAAGTATGTGGCGGAGGCAGAGGGCCGCGGGACGGGAAATGGAGTAAAGCTGGCACCGATTGTTTCTTCTGTAAAATCGGTCTCTGTTATCTGTAAGATGTGGGAGAGAAAGCATCACGTGGCACCGGATTTTGTGGTCATTGAGGGACCGCTGGCAGGAGGGCATCTGGGATTTTCAAGGGAACAGCTGGCAGAACTGGGGGCGGATACCCAGGATGTGGCTCAATCTTTTCGGAAGGATGTGTATGAGGAAGAGATACGGAATATTATCTGTTTTGTGAATCAGCTTGGACAACGGTGTGGCAAAAGGATTCCTGTGATAATGGCCGGAGGTATCTATGACCATAAGGATGTGCTTCATGCGTTTGAATTGGGGGCAACCGGTGTCCAGGTTGCCACGCGGTTTGTCACTACAAAAGAGTGTGACGGGGCGGATGCATATAAGCAGGCGTATATTAGGGCAAAAAAGGAGGATATTGTCATCACCAAAAGCCCGGTGGGAATGCCGGGGAGGGCTATCCGGAATCCGTTTCTGGAGAGAATCCAGAGGGAGCGGATTGCGCCAGTTCGCTGTTTTCAGTGTCTGGAGCATTGCAATCCTAAGGAGACTCCCTATTGTATTACAGACGCGCTGATTCGCGGTGCTTGTGGGGATGTGGACAACGCCTTGTTGTTTTGCGGAAGTAATGCTTATCGGGCGGAGAGGATTGAGACGGTGGCTGAGGTGATGGGAGAGTTGATGGGGGAATAAAATTGTAATATTTCTAATAAGATGACAATTAAGTAGTGGGTCAAAACACCTTTTGACCCCAACATCATGTGATGCGGTTAAAGCATCCTTTATACCACCTGCTGGTTTCTGTGAATTGAAATTGAAAAAAAGCCTTGACTTTGAGTATACTTAAAGTGTTATACTTTTCTGAAGAAAATGCTATATAGTATTTTACTTATTCAGGAGGTAGAAATGGAAAAATCAACGGTGTATTTTACAGATTTCCGGTGTCCGGTTGGAACCAGTCAGCTTGAGAAGTTGAGAAAGCTTTGTATGGCAGCTGGTATCAAAGATATTGATATGGAAGGAAAATTTGTAGCGATTAAAATGCATTTTGGAGAGCTTGGAAACATGGCATTTCTTCGCCCTAACTATGCCAAGGTAATCGCAGACCTGTGTAAAGAACAAAAAGGGCTTCCATTTTTGACAGATTGCAATACCCTTTATCCTGGAAGCAGAAAGAATGCCCTGGAACATCTGGACTGTGCGAATCTCAACGGGTTTAATACGATTACTACTGGCTGCCAGATCATCATTGCCGATGGATTGCGGGGAACCGATGAGGTAGAGGTTCCGGTGGTAAACGGTGAATACTGCGAAAGTGCTCTGATTGGGCGGGCGGTTATGGATGCAGATGTGTTCATCAGCCTAAGCCACTTCAAAGGACACGAGGCAACCGGATTCGGTGGTGCGATCAAGAATATCGGAATGGGCTGTGGCAGCCGTGCTGGGAAGATGAAGCAGCATGCCAGCGGAAAGCCCGCTATAAAGGAAGAACTGTGCCGCGGATGCCACCGCTGCGCCAAGGAGTGCGGAAGCGATGCCATCACCTACATAGATAAAAAGGCTGTAATTGATTATGACAAGTGCAAGGGCTGTGGCCGTTGCATCGGTGCCTGCAGCTTTGACGCGGTATACAATCCCAATGATAGCGCCAACGAATTGCTGGATCGTAAGATGGCAGAGTATGCTCAAGCTGTCTGCTATGGCCGTCCATGCTTCCATATTTCCCTGGTACAGGATATAAGCCCTAACTGTGACTGTCACGGAGAAAACGATGCTCCGATTCTGCCAGATATCGGAATGTTCGCCAGTTTTGACCCAGTTGCCCTGGATCAGGCCTGTGCAGATGCCTGCCTGAGCGCTAAGCCAATTGAGAATAGCCAGTTGGGAGAGCATCTGGCAGAAGAAGGATGGCATTGCCACCATGACCATTTCAAGGATTCCAATCCCAATATTGAGTGGAAGGCAACTTTGGATCAGGCTGAAAAGATTGGATTGGGAACCAGACAGTATGAGTTAAAACGGATCTGACCATCATTTGATGGAATAAAATTGAATAGTTGATTTTACATCTTATAAATATTGCCACAAGTACTGCCTTGCAGAAATTTACTGGAATTTTTGCAGGGTGGTATTTTTTTGATCTTATTCCATTGGCATGAAGCGGATGGGACATTTAGGGGGAATTAAACATTCCCATAATCCATATGGAACCTGTGAAATAAATGGTTGAGAAAAGGGATTGCGGGTATTTTACTCTGTGGATATGCATAATTTGGAATAATCGTATGACAGGAAGCAGAGGGATTGATTGTATGTTAAACTACTTGTGGGCATTTATGATGCTTGTGGGAATTATATGGGGAGCATTTCATGGAACGATGGATCAGGTGACCCAGGGTGCATTGCGTGCGGCGGGCGAGGCGGTTAGCCTTTGCATCACCATGTTGGGTGTTATGTCCTTGTGGACTGGTATATTGGAAGTGGGCCAGAGGGCAGGCCTTATTGAGCAGCTGGCAAAACGGATATCCCCGGTCCTTCGCTTTTTGTTTCCCAATTTGCCAGAGAATCACCCGGCAAACTTGTCCATTGCCACGAATATGATTGCCAATGTTTTGGGGGTGGGATGGGCGGCGACACCGGCGGGGCTTAGGGCGATGGAAGAGCTGGCGAAGCTGGAGGAGGAGAGGGGGAATCCGGCATATCTGTCGATGGATGGCAGGAGAGAAAAATCACGTGGGAAAGGAACAGGCGCGGCAGATGGTTTGTTGGGTTCTGATAGAGAAAAAACGAGGGAACGGGTTGCAAGCAATGAAATGTGTACGTTTTTGATATTGAATATTTCATCGTTACAGCTAATTCCTGTTAACATGATTGCTTATCGGCAGCAGTATGGCAGCGTGAATCCAGCGGGGATCATTGCACCGGCAATTGTGGCAACATTTGTGAGCACGGCGGTGGCAGTGGTGTATTGCAAGGGGAAGGATAGGAAGGGGAGAGGGTGAGACTCTCCCCTTCCTATCCTTTTGTATGTCCAAAGATTCTTTGCTATGATTTATCGTGTACAAAAACACAGAAACGGGGTATAATACGAGTTGAAAATGGAATAAAATCTGATGGGAGGCGAGGCTATGGCAATTAAAATGATTGAGATTTTCAATGTGATGGTATTTTAACGTCATTTGAGAAAGAATAATGCTGCTTTTAGGTCTATAGAAGAAGGGGATAATGATAGATTCAAGCTTTCTCAAGCAGCCTGAAGGACAGCGATGCTTTAAAAATGCAGAAAATATAGACGAGGATAATGTAGGATATATATTTAGAATATGAACATAAAAAAGAGCGTTTCTGGAAAATGTACGGCACAGGCCCTTACGGTTCTCTGCCTGATATGCCTGCTCCTGGCTGCCGGTTGCGGATATCGGGAACAGGAGGCAGACCCGCTTAAGCCGCCCCAGGATGGGGACGGTTATTATCTGCTATCCACAAAAGAGGATTTCAAGTGGTTCATTTCCAGAGACAGAGATCCATATATCAATGTGCGTCTGGCCAATGATCTGATTTTAAATAACACGGAGGGATGGGAGAGTTGGGCGGATACGCCACCTGAAAACAGCTATGGGGCGATTCCCAGCTATCACGGGCATTTTGATGGAAACGGCTATGCTTTGGAGGGATACTATACGCCATACGGGAAATGGCTGGCCCCCCTTTTTTCGGTACTGGAGGAAGATGCCAGAGTGACAGATCTTACGATTCGAAACAGCCTGTTTCAGACCACTTATGAGGATTGTGTCTACAAGGACGCAGACGGAAAGACGGACGTGGTCACTGCGTCAGCGCTCTGTTTTGCCAACTACGGTGTGATCGAGAACTGTAAGGTACAGGCAAAGGTGACAGGCGCATGGGACGCAGGCGGCATTGTGGGAATCAACTATGGGCAGATGACAGATTGTAAGTTTACGGGAACGGTGGAGGCTGGAACAGATCAACAT
This sequence comes from uncultured Hungatella sp., assembly GCA_947425205.1. Lineage (GTDB taxonomy): Bacteria > Bacillota > Clostridia > Lachnospirales > Lachnospiraceae > UBA3402. Next base: position 75,826 of record CANDZL010000001.1, on the reverse strand, counting down.
ACCCAAGCGCCCGAAACTACATTCACGAAGCAAGCCTTGTTTGCAGGCGGCATCTGCCGTTCCAACCAGGGCAGCATCCGAAACTGTGTGAATGAGGGGACCGTAACGCTGGATGCCATTTCCGAAACCTTTTATGTCCGTGATTTTGCCGCAGGGGGTATTTCCGGACAGCAGTCAGCACAGGGCTGCATGGAAGACTGCTGCAATATGGGAGATGTGACAGGTATTGAGCTTGCAGGCGGCATCGCCGGCGCAAGCCGGGGCAGGATATACAGATGCCAAAACAGCGGAAAGATCCACATCCGGCAGGTGGAGCGCGACTATGTGGAAAACCTGATCAGCGCGGGCATCTGTGCTTCCAATGGCGGTGTTGTGGATACTTGTGTCAATACCGGATCCGTTACCATCAACCAGAAATTCTTAAGTTTTCGATCACCCATCTACGGGATTGCCTGCAATATCGTGAATCCGGAAAAGGGATTGATCGAAAATAGTTTTTATCTGGAAGAGAAGGCGCTGCAGGTCTATCCACAGCGCGGCGTGCGGAAACTAAAAATGGACGAGATATCAGAATTTTCCCCATACTTTTTCGGAGAAAAGCGGCTGGAGAGAACAGATTTTACCGATTACTTGGGCTTTGTTCCCTATGAACCGGAAACAGGCAAGGATGATCCAGATTATGTCCATCTGGGATTCGGCCCGTCAAAAGACGTGGTGTACAAGGTGGCACCTGGAGATAATCTCTGGAATATTGCGAAGCGGTATTATGGTGACGGACGATATTATGGTAATCTGGTGTGGAAGAATCCGGCATTGGAGGAAGGGCCTCTTCTGCCGGGTATGGAGATTGTCATTCCTCACAGGGATCTTGCCGCAGTGCGTCATTATGACGAGGAAGGGTTTGATTTTGCTTATTGCAGGCTTCCATCCGGCGAAAGCTGCCCCACCCGCTTTGTGCTTTCCAAACCAATTAACTGGTATTACGGGACGATGGAATTTGCGGCTAACCCAGGGCTGGAAACCCTGTGGCCTAAAACACCGGATGCCGCCCAGTCAGAGGATATCCGTGTCTTTTACCGGGTGGATGCCAATCCGGATGGGGATTTCTTTGAAGGCCGCTGGCCCCAGGTGCAGGAGAGCATCAAAAAAAGCGCTGCCGCTTACTGGGGAAATTCGGTGGATACCTTCGAGTTTGACCATTATACACTGGCGGGAGGTGAAAGCCTTTACTGTTATTCTTTTGTGGTATACAAAAAAAGCGAGAAACTGGTATGCCAGGCTGCTTACCGGCTCTGTGAAAACATGCTTGTGGAGTTTATCGGTGTGCAGCCTTTGCATCCATACGAGCCAATAGGACAAAGCCATGATGTGCTGCTGCGTGTGCCTTATATGGCGGCCTTTGTGGACACGACCGTGAAGATTGAGGAACCTCAGTTCGACCAGGAAACCTTTTACGGAAGGGAAAATTGGGATTTCCCACAGATTCACAATCCGTTTGCCGTTGCGATTGCCTATGATAAGGATGCAGAGTGCAGTCCCTACATGCTGTTTACGGGGGCACAGTAAAAACCTTTGTCCTCACAAGCTTCTGATGAAAAGAGATTGAGGGAAGCGTTCTTTTGGAGTATACTAAAAACAGCAATGAGAGAACCTGGACGGCCATGAAAGAAAACTGCTGGAGGAAGAGGAGTAGATAAAATAAATATGGAAAAACAAAAGAGAGGAAACCGTCTTTCAGGATACAGACCGGATTATGTGGTGTTTGACTTAGAGACCACAGGCCTAAGCCCTGAAATAGATGAGATTATCGAGATTTCAGCCATAAAGGTAAAGAAAGGAAAGGTGGAAGGCCATTTCTCCACCTTGGTGAATCCTAACCGGCGGATTCCTGCAGCAGCTTCCCAGGTGAATGGGATTACAGATGAGATGGTAAAGGATGCACCAAAATTAAAAGACGCATTGGAATCATTTCTCTCCTTTATTGGAAAGGAGATTCTGGTAGGGCACAATATTCACAGCTTTGATATGAAGTTTTTGAATCATGCTATGGAGGAGCTTTACGGAAAGAATGTAAGCAACGATTATATAGACACTCTGTATATGGCAAGAAGCTGCCTGAAAGAGCTGTCCCACCACAGGTTGACAGATCTGGCCGCTTATTTTCATATCAGTACAGAGGGAGCCCACAGAGCACTGAATGACTGCATGATGAATCAGAAATGCTATGAGGAGATGGGGAAACTTATGAAGGAGACAGGCTCCCAGCTTCCGGAGACAGAAAGCTGCCCAAGATGCGGCGGCCAGCTGATGAAACGCAGCGGAAGGTTCGGTACATTTTATGGATGCAGCAATTTTCCTAGGTGCAGGTATACCAGGAATTAAACTTCAAACCACAAAAACAGGAGAATACAGACAATGCCCCAGCTTCATGTAATGATAAAACCAGCCTCAGGGCTGTGCAATATGCGGTGCAAGTACTGCTTCTATGCAGACGAGATGGAAAAGCGGAACCAGGCATCTTATGGAATTATGAGCGCCCAGACTCTGGAACATGTGGTACAGGCGGTGTTTGATTTTGCAGAAGAGCAATGCACCATCGCCTTCCAGGGAGGAGAGCCGACGCTGGCAGGACTGGACTATTACAGACAATGTCTGAAACTGGAGAAGAAATATAACACAAAACATATAAAAGTATCCTATGCATTGCAGACCAACGGATATGCACTGGATGATCAGTGGTATTCATTCTTTGCCCAGAACCATTTTCTCATAGGCTTGTCCCTGGATGGTATCAAGGCAACCCATGACGCCTACCGTAAAGACCTTCAGGGGCAGGACACCTATTTTCACGTGCTGGAGAAAGCCCAGGGATTAAAAGATGCAGGTGTCCAGTTCAATATCCTAACTGTGGTAAATGGAAGGACAGCACCCAGAATACGGAAAATATACGAGACATACAAAAAACTGGGCTTCTTCTGGCAGCAGTATATTGCCTGCCTGGATCCCATTAAGGAGAGGCCGGGGCAGCAGGAATACTCCTTGACACCTCAGATGTACGGAAAATTCCTCATCGATCTGTTTAATCTGTGGGATCTGGATGTAAGGCAGGGAAAGCAGCCCTATATCCGGCAGTTTGAAAACTATATCGGAATCCTTCTGGGACAAGCCCCGGAATCCTGCGAACAGCGAGGCATATGCAGCTTCCAGAACATTGTGGAAGCAGACGGGAGCGTGTATCCCTGCGATTTTTACGCGTTGGACGGATACTGCCTTGGGAATCTGGCCACAGACAGCTTTGAGACCATTGAGCAGAGAAGAAAAGAAAGCAGATTTGTGGAACAATCCATAAACCACACCCAGTCATGCAGGATTTGCCCATACTTTCCAGTCTGCCGGGGCGGCTGCCGCAGACATCGGGAACAGCCAGGAACCCAACCAGGGCAGAACTACTTCTGTGAGGCATACCGAATGTTCTTTGATGCCTGCCTGCCGAGAATGAAGGAGATAGCGGCCTGTCTGCAATACCGTACCAATCGTGTTTTTTGACCTGCAATAACATTACAACTCTATCAGTTGAGACAAAACCTCTCCAATATCGCTGTCAATGCAGATGGATTGCCCCTCAATCTCCTGTGGACAGACCGCCTCCCCGTAATTCACGCAGACATACACCGCCTTCGGATTCTCCGCCGTCATCTGCCAAAACGGATATTTAATAATTCCCGGTGTATTACTGCCAACGCCTAATTCCAGATATAAAATTTTCAATCCCCTATGACGGCGTATAAAATCCTGATACCTTTCCGCCGCTGTATGCCACCCCCTGTCTTCAACAAAAGTACCATCTGCCCGTAAATTCATTGACATAGGCGCACCGCAGATGGGACATCGGGGTACCAATTCGGACGGGATACGCATATTCTCCTGTTCAGCAACCATTTTTTTAATCATAGTTTCATTATCGTATGTTTTGTCATGGCAGGGCTTTGAACATTGCCATAACCCATAATCCCCCTGTGTATAAAACAGCCTGTGCTTGTCAAAACCTGCTTTTTGAAAACAATGGTCTACATTCGTTGTCAAAACAAAATAGTCCTTGTCCTGTACCAGATTGTATAAATCACGGTAAACGTTTTTCGGGGCATTTTGATAACGGTTAATAAAGATATAACGGCTCCAATACGCCCAATGTTCCTCTAATGTCTTGTATGGGTAAAAGCCTGCGCAGTACATATCCTTAAAACCATATTTTTCTATAAAGTCCGGGAAATTATCTTCAAAACGTTTCCCCGAATAAGTAAATCCGGCAGAGGCAGACAATCCAGCTCCTGCGCCGATCAAGATAGCGTCAGCGCGTTCCATTATCCTTTTTATTCTGTCTAAAGAACGCCTTACCTGCGTATCATCCCAATAACCGCTTATAGATTTTGTAGTCGCTGTCTTGAAATACATTAAAAACCACCTCCAACCCATTCTGATTTTTCTTTTGAAAATCCTGTACCGTTTGTATTGCTATCTCGGCAGCTTTTTCATTGGGGAAATGAAATTCTCCTGTAGAGATGCAGCAAAAAGCAATACTTTTTAACTGATAGGCTGCTGCAAGTTCCAGACAGGAACAGTAACAGTCCGACAGTAACCTGCAATCCTGCGGTGTAACGTTACCATATATAATCGGACCCACCGTATGAAGAACATAACGGCAGGGAAGATTGTAGGCTTTTGTTATTTTTGCTTTTCCCGTAGGTTCATCTGTTTTTTGTTTTTCCATGATACGGTAACATTCAAGACGAAGCCCCACGCCTGCGGCAGAATGAATCGCGTTGTCAATACACCCATGACAGGGAACAAAGCAGCCCAGCATGGCGCTGTTGGCAGCATTTACGACAGCGTCTACAGACAGGCGGGTAATATCGCCCTGCCATAAGTAAATTCCCGGCTGTTCCAACGAAATATCAGATAAAGAAATAATGCCTTTCCTCCTGCATTCTTCCTGTAAATAGGAGTCCTGTATTTCTAAAAACTCGTTTGAAGCTGTTTTCGGCGGGCGTATATTCATAAGAGAACGTAACAGCCGTTTCCTGTCAGCGTCCTGTGCAGGAATATCTATTGATTTTAACTGGTTATTTTCATTGATCAGGTAGTTTATCAGAAAAGCAAGTCTTTCTGTCTGTGTCATAGCATCCTCCTTTCTATCCCCTGCCTTTATGAGGCAGAGGATACGGGCATTTGACTGAATGATGTTCAGACGTTCTTATTCTGCAACAACAGAAATTCTCTGCCGAATATGGTTTCCATTTAATGCTTCATCAACCATAGCAACCGCATAGTCAGCATAGCTGATTACGCTTTCCCCTTTCGCGTTCAGCGTCAGTTCCTCGCCGCCTAAGATGTATCTGCCGGTTCTTGCTCCATCTGCCTGAAAATCTCCGGCAGGGCTTACATACGTCCATTTTACATCGGTTCTGGCGCGCAGTTCATCAAGTGCTTTTCCCATGTTAGCAGCAAGAGGCTTGAATATTTCCGGAAAGTCTGCCCCGTCCATAACCTGTACGGTATGCTCCGGGTTTACATACAGGCTGCCCGCGCCGCCAACAACAAGAAGCCTTGTTTCTTTGCCGCTTACAAGATCGCAAAGATGTTTCAGAGAAGTGCTGTGCTGCGGCAAGGTTTCTGGTGTCCACGTTCCGAAAGCGTCAATCACAACATCAAAGCCCTCCAAATCGGCTGTGCTCAAGTCAAACAGGTCTTTCTGAATGACGTTTGTCGCTGCCGACTGGTTTTCACCACGCACAACAGCCGTAACATCTGCCCCTCTTGCAACAGCCTCCTTAACAATTAACTTTCCCTCTTTGCCATTTGCACAAATAACTGCGATTTTCATAGTGATTACCTCCATTTTTTCGTGTTGTTTGATTTGTATTTGCTTGTTTTTCCCTGCTTGCAAGATTATAATATAGCTATAAAGACAAAACGTAAAGTAAGCACAATATTGTGCCATAGTTACCAAAAAGAAACAATTGTGGAGAAATGGGAGGTGTTCATGGAAAAAAATTTACCTGCCTGCCCGGTGGAAACGACTTTAATGCTTATTAGTGACCGTTGGAAAGTGTTAATAATCCGTGATTTATTAGAAGGTACAAAACGATTTGGGGAAATAAAAAAATCTGTTGGGAATGTATCTCAGAAAGTTTTAACGGCAAATCTACGTTCAATGGAAGATAGCGGGCTGCTTACCCGAAAAGTATATCCAGAAGTGCCGCCGCGGGTAGAATATACTTTGACAGAAACAGGATATAGCTTAAAACCAATATTAGACGCCATGGTAAAGTGGGGGACAGAATATAAACGGAAAAACGGCTGAAATAAAAGAACGCCGGGAAATAGCACTGTATAAGCTGCATTCCCCGGCGTTTCATGTTGCTCCTTACAACTCCATTTTACTGGTACATTTTACCATACATTGGTATGATTTACCACCCCGTAAAGGAGGAATTTGTACAGGATAACCAAATACATTGAAGAAAAGATATTTTTTTTGACATATGTATTGACAAATCCCTCTTTTTATGTTTTAATAAAAAACGTAAACGATAACGTAATTGTTTAAGTAATCGTTAAATTATGCAATATGTTATATGGCAGAGTTTTTTTACATAATAGTTTAGTCATAATTTCTTTGGCGATGCCGTCTGACCCACAGGAATCTGGTTTAGCTGGCGGAGTATACAGGCGGTCTGAATCCTCTGGGATTGTGTAAGAATGCCGGATCCCCGGACTGTAAATCTCTGGCTGAACCGTTATAAAAATGTTATAATGAATTTAATTAACGGCGTTACACCAGAGGAAGGAGAGAATGTTATGTCTGAAGCTTATGAGGTAAAAGGCACAGGTCCAATTACAATAAAAGATATTTCTGCCAGATTGAATGTTTCCGCCACTTCTGTCCACAGGGCATTGTCCGGCAAAGAGGGAGTGGGAGAAAAGCTTCGCAGGCAGATCCTTGATACTGCCAAGGAGATGGGATATGAGATCAACTACGCGGCATCGTCCATCAAAAGGGCGACCAGACATATTGCTGCTGTCCTTCCGGAAGACGACGGGCTTTATTTCGATTATATCTGGAAAGGCTTCCGCACCATGGCCAAGGAGGTCAAGGGGCTGAACATCGAGATTGAGGAGTTTCCCTGTCGGGATGAGCAGAATCAATACGAATTACTGAAATTAATTGCGGATGCGGGAAATGAAAAATATGCAGGTGTGGTTACGTTTTCCTACACCCGCAGCCCTAAAGTACTGTTTCAGCTGCAGCGGATGGTAGCACAGAAGATTGTCACTATCGTGATCGATGATGAGCTGAAAGAGCCGGAAGGCCTGTACTGCATTCCGCCTAACGAGAAAGTGTTGGGGCGGGTGGCAGGGGAACTGATCGACATGATCTCTCCCGGAACAGGAACCATCCTTGTCTCTGAGGGACGTCCCGATTCCAAGATTCACGTCAACAAGATTGGAGGACTGACTGAATTTTTGAGGGAGGCAGGGAGCCGGCTGTCCGTGCAGATCGTAAAAGGCTATTCCAATCGCCATGAAAAAGACGAGGTGATAGACCAGGCATTGAAGGAAGCACTGCATCAATACCCTGATGTGGTGGCATGTTATGCTCTCACTTCCCATGACAATGCGCTGATTGTAAAAGCAGTGAAGGATATGGGGCTGATGAATCGGATCTCAATTATTGGTACGGATTTAAGCGAGACAACAGCGCAATTCTTGAGGAACGGAGAAATGAAAGCGGTGATTAACCAGGGCGCATATATGAAGGGGTATACGGGACTCAGTATTCTGGTGGATTCCATTGTCAAGCATATGGAGCCTCCCCAGAGAGTAGACTGCCCCATCGATATTGTGCTGAAAAGTAACTTGAGCTTCTATGAAAGTTCAAACCAAATCAAAACTTGGAGGTAAAAAAATGAAAAAATCAAAAAAATGGATCAGCCTGGTAACCTGCGGTGCTTTAATCACTACGATTCTGGCCGGGTGCGGCAGCAGCTCATCAGGTGACTCGGCAGGTACAACAGCGGCAGGATCTTCTGAAACCACCACGGCAGCGGCTACAACAGCAGCTCCGGCGGCAGATGCTACAACAGCAGCAGAGGCATCTGGAGGCTCCGGAGACTTTAGCGGTGTAAAGCTGGTATACTGGTCCAACTGGGAGTCCACAGAGCCTCAGGGCGTCGTGATTACCGAAGCAGTGAAAGAGTTCGAGGCAGAGACCGGCGCTCAGGTGGATCTTCAGTTTAAAGGGAGAAAGGGCATCAAAGAAGGCCTGATTCCGGCTCTGGACGCAGACCAGCAGGTGGACTTGTTTGACGGCGCAGGAAACAAGAGCAATTACGGTGACCGTATCATCTGTCTGGAAGATCTGATGAAGGATAATGACTACGAAAAAGACACCAACCCGGCTCTGATGACTCTCAACAGAAGCTATTACAGCGACGGACAGCTCTATGAGATTCCTTATCAGATGAAAGCCAACGGTTACTTATATAATAAAGATATGTTTGACAAGGCAGGCATTACCAAGGCACCAGTAACCTGGGAGGAATTCCTGGATGCATGCCAGAAGCTGAAAGATGCCGGCTATACGGCTCTGACTACGGATGATGCCTATGCAATGCAGGCATTCGGACAGCATTTGGCCCGTCTCATCGGCGACGAGGAAGTAAAGAAAGTGGTAAATGACGGACTGTGGGACAAGGAAGAGGTTTTGGCTACAGCAAAGGCTTTTGAGGATCTGGCTTCCAAAGGATATTTCTCCCCTCAGGTAGGAGCTAACGTATGGCCTACTGGACAGAACACAGAGCTTGCCACAGGACTGGCTGCCATGTATTGTGCAGGAACCTATGTGGTGAATGAGACGAAAACCATTACCGGACCGAATTTCAGATGGGGATTCTTCGCATATCCGGAAGTAGAAAACGGCATCAACGGACAGGAAGCCATGGTTATCGGAAATCAGAGCTTTGCCATCACCAAGAAATGTGCTAACCCCGAGGCAGCATTTGCCCTCATCGTAAAGCTTACCCGCGGAAGCTGGGATACAAAGCTTGCTCAGGAAAGCCTGGCACTTCCGGCAGACAAGAACAACGAGTCCTGGCCGGAGCAGCTTCAGGAGGCTAAGCCCTATATGGAAAGCTGTACAGAGCTGTTCGCTACCTCCGGCGGTCTGGAGAACAACCCGGACATCACACCGGCATTAAAAGAAAATCTGATGAAGCTATATGCAGGAACATGTACAGCGCAGGAATTTGTGGACAACATGCTGGCAGCTTCCAAAAAGTAAACCTGCATGCAGCCTTTGATGTTGCATCAGCCACCCTGTGAAAGCCGATTGCGACCAGCTTTGCCCTCACGCAATCGCTGCCGGTCAACACTTTAATAGTAAGAAACAGATAATCGTGGTAAATGGCGTACAATTACATAAGTTGTACGCCATATTTAGAAAGAAAGGGAATGGCAATGAAAAGAAACCGCAGTATGATTATTGCATTTGCTCTGCCGGGTACACTGGTCTTTCTGGTGACCCTGATATATCCGATTATCCGTACCGTAATCATGAGTTTCTTCTCGATCCAGGAGATTACAGATTCGGTGGATAAATGGAAATTTAACGGTATAGGAAATTATATCAGCCTGATGAGAAACTCTCTGTACCAGGCTTCCTGGATCAATCTGGCAAAGATATTTTTAATCGGCGGAGTGATCACATTGGGGATCTCCCTCCTTCTGGCAGTTATATTAAAAAACGGCATACGCGGAAGAGGCTTCTTCCAGGCAGCTATCTACCTTCCCAATGTAATCAGCGCCGTGGCTATGGCGACCATGTGGATCCAGTACATATTCAATCCGTCCTACGGATTTATGACAAAGTTTTTCTCCGCACTGCATCTGGACTCTGTGGCCCGGATCCAGTGGCTCAGCGCTGACTATAAGTTCTGGGCTCTCTTAATCTCCTACTGCTTCGGCATGATCGGACACTTTATGCTTATCTGGGTCAGCGGAATCGAGCGGATAGGCATCGATTACTATGAGGCTGCCGCCATCGACGGGGCCAACAAAGTAAAACAGTTCTTTTACATTACGCTGCCTCTGCTGAAAGGAATCTTCCGTACCAATATTATCATGTGGTCTATCAGCGTATCCGGATTCTTCATCTGGTCCAAACTGTTTTCCCCTATCAGCGCAGACACGTCTACCGTAGTGCCTATGGTTTATATGTACGATAAGCTGTTTGGAGCTGAGAACGTAGATGAGATCCGGCGTGACGCAGGTATTGCGGCGGCTGTGGGCGTCATGCTCTGTCTGTTCATTGTGTTTATATTTACATTGGTAAACCGTCTGATTAAAGACGACGATCTGGAATTTTAAGGAGGCTCAACGTGTGGAAGAATAATAAAGAAAAAGAAAACAATCCATTTAGTCTGAAAAAAGAGCTGGCCCTTGCCCCCGGATATCTGGTACTGATGGCCTGGGTAGGTTTTACGGCAGTCATCCTCATCTGGGTTATTGCTGCCAGCCTGTCCACCACCGGCGATATTTTCCGCGGAACGATTTTTGAGTTCAGCACCGGGCTGCATTTTGAGAACTATTCCAGGGTGTGGGTGGCTTCTAATGTGTCAGTTTACTTTATGAACTCCTTGCTTTATGCAGTGATCTCCTGTATCCTGCTGATTGTGATGTGCGCCCCCTACTCTTACGTCCTGCAGCGGTTTAAATTTCCGGGCTCCGGACTTATCAAGACACTGCTTGCGGCCACAACAGGCGTGCCGGTCATCATGGTGATTATCCCCCTGTATATGATTATCGCCAGGGCAGGGCTCCTTCGAAATGAAGTATCCAACCGGATCGTGCTGATCGCCCTGTTCGTAGCAACGAAAATCCCTTACACCACCATCTTCCTCATGGCATATTTTGAAAATATTTCCCGTTCTTATGAGGAGGCGGCGGCAATCGACGGGTGCCACCCCATTAAAGCTTTCTGGAAGATCGTATTTCCCATGGCTCAGGGCGGGCTTATTACGGTGACTATTTTTAATTTTGTCAACATTTGGAACGAGTACTTCCTCTCCCTGTTGTTTGTCAACTCGGAGAAGCTGCGGCCTGTGGCGCTGGGATTGTTCTCCATGATCAACGGCATGCAGTACAGCGGAGACTGGTGCGGCCTGTTTGCGGCAGTCATCATCGTCTTCCTTCCCACATTCATTTTGTACATCGCCCTCAGCAGATATATTGTAGGCGGCCTTACCGGAGGTGTAAAAGGATAATATGTGTTATGACAGGCAGCGGAATGAAATTCTTGACAGGCTGTATGCTGTAAAAGGGCCTGTGGAATCGATTCGTTTATATTTGAAACATATCTATGCCATGAAGCACTTCAGCTTTGGCACCTGGTCCAGCCGCCAGCATGTGATCGCAGCGGTTTCGGCCGGGGGGAAGACTGGCTTTGCCGAGTGTATCCTGTCAGTAAATGAACCGGAGGCTTCTTTAAAGCCCTGGAAAAAACTGCTGGAAGACCTGGCAGGCCTCCATGCCGGAGAGGCGCTTAAAGCTTTAAGGGAACATCAGGATATCTGGCCGGAACAGCTGATCGAGATGACGGAAATGGCTCTCATCGATCTGTGCGGAAAGATATCCGGCTGCCCGGCCAATGCCCTTCTGGGCCTTAACGAGGGGACACCGGTGTGCAGCGTCCATGTAATCCTCAGCGATAATTTAGAAGAAGTAGAGGAAAGCGCCCGGTGGGCAAAAAGCCAGGGCAAAAACCAGTTTATTAAAGTCAAGCTGTTTGGAAAAACCGGGCTGGACTGCCAGGTTATACACACTGTGAGGAAGATCTGTCCGGCAGAAGAGACCTTTTTGATCGGAGATGTGAACTGCGGATATCGGCCAGAGGGGGAAATAACGCCTCTGCCACAGATTGAGGAACAGATGAAACACTTACATCAGGCAGGACTGGATGCCTGTGAGGATCCGGCATTCCTCTCCAGGGATGAGTGGGTAAAGCTTCAAAGTTCCGTCTCTCCTCTGGAGCTGATCCCTGACTATCCCATGCGGCCCTCCCGCCGTTCTATTAAGGAGATCTGTGCCGGCATGGGGAAAATCTACAACATCCATCCGGATTCCGCCGGTTCCATCGTGGATGCAGTGGTTTTGGCAGGACGGATCAGACAGCTGGGAGCCGGGCTGATGATCGGCGATGACAGCCTGGTGGGGCCCTCCGCTTCCATCTGGCAGCAGTTGGCATACGGTCTGGGAGCCAGGTGGGTGGAGGCTGCGGAAAAAAGGAATGAATCCGATTTTTTCTATCGCTGTGTCAGAAGCCTTGCCACAGACAGCAGCCAGAACCCGGTAACATTCACATTAAAAGATGGGTTTGGAATCGATTTGGATGAAGAAAAGCTGGCAGCAGAAACCGATCTTTTTGAGGAGATTCTGCCTGCAAAAAGGAGGGGACAATGAAAAAGAACCTGCTGTTTGTTTTTGCGGATCAATGGCGGGCCGGAGCTATGGGAGCCTCTATGGAGGACCCGGTTCTGACGCCTAATATGGATGCCTTTTGTCAGGAAGCCACATACTGTGATCATGCTTTCAGTACATTTCCCGTATGCTCGCCTCACCGCGCCAGCCTGCTGACAGGCAGGTATCCCCTTTCTCTGGGCATGTTCACCAACTGTAAGAACGGGCTTTCCATGCGCCTTGGAGATGATGAAATCTCCATAGGGCAGGTACTTAAAAATGCCGGATATCAGACTGCCTACATCGGGAAATGGCACCTGGATGAGCCAGAACAAAATCATTGTAAAGAGCCTGTATCAGGGGCAAGGGACTGGGATGCCTATACACCGCCGGGGGTGCGCAGACATGGCTTTGACTATTGGTATTCTTACGGAACCTACGATATGCATCTGACGCCCCACTACTGGCAGGACACCCCTGAGATGATCCGCCCCGGCAAGTGGTCGGTAGAGCATGAGACGGATAAAGCTATGGAATATCTTTCTCAGGCAGCGAAGAAGGATATGCCCTTCGCCCTGTATCTTGCCTGGAATCCGCCTCACAGCCCGTACGATCAGGTACCTGAAAAATACCTTAAGCTGTACCCGGATGTGAAGCTGAAAGACAATGTGAACCTGGAACACATCCATCACCATACGTGGGAGGCGGTAGACTATACCCAGGAGGAGCTGAAGCTTGCCACGAGACAGTATTACGCTGCCGTAAGCGGGCTGGATGATCAGTTCGGGCGGCTGATACATTTTTTAAAGGAACATGGATTATATGAAGACACTGTGATCGTACTCTCCTCGGATCACGGCGACATGATGGGATCCCACGGCCTTATGGGTAAACATGTGTGGTATGAGGAATCCATAAGAATCCCCTTTGTAGTGCGGGTGCCTGGCAATGACAAACGAATCTGCCGCACCTGTATAGGAAGCCAGGATATGATGCCTACCGTTCTGGGACTTCTGGATGTGGAGATTCCTGACCGGGTGGAAGGAGAGGACTGCTCCCGGTTCCTGGTGACAGTTGAGGAGGAACCTGGCAGAGTAAGCTTTCTGTGCGCCTGCCCGGGAAGAGATATTTTTCTCAGAGAGTTTGAAAAGTGGGGGAAGGATCCCAGAACCTTCGGCTGGAGAGGCGTACGCACGCAGGATTATACCTACATCATGGAGCTGGGATACGATGTGACGCCAAAGCCTGCCCGTTATCTCTACTGCAATCAGACAGACCCTCTGCAAAAACACCCGGCGGATCTGACGAAGGAGCCGGAAAATAGCCTGGCCCGGGAACTGGAAATCCAGGTAATGGACTGGATGGACCAGCAGAAGGACGGATTCGCGGCAAACTGGAGAAACGTACGATCGGAATCTCACTAAATCAGGCACGACCAGATTCCGAGAGTACATGAGAAAAGAAACGGAGGAAGGACTATGATCCGGGTAGGAGCAGTGAATATTGATACATCTCATCCCATGGGGTTTGCAGACTCCATGAAAAAGGACGGCCGGATGAGATATGTGGGTGTGTACAATGATTCCTTTCGCAGCGATGAGGAGGTAGACGGATTCATGGCTCGGTACGGGCTTGAGAAACGATGCCAGACTTTGGAGGAGCTGGCTCGGATGTGCGATATCGGATTTATCCAGGGCTGCAACTGGGATGACCATTTAAGATGCGCTGAGGCCTTTCTCCGTCTGGGAAAGCCTGTATTTTTGGATAAGCCTGCAGCAGGAAGCCTTAAGGACGTAAGAAGAATCAGGGAGTTGGTGAATCAGGGGGCGGTAATTATTGGATCCTCCAGCGCCAGATATGCCTTCGAAATCCAGGACTTTTTAAAGATTCCTGAGGAGGAGAGGGGACAGATCGTGACGGTAACCGGCACCTGCGGGGTAGATGAGTTTAATTACGGGATCCATATAGCAGAAGCCATAGGCGGCATCATGGGCCAGGGGGCCTGGTCCGTCCAGTATATGGGGCGGGGACAGGCTGGGGTAAATTACAGTGAAAGCTATTTTATCCAATTCCTGGACGGAAGAAGCGGCATCTACACCACTCTTACCGGAACCTGGCAGCCCTTTGCACTGATTGTCATCACTACAAAAAATACATATCAAATAAAAATGGATCCCATGAGACTTTACGATGCCCTGATAGAACAGATCGCCCACTATATGGAGGGAAAGCCTAATCGACTGGTTCCCATGGAAGCCGTGTTGGAATCTGTGGAGATTATGCTGGCCGGCAGTGCTTCTAGGGCAAAAGGGGGGATTCCCGTGCAGCTTTGTCAGCTGACAGATAAGGATCCGTCCTTTGACGGGACACAGTTCTGGAAAGAGTATCGTGCTGCCAGCGGACCTATGTATGCTCTGGAGAGCAGATGAAAGGAGAACTTATGAATTTCGCAATCATCGGATGCGGTGTCATTGCACAGACCCACGCAAAGGCGCTGAAAATGTTGGAGAAGGAAGACTGCCGACTGTATGCTGTGTGTGACATCCTGCCCGAGAAGGCAGACAGCCTGGCGAAACAGTATGAGGCAGAAAAAGTTTATTATGAGGATGAAAAGGTTTTTGCAGATCCCCAGGTAGATATCGTCTGTGTCTGTGTGCCCAGCGGTACCCATGGGGAAGTATGTATCGGCGCTGCCCAAGCAGGCAAGCATATCGTGTGTGAAAAGCCTATGGAGATCACCCCTGAAAAGATGGAGGCCGTAACCCTGGCAGTAAAGGAATCAGGGGTAAAGATGCAGTGTATTTTCCAACGTCGTCTGATGCCGTCAGCGGCGGCGGTACGGCAGGCAGTGTATGAGGGAAAGTTAGGAAAGATTTACCTGGCTGAGGCACAGTTAAAGTACTATCGGGACCAGGCCTACTATGACAGCGCGGGCTGGAGAGGAACCTGGGATCAGGATGGCGGCGGAGCGTTGATGAACCAGGGGGTTCACGGCGTAGATCTGATCCTCTGGATGATGGGGGAGGAGATCTGCACTATCTACGGCCGTGCCCAGACCCTAGGCCGGAATATTGCGGTGGAGGATACGGCAGCAGCTATCCTGCAGATGGAGAGCGGGGCCTTGTGTGTCATCCAGGGTGCCACCACTGCCTATCCGGGCTACTCTACCACCTTTTCTTTATACGGAGAAAAAGGAGCTGTCTCCTTTAATGATGACGGAATTTTGGAATGGAACTTTCTGGAGCCGGAGGATGCTCCCCAAAGGCCTGACCGCAGCATGAAGGTAGGCGGTTCCGGAAGTAATATAGATATTACCATCGACGGACACGTGATTCTGCTTAAGGATCTGAAAGAGGCTGTGGAGGAAAACCGCAGTCCTATGATTCCGCCGGAAGACGGCCAGACGGCGGTAAAGGTGATCTGCAGTATCTATGAGTCAACCAGGACGGGAAAGCCGGTGACATTTTGACTATGAAGCTTTCCATTATTACAGACGAAGTAACACAGGATTTTGGGGCAGCAGTCAGATTTGCCAAAGAATATGGGCTTAAGGGACTTGAACTGCGAAGCATCGGGGATCAGCCTATAGACCTGATTCCCAAATCTCTCCTTGTTTTATGGGCCAAGTGCCTTATGGAAGAAGGACTGGAGGTCTCCAACATTGCCGGCAGTTTTGGAAAATGCCAGGCATTCCCGGGACAGACAGAAAAGGAAATAGATAAGCTGAAGCGCCTGTGTGATGCGGCAGATATTTTTCGGTGCAACACCATAAGGGGATTTGCATTTTTTCTGCCACAGGAGGGAGAATCCCTTTCCCTAGAGCAGATTGCCATGGAACTTAAAAAAGTAGAGCCTGTCCTGAGAGAGCGGAAAAAAAAGCTGCTTCTGGAGGCAGACCCGTCGGTGAACACCACCAACCATCGGCAGCTTGGGAAACTTTTGGAATATCTGAATCCGGCACTGTTTGGAGCTATCTATGATCCGGGCAACGATCTGTTTGATCCAGAGAGAGAGACTCCTTTCCCGGATGGATATCAGGCGGTTCTGGGACGCATATCCCACATCCACGTGAAGGACGGGATATATGATGCCGGCGGCTCGCCGGTGTGTGTTGCTCCCGGGAAAGGTCTGGTGCCTTACAGGGAGATTCTCCGGGAGCTTAAAAAGGACGGATATGACGGCTGGTTTTCTCTGGAGCCCCATTATCGGAAACACTGTATTCTGACAGAAGCACAGATGCGCCTTCCCCAGGGAAGTACCTTTTCCCAGGGCGGAGAGGAGGCGGCAGCAGAAAGTACTGAGACGCTGTTTCGTCTCTTTGATGAGGCCGGCTGGAAGGAGGAAACCCTGTGACAATTATCGGAAATATAAACCTGGTGGAAAACTGTACCGTCACCCCGGCGGACATTGTAATTGACAAAGAAACAATCTTAAGGATTGCCGCTCCAGGCTCTGTCAAAAAGCAGGAAGGCCATATATATATAGAAGGGAAGGGGTTGTACCTATCACACGGATTTATAGATATCCATGTCCACGGAGGCGGTGGAGCGGACTTTATGGACGGTACCAAAGAAGCCTGGCACCAGATTGCCCGTCTCCACCTAAGCCACGGAACCACTGCTATGGTGCCTACTACCCTTGCGGCAGATTCGGAAAGCCTTTTGAAAGCGTTTGACACTTCTCAGGAATGTGGGGAAGGGTTTTCCGACGGTTCTAAATTTCTTGGAATCCATGTGGAGGGGCCTTACCTTTCTCCTGCCCAGTGCGGAGCCCAGGATCCGGCTTATATCCGCCTTCCGGATCCGGAAGAATACAAAAGGCTGATCCAGGCATGTCCAAAGATCCTGCGGTGGACGATCGCCCCGGAACTTCCAGGCGCCCTGGAGATGGGAGATTATCTAATCTCCCGGGGAATCCTTCCCTGTATCGGTCACTCTGATGCCACCGGCGATCAGGTACGCATGGCCCTTGGCCACGGCTTCTGCCATGTGACCCATCTGTATTCCGCCACTTCCACCATTGTAAGAAAGCAGGGCTTTCGTCATACAGGGATCGTGGAGAGTGCATACCTGCTTTCTGCCCTCACCAGCGAGATCATCGCAGATGGCTGTCATCTGCCGCCGGATCTTCTCCAGATGGCTTTCCGTTTTATCGGACCGGATCGTTTGTGCTTGGTCACTGATGCCATGCGGGCTGCAGGACAGGAAGAAGGCGAAAGTATCCTGGGAAGCCTTGAGGCGGGACAGCAGGTGATCATAGAAGACGGAGTCGCCAAGATGCCGGATCGTCTGGCCTTTGCAGGAAGCATCTGTACCGCGGATCGCCTGGTAAGAACCATGGCAAAGCACAGCGGGGCATCCCTGGCAGAGGCAGTCCATATGGTGACATTTGTCCCTGCCCGTATCCTGGGACTTTCCGGTGAAACAGGAAGGGTGCTGCCAGGCAGGAAAGCGGATCTGGTACTCTTTGATGATATGATAAATGTCAAGATGGTGATGACCGACGGAAAGGTCAGAGTCAGCTGTCCGCTGTAAAATGAGATGCCTGCACGTAACCGCTTAAGCAGTTCGACGCGTTCACCGCGCTGGTTCTGCCTTCACACAAACGTTGCAATTGCACAGAATGGAGGAGACAATGGATATTCGTATATTTGAGACACGGGAAGAGATGGGAACGGCAGCGGCTCTTGACATAGAACATGCCATAGCAGACGTACTAAGTAAAAAGCAGTCCTGTAACATGATCTTTGCAGCTGCCCCTTCCCAGAACGAGGTGCTGGCAGCCCTTGTGAAATCCGAAAGCATAGAGTGGAGCCGGGTTAATGCCTTTCACATGGATGAGTATATCGGCCTGCCGTCCCATGCTCCCCAAGGGTTTGCCAATTTCCTCAGGCGCGCTTTATTTGAAAAGGTTCCTTTGGGCAGTGTCAACTGTATGGACAGCACGGCACAGCCGGAAGAGGAAACCACAAGATATTCCAGCCTGATTCTGGAAAATCCCTGTGACATCGTGGTGTTGGGAATCGGTGAAAATGGCCATCTGGCCTTCAATGATCCCCATGTGGCCCTGTTTGATGACCCTCTGACAGTAAAGATTGTAGAGCTGGATTTGGTGTGCCGGACGCAGCAGGTTCACGACGGATGTTTTGAGACTTTGGACCAGGTGCCGGAGAAGGCCATAACCCTTACGATCCCTGCACTGTTAAGGGCCAGGAAGGCATTTTGCATTGTACCCGGGAAGGCCAAGGCTATGGCTGTCAGGAATACGGTCCAGGGAGAGATCTGTGAGAGCTGTCCGGCCTCTGTTTTAAGGAGACACCCGGATGCAGTGCTTTACCTGGATAAGGACAGCGGCCAGCTGTTAAAAGACAGCGCCTATTGAAATAAGTGCTATCAGTATAACTGTTTTAGATTGATGAGAGGAGAATATATTTTGGAAAAATGGCTAACGATTCAACAGATTGAACGGTATCCGGAGATAAATGAACAGCAGCAGAAGGAGGCTATGGCACAGTGCATCGCTCAGGTGAAGCACAACCTGCCTGTCTTTGAGACTCATTTTCCAGCGGCTAACAGTGAAAACAATTTTTATACACCTGGCATCAACACGGACTGGACCAGCGGCTTCTGGACAGGAGAAGTATGGCTTGCTTATGAGAACGCCCTGCATGAGGAAGACCGGCGCCTGTTTAAGGAGGCCGGAGATAAGCAGGTGGAGTCCTTTTTAGAGAGGATCCGGATCAAGCATTACGTAGACCACCACGACCTGGGCTTTCTCTACACTCCCTCCTGCGTGTCTGCCTACAAGCTGACCGGCAGCGAAAAGGCAAAGGAGGCAGCCCTCATGGCAGCTGACCAGCTGATGACCAGATACCGTCCCAAGGGAAAATACATACAGGCCTGGGGGCCTATGGACACACCGGAGAATCACAGGCTGATTATTGACTGCCTGTTAAATATCCCCCTTCTGTACTGGGCTACGGATATCTCCGGGGATATAAGGTACAAAGAGGTGGCAGAGAACCATATCCACACCACCATGAAATATATTGTGAGAGATGATGATTCCACCTGGCATACCATCATGTTTAACCCGGAGACAGATGAGTTTTCCCACGGGGCCACCTGCCAGGGTTATAAAGACAGTTCTGCCTGGGCCAGAGGACAGACCTGGGGCATCTACGGAACCGCCATTGCCTACAAAAATACGGGGCGGGAGGAATATCTGGACTATTTCCGGAGAGTTTCCGGGTATTTCTTAAGACACCTTCCTGAGGATCTGTGTCCTTTCTGGGATCTGGGGTTTGGTAACGGGGATGAGGCAGAACAGCCCAGAGATTCCTCCTCGGCTGCCATCGCCTGCTGCGGTTTTTTGGAGATGAGCAAATATCTTCCTGAAAAAGAGGCAGCCTACTATCAGTCCATTGCCAGGAAACTGGCTCTGTCCCTGATTCAGAATTACCAGGTGACTGACGTTTCTGTCTCCAACGGCCAGCTTCTCCACGGCACCTATGCTAAAAAGACACCCTATAACACCTGTGCCAACTCCGGGGTGGATGAGTGCGTGATCTGGGGTGATTATTTCTTCATGGAAATGCTCACAAGGCTTATGCGTCCAGACTGGAATATGTACTGGTAGTTTCCGATTCACCCAGCCAGCTTTCTCCTGTGGCATAGCAGTGCACATTAAAACAGAGGCCTTTTCCGCAATCTTCTACGGATCAGGCCTCTAAAAGCGCTCCTGAGGCGCAGGATGCTTTTTCCAATATTTCTAGTTCCAAAAAAGGAGGCAGAACAGATATGACCCCATATCAGTACATAATCTTTGGAATGGTAAGCTTTCTGGCATCCATAGTAGGCTCTATCTGTGGGATCGGCGGCGGCGTACTGATAAAGCCCATTCTGGATACCTTCCATATCCTGGACGTGGCAGCCATCAGTTTCCTGTCAGGCTGCACTGTCCTTTCCATGTCCTGCTATTCCGTCGTAAAATCCAGAGTAAGCGGCCGAAGTTCGATCGATATCCACACAGGAACCCCTCTTGCCCTGGGGGCTGCCCTAGGCGGCATTGCAGGAAAAATCACATTTCAGTATCTCTCCCAGATGGCTGAACATAAAGAATGGGTGGGAGCCATACAAGCCCTGTGTCTTTTGATGATTACATTAGGGACATTTATTTACACCAGGAAAAAAGACACCATCACCACATACCACATATCCAATCCTCTGGCTTGCGGGGCAATCGGTGCCGTTCTGGGAATTTTTTCCTCCTTTTTAGGCATTGGAGGAGGTCCTATCAATCTGGTAGTGCTGTTTTTCTTCTTCTCCATGGATACGAAGACAGCGGCACAAAACTCCCTGTATATCATCTTGTTTTCCCAGGCAGCAAGCCTGATCAATACCATAATCACCAATACAGTACCGCCATTTTCCAAGAACCTGATCATCCTTATGGTTCTGGGAGGAATTCTGGGAGGAGCGGTAGGAAGAAACATAAACCGTCAGATCAAGTCAGAAACCATTGATCGATTATTTTCAGGACTTATGGTGCTTATCATGCTGATCAGTGTGTATAATATCTTTCATTTTTTGTATTGAAGTTTTTATTGATTAAGGGCCAGATAGAAGAACTTATTTTAGGAGGCTGCTGCAGCATAGCGTATTCCGTTTTGGCTGCAGCAGCCTCCCGGTTTTTCCAGCTCGAAATCTGTTTTCGTCTGATATTACCGGTACAGGTTACTTCTTTTTCTTAGGCTGAGGGTTAAAGCTAACCCCTCTGTTCATATCCCCATGAGGATTCTCACCAAAAGTATAGTCATTGCCCGGCAGGACTGCATTTAAAAGAATGCCTGCCAGCGCCGCGATGGCCAGTGCCGTTAAGGTGACAGAGGTATTGCCGATGGTAAAAGTAAGACCGCCGGAGAACCCAAGGCCGCACACAAGAATCACGGCAGCAATGATCAGATTCCTTGACTTTGTAAAATCAACTTTATTCTCAACAATATTTCTCACGCCGATGGCAGAAATCATACCATATAAGATAAAACTAACCCCTCCGATGATGGCAGAGGGAAGAGAGCCGATGACAGCAGACATCTTGGGAATAAAGCTAAGAATGATGGCATACAGGGCAGCCAGACGAATCACCTTTGGGTCATAGACACCACTTAACTCCAGCACACCTGTATTCTCGCCATAGGTGGTATTGGCCGGACCGCCGAACAAAGCAGAGAGAGAAGTTGCCAGGCCGTCCCCGATCAGCGTGCGGTGCAGGCCAGGATCCTCCAGGAAATTCTCCCCCACTGTGGCAGAGATAGCAGAGATATCACCGATATGTTCCATCATGGTAGCCAGTGCAATAGGAGCCATAACAAGAATGGCCGTCAAATTAAATTTACACAGCTGGAAAGGCGGAAGTCCTGCGATGGAAGAATCAGCCACGCCAGAGAAATCCAGGATGGCACTTCCGTCTGCATTGGTAAACCCGGCAGCATTCATAACCAGGGCAGCCCCATAAGAAATCACAACACCCAGCAAAATAGGGATAATTTTCCACATTCCCTTCCCCCAGATGTTGAAAACAATAATTACTGCCAGAGCAATAATGGCCAGAAACCAATTAGAGGAGGCATTGTTCACTGCAGAGGGAGCAAGGCTTAAGCCGATGCAGATGATAATGGGGCCGGTAACCACAGGCGGCAGAAACCGCATAACCCGTTTTACCCCTGCAAGCTTGATCACCAGCGCAAGGATCAGGTATAAAAGTCCGGCAACCACAATACCGCCGCAGGCATAAGGCAGCTTCTCCCCATAGGACATCCCGGCAAAGATCCCCGTATCCAACTCTGCAACCGTGGCGAAACCACCCAGGAAAGCAAAAGAAGATCCTAAAAAAGCAGGAACCTTTAATTTGGAGCAGACATGGAAAAAGAGGGTTCCAATACCGGCGAAAAACAATGTCACCTGAATGGATAAGCCCTCTCCATGAAAATAGCTGTTAACTAAAATAGGTACTAAAATCGTCGCACCAAACATTGCGAACATGTGCTGCAAACCAAGCAGCAGCATCCTTGGAACACCCAGCGACCTGGCATCACGAATCACTTCAGAACCCTTGCTCATACCAAAACACCCTCCTTATTTAAACTTGTCTAAAAGGAATTATAAATACTAATGGGGGATTTGGCAAGTAAAAAAAGAAATCTGTATGATCTATTTGTAATGAAAGAGACCTTACCGCTTCCATCTGGCGGAATTCAATTAGACAGAGGCATTTTGTAAGGTGATGGACGGCAGGAAGGATAGGAAGAAGAGAGTTTGAAAGACTTCTGCATTAAAATATATGGTATAGTTATTGAAGAAAGCGAATCATTTGAGTATACTTAATACATAGAATAGAAAAAATAAACTGAGGAGATGCGGTCTTTGGGGAAATCTACCGAGAGCATAAACTATTTAGCACATATCAAGTAAGAAAGGTGAGGAAACTACGCTTTGTGTTGCAGGCAGTTTTGGTGCCTATGAATGGGGGGATGCTGTGACCTTCTTCATGATATAGGAAACGATTCATTGAAATTTCAGAAAAGGCTCCAAGGAAGCAAAGATCGCGTTGACTATTCTACAGCAGGCGCTAAGCAGTGCCGGGATAAAAATTGGCACTGGGCCACTCCCATCATAGGTAAAAGGTAGAATTTCGCCTGTTTATATATCATAGTTATTTATAACGTGGTCAATAATTTTATGCATATTATAGGACAAGTCAAAAACTAAAGTGGCATAAGGGGGAAAACAGAAGTGCTGCAAGAAAGTAATCGCATAGAGTTAAAAGAGACATTAAATGATAAACTAGAAAAAGAAATCGTGGCATTTTTAAATAATCGTGAAGGTGGAGTACTTTATATAGGTATTGACGATGATGGACACCCTATTAGGAATCCAGATATTGATTCTGTTCAACTAAAGATTGCAGATAGAATTAAAAATAACATTTTACCATCAACATTGGGATTATTTGATATATTTATAGAAGATATACAGGGCATAGCTGTGATCAAAATTATTATTTCCAGCGGGCTTGAGAAACCTTATTATATTAGGGGAAAAGGAATGTCGCCAAGTGGGTGTTATATGAGAATAGGAACATCAACACAGCCGATGCCCATTGCTTTAATAGATGAATTATATGCAAAAAGGATTCATACGACATTGCGTAATATATCTTCACCCAGGCAAGATCTTTCTTTTGCCCAGCTTAAAATATACTATCAAGAGCGAGGATTGGAATTAAATAATCAGTTTGCAAATAGCCTTGAATTGTATACACCCGATGGAAAATATAATTATGCTGCGTATCTCTTGGCTGATGAAAATGGTGTATCCATTAAAGTTGCAAAGTATGCCGGAAAAAATAAAGTGGATTTGATAGAAAATGAAGAATATGGATATTGTTCATTAGTTAAGGCTACAAATATGGTTTTGGAAAAAATGAAAATAGAAAATATTACAAAGACAAAAGTAACCAGTACAAAACGGGTAGAGAAAAATCTGGTTGAACCTGTTCCGCTGAGGGAGGCATTGATTAATGCTATCGTCCACAATGATTTTTCACGAGAGATTCCTCCGGTATTTGAAATTTTTAGTGATAGAATTGAACTTACATCTTATGGAGGTTTAATTCAGGGCCAAAGCATAGAAGATTTTTTCAGCTGCAGCAGCATGCCCAGAAATAGGGAGCTGATGAGAGTATTTAAAGATGTTGGATTAGTTGAACAACTTGGCTCAGGGATGAGCCGTATTTTAGATGCTTATGATAGAACTATTTTTGAGATATCAGAACATTTTATAAAGGTAGTATTTCCATTTTCATTGGTGGATCAAAAGAATGATATAATTACAAAAAGCTTACATGGCGATGAAAATGGCGATGAAAATGGCGATGAAAATGGCGATGATAGAAAAGTCATTTTAGTACTAGAAAAGGATCCAGAGATTACAGCTAAAAAAATGAGTGAGAAACTCGGGTTTAGTACTAGAAAGATCAGCCGTATTATGCAAAAACTTCGGGAATCAGGAAAAATTACCCGTATTGGTTCTGATAGAAAAGGCTATTGGAAGATCAATAAATAAAAGACTCGGATTCCCCACATACATGAATATCATTCCCCATTTCCTAAAGGAAATCTTTTGGAGAGTCTCACAAAATTAGGTGCAGCAAAAGACTTTACGATGAATCTTAGATGCGATGGATTTCGAAAGAGACAGGTTGGAAGCCAGAATTCTATATACAAGAGAACCCGTTCATAACATGGCAGAATTTGTCACAATTGCAGAAAAAAATAGATAGGTGAGGGCAGATGTTAAATATAACCATACGAAACGAAACAAAAAGCGATTTTGGAAAAGTTGAAATATTGACACGAAAAGCATTTTGGAATGTAAATGTTCCCGGGTGTGATGAACACTATATAGCGCACATTTTGCGAGAACACGAAGACTTTATTCCTGAACTTGACTTGGTTGCAGAAACAGAAGATGGGGAAATCGTCGGTAACGTTATGTATACAAAGGCAAGACTTGCTGATGAAAACGGAAGTGAGCTCTCAATTCTTACATTCGGGCCAATCAGCGTACATCCTGATTATCAGCGTATGGGAATCAGCAGGAAGTTGCTGGAGTTTAGTTTTCATAGGGCAATTGACTTGGGACATAAAATCATTGTAATATTTGGAAATCCAGACAATTACGTATCCCGTGGATTTAAAAGCTGTAAAAAATATAATATATGCATGACAGATGGACGTTACCCTGCGGCAATGCTGGTAAAAGAATTGGTGCCAGGAACACTAAACGGAAGGAAATGGTTTTATCACGAGAGTCCGGCCTATGAGTTTGAAAGATCAGATGCAGAGAAGTTTGATGAATTGTTTGAACCAATGAAAAAAGAATTCCGTCCAAGCCAGGAGGAATTTTATATTCACAGCCATTCCATAATACAGGATTGTCTTTGCTGAAGTACCACTGGCGCTTAGCAGTATAGAGGTGCCTGCGTCTAGCTTTGCAGGCCTGCCATCAGCCCGGAAATGAAAAACATTCCTCTTTATTTACCAGAATCCTTTGAATAGATTATTTTAAATTCAGCATAAATTGATAGAAAAGAATTCTTTCGCTGGGAGAGGTATTTTACCAAACATTTCATAAACAATACAGACAATACGCACTTACAATACAGAAAATCCAGACGAAATGAAGCCTATCTGCATGAGAAAAGCAAAAAAGCGATTCTACAGAATATCAAAGAAATAAAGCTTTCATAACACTCCAAACAACGGAGAGAATCCCCCATCCCATACATATTCAGCCCAAAACCTGAATAAAAAGTGAAGGAAATTCTCCCCGTCAAATCAAATGGCAAAACCAACGCTCACAACCAATATTCACAAACAATAGCCTCCATAAGGCTTACAGATGAAACATCGTCCCGGTCTTCCCCTGAACCGCCTCCCTGGACTTTTCCAGCAAGGTAATCAGAGCCCTGCGCCCCGGCTTAGAAGACGCAAAATCCACGGCAGCCTGCACCTTAGGCAGCATAGAGCCAGGAGCAAAATGCCCCTCCGCAATATATTTTTCGGCCTCATCAACCGGCACATCCGAAAGCCATTTCTCATCCGGCTTACCGAAATTCAGCGCAACCTGCTCCACAGCCGTAAGAATAATAAGAAAATCCGCATCCAGCTCCTTGGCAAGGAGGCAGCTGGCAAAATCCTTATCAATCACAGCGCTGGCACCCTTCAGATGGTTGCCCTGGCGAATAACCGGGATTCCGCCGCCGCCGCAGGCGATCACCAGATCCCCAGACTCCACCATATTGCGTATAGTTCCGATCTCAATAATCTCCACCGGCTTGGGAGAAGCCACCACACGGCGGTATCCCCGCCCCGAATCCTCCTTCATGATATAGTTAAACCTCTCCTCCATCATCTCCGCCTGTTCCTTAGACACAAACTTGCCGATAGGCTTAGACGGCGAGTCAAAAGCCGGATCATCCGGATCCACCCGTACCTGGGTAATCATAGTAGCAACCGGTACATGATCAATTCCCCGGTTCAACATTTCCTCCCGAAGAGCATTCTGCAGATCATACCCAATATATGCCTGGCTCATAGCCACACACACCGACAGAGGCGTATTAGGCTGATTCACATCCTCATGAGTCAAAGCGATCATAGCATTATTAACCATACCAACCTGAGGACCATTTCCATGGGCCACAACCACCTCACAGCCCTCCTCCATCAAGTCCACAATTGCCTTTGCCGTAATCTTAACGGCCTTCATCTGTTCCGGAAGGGTGTTGCCAAGAGCGTTTCCACCCAAGGCAATCACCACACGTTTCTTTTTCGACATCATTCCTGTTCCTTTCCACATCATCCCGGTCCCAAAGCTTATTTAAACACTCTGGGAGTTCCCTTCTCCTCCAGCTTCTTAAGCACATCCGCCGGATCCGCGAACTTAGCCAGGAAAATCATAGCAGCAATAATATACGGCTTAAAGCTGGCCTCCTTATACAGCGGATCCCTGTAACGGTCAAACACAGAAGCATCCACTTCCCCCTCTTTGCAGCTTACCCCGGAGATATCCGCCGGCAGGCAGTGCATATAAAGAGCCTTCCCATTCTTGGTAGTAGCCATAAGCTCCTCCGTACAAGCCCAGTCCTTATGCTGCGCATTCTGTGCAAGCAGCTCCTTCTCCAGAGCCTTAATCCCTTCCGTATCCCCGTTGCCATACAGCTCCGTCCGCTTCTCCATAGCAGCAAAAGGAGCCCAGCTCTTGGGATATACAATATCAGCATCCTTAAACGCTTCCGCCATACTGTTCGTCTTGGTAAATGTACCGCCAGACTTCTTGGCATTGGCAGCAGCCACTTCCTCAACCTCCGGGAACACCTCATACCCTTCCGGATGAGCCAGAACCACATCCATACCAAACCGTGTCATCAACCCGATAATACCCTGAGGAACCGAGAGCGGCTTTCCATAAGAAGGCGAATACGCCCAGGTCATAGCCAGCTTCTTCCCCTTCAGATTCTCCACACCGCCAAACTCATGAATAATATGAAGCATATCCGCCATAGCCTGGGTCGGATGGTCAATATCACACTGCAGATTCACCAAAGTAGGCTTCTGCTCCAGAATCCCGTCCTTATTCCCCTGGGTAACCGCATCCACAACCTCATGCATATACTTGTTACCCTTTCCAATATACATATCATCCCGAATTCCGATCACATCCGCCATAAAAGAAATCATGTTGGCAGTCTCACGAACCGTCTCCCCATGAGCCACCTGAGATTTCCCCTCATCCAGATCCTGAACCTCCAGCCCCAGCAGATTGCAGGCAGAAGCAAAAGAGAACCTGGTACGCGTAGAATTATCACGGAACAAAGAAATCCCCAGACCACTCTCAAACACCTTAGTAGAAATATTATTCTCCCTCATAAACCGCAGCGCATCCGCAACCGTAAAAACAGCCTCCAGCTCCTCATCCGTCTTCTCCCAGGTAAGGAAGAAATCCCCGTTGTACATCTCCTTAAAATTCAACTTATTTAACTTATCAATATAATCCTGCAAAGTCTTCATAACATAATCTCCTTTTTTATTTTTTCTTAATCAAAACCACATGTCCTAAAACCACACATTTTTACCATAACCAGAAAGTAAATGAACCCTACTTATCAGTAGCAAGAACACAGCCCCCATAATTCAGACCGCTCTCCAACGAAAGCGCAGCTGATACGACTATATCACCTACCTCCAGAGAAAACACAGCTGATACAACAATACCACTTACCTCCAGCGAAAACGTAGCCCTGGGAGGGGCAGTATCTTTTCCTCCAGGGTACTTGAAGACCGTCGGTACTTAGGCGCTGTCTTTTAGCGCCTTATGTACCGCTACGCTCTTCACGTAGCGCGAGCGTGCCCGGGAGGAAAAGATACTGCCCCTCCCAGGGCGGCCCTTCCGCCACACCCCCTACTTAAAATACTCCCCCGGCAAAGCCGCATACACCGCCGCACAGGTAACCAGATCCTGCTTCCAAGTCTTCTCATTAGGCGCATGAGCCTGAGCCTCCGCTCCAGGTCCAAACCCGATACAAGGAATTCCATTTCTCCCCATAATACTAACCCCATTGGTAGAGAACGTCCACTTATCCGTCAACGGGCGAGCCTGCCTCATTTCCAGCGTCTCCTGGGCACCGATCCTCTTCCCGCCATAAAGCCCCGTATAAGCAGCCTCCAGCGCTTTCGTCACCTTATGATCCTTAGGAATCGCCCAAGTCGGGAAATAACACTCAATCTCATACACACATCCCGTATAAGAAGGCCGGTCATAATGATACATAGAAACCTTCACATCATCCCCATACCTCTTCACACTTGGAAGCTGGCGGATCTCATCCAGACAGCTTTCCCAGGTCTCCCCAAACGTCATACGCCGATCCAGAGAAACCGCACAAGAATCAGCAACCGCACACCGGCTTGGAGAAGTATAGAAAATCTGAGAAACCGTAACCGTTCCCCTCCCAAGGAACCGGGCCTCCTCCCAGTCCTTGTTGTACTTAGGATCCAGCATCTTCACCAGCCCCTTAATCTCCGTGCCATCCTCCGCATCATTCTCATTCAGCGCCCGGATGTCCTGAAGAATATCCGCCATCTTATAGATCGCATTATCCCCTCTCTCAGGAGCAGAACCATGGCAGGAGATTCCCTTCACATCCACACGGATCTCCATACGCCCTCTCTGTCCCCGGTAGATACCGCCGTCCGTAGGCTCCGTAGAAACCACAAACTCCGGACGAACCTTATCCTCATTGATAATATACTGCCAGCAAAGACCGTCACAGTCCTCCTCCTGGACCGTTCCCACGACCATAATCTTACATCCCTCCGGAATCAGTCCCAGATCCTTCATAATCCTGGCACCATACACAGAAGAGACAATTCCGCCGCACTGATCCGAAACACCCCGGCCGCCAATCTCCGTCTCATTCTCATACCCCTCATACGGGTCAAAATCCCAGTTCTCCAGATTCCCGATTCCAACCGTATCAATATGCGCATCATAGGCAATAATCCTCTCGCCATCACCCATATAACCGATGACATTGCCCTGAGGGTCAATCAGAACCTGATCAAACCCAACCTTCCTCATCTCAGCCGCAATCGTCTCAATATGAGCCTTCTCATCACAGCTCTCCCCCGGATTCCTCACAATAGCCCGTAAAAAGGCATTCATATCCTTGCTGTAACCCTGTGCCGCTTCCTTAATTCTCTCAAAATCCAACATAACAACACTCTCCTTCATAAATATGTATTCTCACTTCACGTTCACACTGTAAAACTACGTTCCGCCGTCACGGCAGCACCAAGACATTCCCAATAAATCCCCATGCCCGCCATCAGGCATCCAAGAACTTCTTAGAATCCCCTTCCGTTCCCAGGCCCCTTACAGGCCTTCAAACGGTTTCCTCTCCGATCCACACAGCCCTTCCCAGGCAATCTCACGGTAACGGTCAGGATCCGTATCCCCTTCCGAAGACACCAGGAGAACCTGAGAATTTTCATCCAGCTTCACTGCCTCTTTCAGATCCCTATACAGAGGATTGGTCATAATTGCATGAACCAGCCCAAGAGTAACCGAACCAGACTCCCCGGAAATCACCCGTTCATCCTTCCCTATAGGCGCCCCATAGATACGCGTACCATTGGCACTTACCCAGTCCGGACAAGAAACAAATGCATCCGCATGATTCCTTAAAATATCCCAGGAAACCGTGTTCGGCTCCCCACAGGCCAGCCCGGCCATGATGGTAAGCATATCGCCAGTCACATTCACACGGCTCCCATCCCCCTGCAAAGCAGAACGATAAAGACAATCAGCCGCATTAGCCTCCACAACAACCATAACCGGAGGATTCTCCTTAAAACGATTGGCAAAATAACCGATTACCGCCCCGGCAAGAGAACCAACGCCAGCCTGAATAAAAATATGGGTAGGACGGCAGTTGTCCTCCTCCAGCTGCTTATCCGCCTCCAGGGCAAGCGTTCCATACCCCTGCATGATCCAGGTAGGAATCTCCTCATACCCTTCCCATGCCGTATCCTGCACCATGATACCCCGTTTCGTTTCCCCAGCCTCCCTGGCAGCCAAACGAACACAGTCATCATAATTCATGTCCTCAATGGTAACCACAGCATTCTCCCTGGCAATATTCTCCAGCCGCGTCTGGGTGGTACCCTTAGGCATCCGCACCACACACTTCTGTCCCAGCTTGTTGGCAGCCCACGCCACACCCCGTCCATGATTCCCGTCTGTGGCAGTAAAAAAAGTAGCCTGGCCAAACGCATCCCGTAACTCCTTAGAAGTAAGAACACTGTAAGGCACCTGGCTCACATCCCTGCCCAGCTCCTTAGCAATCTGTCTGGCAATAGCATAAGAACCACCCAGAACCTTAAACGCATTCAGGCCGAACCGATAAGACTCATCCTTAACATAAAGACGTTTCAGCCCTAAAAACTCCGCCAGACCCGAAAGCCGTGTCAATGGTGTCACCGCATACTGCGGAAAACTCCTGTGAAAATTACTCGCCTTACCCATCTCCTCAAGGGACATATTCCGAAGCTGCTTATCATCACCCTTAGGCATGTTGTTAAGGGTCCATTTAATAAGAGCCCCCGTTGCGTTACTCATGATCCATCCTCCTTAAAAATTGTACATATAAAAGTAGTTCCATGTCTCCCTAACCTCATTATAACAAATGATTTTCAAAATGCAATAGGAAAATAGAAAAAATTTATTATTATGATAAAAAATTATCATCTCCTCTTGCGTTATTGCAAAAAGCGTGATAATATAAGGATAACAGGAATCAATTTGTGGAAATTGCATGAGAAGTGCAACCAAGCAAATAAAAAAGCACTGTCAAAATCTATAAGAGCACCTCTTTCCTAAAAAAAGCAGAACCAGAGCATTCCCATAGGATAAGAAGCCATACAGACCGTGCTTTCGAATCAGAATCTCCCGGCCATTTGTCCTGTCTCCCTGAATCCCAGGCCATATAAAAAAGAAGATCTCTGATTCATTCCAAACCGACTTCATACAAGACATGAAAAGAGACAATCATAGAAGAGACAAAAACATAAAAAGAGACATAGAGAGGCAGTCACCAGAAAAAACAAGAAAAACAAAAAAGAAAGACGCAGCCAGTTCATGCCAATCCATACAGAGACAGCTGCAGAAAAAAGAAAGAAAAGAGAGGGTACATAACATGGATTCAGGAGCAAAAGGAAGAACATCACCCCTGCTGTTTGATTTAGAAGGAAAGCCGTCACTGGGCCAGTCCTTCCCACTGGCACTACAGCATGTGGTGGCAATGATCGTAGGCTGCGTAACCCCGGCAATCATCGTGGCCGGAGTAGGAGGGCTGTCCAGCGAAGACTCCGTCATCTTGATACAGGCAGCACTGGTCCTGTCAGCACTAACCACATTGGTACAGCTATACCCCCTGAAAACAAGAAAAATCAGAATCGGCTCCGGGCTTCCCGTCATCATGGGAATCAGCTTCGCCTATGTGCCCACCATGCAGGCCATTGCCGGCGACTTCGGCGTAGGAACCATATTAGGAGCACAGATAGTCGGCGGAGCCATTGCCATACTGGTAGGAATCTTTATAAAACAGATCCGCAGATTCTTCCCACCCCTGATCACCGGCACCGTAGTATTCGCCATCGGCCTGTCCCTGTATCCCACAGCCATCAACTATATGGCCGGCGGAGTCGGAAGCCAGCAATACGGTTCCTGGCAGAACTGGGTGGTGGCAATTATCACCCTGATAATCGTGACCACATTAAACCATTACGGAAAAGGAATCTGGAAACTATCCTCCATACTAATAGGAATCATCGCAGGGTATCTGGTATCCCTGTGCTTCGGCATGGTAAGCTTCTCCGCCATTTCCGAAGCCTCCCTCTTCCAGCTTCCCATTCCCCTTCACTTTGGCATCATATTTGAACCCTCCGCCTGCATAGCCATCGGAATCCTGTTTGCCATAAACTCCATACAGGCCATCGGCGACTTTACAGCCACCACCACAGGCGGCATGGACCGGATGCCCACAGACGAAGAACTTAACGGCGGAATCGTGGCCTACGGATGCTGCAACATAATAAGCGCACTGTTCGGCGGCCTTCCCACAGCCACATTCAGCCAGAACGTAGGAATCGTTTCCTCCACCAAAGTCGTGGCAAAACGCGTATTCGGCCTGGCAGCCGGAATCCTTCTGATCGCAGGGCTGATACCCAAATTTTCCTCCCTGCTCCTTACCATCCCCAACTGCGTGCTGGGAGGAGCCACCGTATCCGTATTCGCCACCATTGCCATGACAGGCGTAAAACTAATCACAGCAGCACCAATGGATTACCGGAATACCACCATTGTAGGACTATCCATTGCACTGGGAATGGGAATCACCCAGGCCAATGCAGCCCTGGCAAGCTTCCCGGCATGGGTAACCACCATATTCGGCAAATCCCCGGTAGTTCTCGCCACCATAACAGCAATCATGCTCAATCTCGTACTGCCAAAAACAGACAAAAACAAATCATAAACATTGAAAGGAAAAACAAGGTAAAGTAAAATGTTAATAATAGGAAACGGCAGAATCATTACAAGAGACCACACACATCCCTATATCGAAAACGGAGCAGTAGCCATAGACGGTACCAAAATCGCCGCCGTAGGCCCCTCCAGCTCCATCAGAGAAACCTATCCAGACGGAGAATATATCGATGCAAAAGGCGGCATCATCATGCCCGCATTTATCAACACCCACGAACATATCTACAGCGCAATGGCAAGAGGCCTAAGCATCAAAGGCTACAACCCCAAAGGCTTTCTCGACATACTAGACGGACAGTGGTGGACCATAGACCGCCGCTTGACCCTGGAACAGACCAAATACAGCGCTATGGAAACCATGATCTCCTGCATCCGCAACGGAGTCACCACCATTTTCGACCACCACGCAAGCTTCGGACAGATCAAAGGCAGCCTGTTCACCATCGCCGACACAGCAAAAGAACTGGGGATCCGCGCCTGCCTGTGCTACGAAATTTCCGACCGCGACGGCATGGACAAAGCCAGAGAAGCCGTGATGGAAAACGCAGAATTCATCCGTTACGCCCTGAAAGACAACACAGATATGCTGGCCGGCATGATGGGCATGCATGCCCAATTTACCATATCCGATGCCACCATGGACCTGGCCGTTGCCAGCAAACCAGAACAAGCCGGATACCATATCCATGTGGCCGAAGGAATCGAAGACCTGCACCACTGCCTGAAACACTACGGCAAACGGATCACCGACCGGCTGATGGACCACAACATCCTAGGAGAAAAAACCCTCCTCGGCCACTGCATCTACATCAACAAACACGAGATGGATTTGATCAAAGACACCGATACCATGGTAGTCCACAACCCAGAATCCAACATGGGCAATGCCTGCGGATGCCCGCCCACCATGGAGCTGGTACACCGGGGCATCCTCACCGGACTGGGAACCGACGGATACACCCATGACATGACAGAATCCTACAAAGCAGCCAATATCCTTCACAAACACCATCTGTGCGATGCCAATGCAGCCTGGGCAGAAGTGCCAGAAATGCTGTTCAAGAACAATGCAGCCATCGCCAACCGGTACTTTAAAACACCCTTAGGCATCCTCAAAAAAGGAGCAGCAGCAGACGTGATCGTGGCAGACTACGATCCCCCCACACCCCTTGATGAGACCAACATAAACAGCCATATACTCTTCGGCATGACAGGACGAGACATCGTCACCACCATTGGCAACGGCCGGATTCTCATGAAAGACAGAGAAATAAAAGTAGCAGACACAAAAGAAGTCATGGCAAAATGCAGAGAAGAATCCACAAAACTGTGGAAAAGCATAAATGGATAAAAAGATAGGAGGAAACATCACCATGAGCGATATTATGACATGTATGAGCTTTCAACAGCTGTTAAACTGGGTTCAGACAGAACACGACCAGAAAGGATCCATATTCGGAGTACGCCGCCCCTACATAGCAGATCCCAAAAAAAGCCAGACCATATTCGGCCGCAGCTTAGAGACCCCCATCGGCCCGGCAGCAGGCCCCAACAGCCAGCTGGCCCAGAACATAGCAGCATCCTACTATGCCGGAAGCCGCTTCTTTGAGCTGAAAACCGTGCAGATCATGGATGGAGCAGAACTGTCAGCCTGCGTCAATAAACCATGCATCAAGGCAGACGACGAATGCTACAACTGCGAATGGTCCACAGAACTATACGTGCCGCAGGCCCAGGACGAATACATAAAAGCATGGTTTCTGCTGGCATTTATGGCAAAAGAATACGGCCTGGGAAAAACAGACGGCTTCCAGTTCAATATCAGCGTAGGATACGACTTAAAAGGCATCCAGTCAGAAAAAATCGACCACTTTATCCAAAACATGAAAAACGCAGAACAAACTCCTGCGTTCCAAGAATGCAGAGAAACCCTTCTGGCTCACGCAAAAAAATTCAAACATATGACAGAACAAGACATAAAAGCCATCTCCCCACAGATCTGCAACAGCGTAACCATCTCCACCCTCCACGGCTGTCCGCCCCAGGAGATCGAGAGCATTGCCAATTACCTGTTAACAGAAAAGAACATGCACACATTTATCAAATGCAACCCCACCCTTTTAGGGTATGAATTCGCCAGACAGACCATGGACCAGATGGGCTACGATTACGTGGCATTCGGCAGATTCCATTTCGACGACGACCTTCAGTACACCGATGCAGTTCCCATGCTGAAACGCCTGATGAAAAAATCCAGCCAGCTGGGACTAGAATTCGGCGTAAAAATCACCAACACCTTCCCAGTAGACGTAAAAGCCAACGAGCTGCCCAGCCAAGAGATGTATATGTCCGGAAAATCCCTGTACCCCTTATCCATCGCCCTGGCAGCCAAACTATCCCAGGACTTTGACGGGAAACTCCGGATCGCCTACTCCGGCGGCGCAGACGCATTTAACATCACCAAAATCGTGGGAGCCGGCGTATGGCCTGTGACAGTAGCCACCACCATCCTGAAGCCAGGCGGATACCAGAGACTAAAACAGATGGCAGAACTAGTAGACAACATGGGCTTTGCCCCATTCACCGGCATCCATGTCCAGGCATTACGCCAGACAGCAGAAGAAGCCGTCACAGACAAACACCACGTAAAGCCAGCCAAGCTGCCAGTATCCAGAAAATCCACAGAAAAAGTGCCTCTGGTAGGATGCTTTACAGCACCCTGCGAAAACACATGCCCCATCCATCAAGAGATAACCACCTATATGAAGCTGGCAGGAGAAGGCCGCTTCCAAGAAGCCCTCCAGGTCATCCTCAACAAAAATCCACTGCCCTTCATAACCGGAACCATCTGCGCCCACAGCTGCCAGAGCCACTGTACCCGGAACTACTACGAGACACCAGTACAGATCCGCGACACCAAACTTCAGTGCGCAGAAAAAGCCTATGATCAAGTTATAAAGACCATAAAACCAGAAAAAGCAAATGGAAAAAAAGCCGCCATCGTAGGCGGCGGCCCCTCCGGTATGGCAGCAGCATACTATCTGGCAAAAACAGGAACAGAAGTAACCCTTTACGAGAAAAAAGAAAAACTAGGCGGCATCGTAAGCACCGTGATCCCAGACTTCCGAATTGACGATTCCGCAATTGAAAAAGACATATCCCTCCTAAAACAGCTTGGCGTAACCATCCGGTGCGGCGAAGAAGCCCCAGAAATAGAAACCCTGCGGTCCATGTACGGAAATGTAGTGCTGGCAGTAGGCGCATACAAGAGAAGCCAGCTGGAACTAGAAGGCAGACAGACATACAACGCCCTGGAATTCCTGGAAGACTTCAACCAGACAGAAGGACAGATCAACCTAGGAAAAAACGTAGCCGTCATCGGAGGCGGCAACACCGCCATGGATACCGCCAGAGCAGCAAAACGATGCAAAGGAGTAGAACACGTCTATCTGGTGTACCGCAGGACAAAACGATATATGCCAGCCGACGAACACGAACTACAGCTGGCAGTAGAAGACGGAGTAGAATTCAAAGAACTTTTGGCACCAGCCAGAATGGAAGACGGCATTCTGGTCTGCGATAAGATGGCATTGGGCGCGTTCGACGCTTCCGGAAGAGCCAGCGTCCAGCCCACAGGAGAGACAGAAAACGTGCCTGCAGACACAGTGATTGCCGCTGTGGGAGAAAACGTGCCCACAGATTACTATAAAGCCAACGGAATCCATGTAGACGAGAAAGGACGGCCCCTGGTAAGCCAGACCCTGGAGACCAATAAAAAAGGCGTGTACGTCATCGGCGACGGCCTGTACGGCCCCTCCCTGGTAGTAAAAGGAATGGCCCAGGCGATGAAGGCGGCAGAAGCCATCACAGAAAGCCCTGTGTCCACAGACAGAAGCCAGGAGATAGAAGCAAAGACTATTTATGAGAAGAAAGGGATACTGGCAGAGCCCGGGCAGCAGCCAGAAGCAAACCGGTGTCTGGGATGCTCATCCATATGCGAAAACTGCGTGGATGTATGCCCTAACCGGGCTAACATTGCAATACAGGTGCCAGAGTTGTCCCAGCCACAGGTGATTCACGTAGATTATATGTGCAATGAATGCGGAAACTGTAAAAGCTTCTGTCCTTACGCAAGCGCCCCGTATTTAGACAAATTTACACTGTTTGCCAATGAAAGAGATATGGCGGAGAGTAAAAACCAGGGATTTGCGGTGCTGGATAGAGAACAGGTGATTTGTAAGGTAAGGTATCTGGGAGAAGAATTTGTCTGGGAAAAAGGGAAAGACAGCAGGCTTGAGGATGGTCTTGAGAAATTGATGGAGGCTGTCTGCAGGGATTATGGGTATTTGGTGGAAATGTGATTGAGAGAGGGGGGCAGCGTTAAAGGCTGCATGGACTTTTCGATAAGAGGATGGTATTTGTGGGGAATCGTGGAGGGGCCGCCCGGAGAGGGAATGGTATTGTTTTCTCCTGGGCACGCTCGCGCTTCGGTGAACACTTGGCGAGGTCTTTTCGAGCCTAGTGTGAACACATACCTGGAGGGTGACGTGAAGGTCTACGCTCCGCTCCGGTCGTTGCTAAACAAGTGCCACTGGCACTTAGCAACATAGCGGTACGTAAGGTGCTAAAATACAGCACCTAAGTACCGATGGTCTTCAAGTACCCTGGAAGAAAGTGTATCATGCCCTCTCCGGGCTACGTTATCTCTAGCTAAATGAATATGGCATTTTTTCCTGGCATCATGGCATACATTCATACCTTGTTTTGGCTTTGACGGCAACGTCTGTCTATCATTTCATTTTGGGTTTAAATATCTGGGAGCCCAGGTATCCGAACACTAAGGCTCCGCAGATTCCTGCGGCGCTGGCTGTGAAGCCGCCTTTGAATACGCCTAAAAGGCCGTCGGTCTGGATTCCTTCCATGACTCCCTTCCACAGTGTGTTTCCAAAGCCCAGGAGAGGTACCGTAGCTCCGGCTCCGGCCCATTTTGCAAAGGGCTCGTAGATGCCTAAAAATCCCAGAATGCTGCCTGTGACTACAAGGGTTACCATGACCCGGCCTGGCAGCATTTTGGTCTTGTCCAGAAGAATCTGTACAAGGCCGCAGATAGCTCCGCCTACAAGAAATGCTTTTATATAATCCATCTGTGTGTCTTCCTTTCTGTGCTGATTTAGTGCTTGTCTTTTTCCACAGCCCATATCGGCTGCTGCTACATACGTTACATACATCATACGTTATATAATCCTATACGCTATATGCCTTTATGCCCTATATACATTCTATCATAACTCCGTGGGCAATTCCTGGGATGCTTTTTCCTTCATTGAAGCTGACTGTGGACAGGAGGGCACCGGTGGGGAGAAACAAAACCCGTTTCCACTCACCTCTCTGAATCTTGGGGAGAATCATGGAGCACAGGGTGACGGCGGAACAGCCGCAGCCGCTTCCTCCGGCATGGGTATCCTGTTTTTCCTTGTCAAAGATTTCGATGCCGCAGTCCATATATACAGACTCCAGGTCATGGCCTTCTTCTTTCATCATGTCCAGTACAATCTTTCTTCCAACTTCTCCCAGGTCACCGGTGATAATCCGGTCATAGTAGGTTTCGTCTACATCGAAGTCTTCGAAGTTCTGGAGAATGGTGTGAACTGCCCCAGGGGCCATGGCTGCTCCCATATTCATGGAATCTCTGGCACCAAAGTCCACGATTCTTCCAACTGTCACACCGGTGATTTTTGCTATGCCCTGGCCGCCTTTTCTTATGACTACCGCGCCGCACCCTGTCACCGTCCAGGTGGCGGAAAAGGGACGCTGGTTCCCGTATGCCAGGGGAAAACGAAACTGCTTTTCTGCCGTGGCAAAATGGCTGGATGCCATAGAGAGAACCTGTTCTGCGTATCCTCCATGGACGGTCATGGCTCCCAGGGCTATGGCTTCTCCCATGGTGGAACAAGCCCCGTATAGCCCGAAGGTGGGAATCTCTAAGTCTGCAGTGCCGAAAGAGGTGGCAATCAGCTGGCCCAACAGATCCCCGGCAAAGAGATAGCGAATTTTTTCTTTTTCTGTCCCACTCTTTTTGATAGCCAGCTGGGCTGCTTTTTTCTGCATCGCGCTTTCCGCTGCCTCCCAGTTCTCTTTTCCACACATGTCATCCTGCTCGATCACATCAATCAGATGCCCTAACGGCCCCTGGCCCTCCTTCTTTCCCGCCACACTGGCCATTCCGGCGATGAATGGCGGCTCCTCAAAATGGATACTGGCTTTTCCTTTCTCCATGGCCCTATGCTCCTTTCTATTTTTATCACAGATTCCAATCTTCCGGTATAGGATCTTTACTGACCCAAACTATTAGTAATTTCTCCATTTTTCTTTTTTGTATTCATCTTTGTCCTTGAAAACCCTATTTCCTTGTAGTATAATAGGTTGTATTGTTGATTCGTATTTGAGTGATCATTTATTTACAAGGAGATACTATATGATTTCTACAAGGGGAAGATATGATTTACGTGTGATGGTAGATTTGGCACAACA
This sequence comes from uncultured Hungatella sp., assembly GCA_947425205.1. Taxonomy (GTDB): domain Bacteria; phylum Bacillota; class Clostridia; order Lachnospirales; family Lachnospiraceae; genus UBA3402. The sequence continues at coordinate 36,113 of CANDZL010000001.1, read as the reverse complement.
GAACAGAGACGGTTACATTCCGTTGGGTGAGATTGCTTCCAGACAGGAAATATCAGAAAAATATTTAGAGATTATCTTAAAGATTCTGGTAAAAGAGAAACTGTTAAAAGGCCTTCGCGGCAAAGGCGGCGGTTACAAGCTGACCCGCTCCCCCTCGGAATATACTGCTTGGGAGATCTTAACATTGACCGAAGGAACGCTTGCCACCGTGGCCTGTCTTGCGCAGGATGGTGAAGGCTGCGCAAGAAGCCCCAAGTGCCTTACCCTTCCTATGTGGAAGGGATTTGACAAGATGGTATATGAGTACTTTTCCCACATCACACTGGAGGATCTGGTACACGGTCTCACTATGGTCTGAAGGTAAAGCTCCCCTCCTTCAGCATCCGGGCCAGTTCCTTTTCCGATTCCGGAAGAACTGGAACACAGATCCCTGCTCCGGCCAGATCCTCCACCTGATGAAAATCTGACCCACAGATTCCTGTCAGTTCCTGCTCTTTAGCCCAGGCCTTGGCCATGTCATTGTGAGAATCATGCCGTGGATTTCCATTGAGAATCTCTACGCCGCTTAAACACTTAGGATCTGCCGGACTACAGCAGCTGCGGAACGGATGGGCCTGGAAAATCTCAATCCCCGCCAGATTCATCTCTTTATATACCTGATACAATTCCTTTTCATAGAGCCATGGATGAGCCAGAATATACCCTTCATCCAGTCCATACACCAGAAAGTCATTCTCATCATGAGGAAACCGAAGTTCCATCCCCAGATAGACCCGAAGCCCCAGTTTCTCCCCTTCTTTTTTGGCCAGACGATATCCGGTTAAAAAAGAATCCACCACATCCATCCATCTTCTGCCATCTTTGCGGCCATGGACATTCCTGCTGAAATGGTCTGTAACCACCACCCCGTCATAACCTGCCTCCCGGTACATAGCCATTCCCTTCTTAGCCGAAACCCTTCCGCAGGGACTGCTCTCTGATGTATGTAAATGCAATTCTATCAGTGCCATAATATCCTCCTCTCAAGTAATAACCCAATTCCGCTAATAGTATAGCCGGTTCCGCAAAACCTGTCAATATACCGAACCTTCTCCTTTTTCCTTGTCTTTCTGCCACAAGATACGATATAAAAAATAAAACCTATCTGTTATCAGGCCATCACAGGCCATACCAGAGAAAGGAACTGACTTCCATGCATTTCGTTCCCACTGCACAGCTCTTCGCCTTGCGCAAATATCCCTAACCACTAAAAAAAGAATCCTGTTCCGCAGGATTCGCCGCCTGCGGCGGGTCGCTTAAACGACATGATTCCTTTCCGCCGCAGTGCGATCCTCGGGTCACTTTTTTATATCATAGAACGCACTTTCCTATGATATAAAGAAAGCGGATGCTCCCCAGACACACTCAGGGAACACCCGCTTTTTATCTGTTACTTCTGTCTATTATTTGTTATCCTCAACAATTGCCTGAGCCGCTGTACGTCCGGATACAAAGATCTCAACAATGGCGTTGCCGCCCAGACGGTTTCCTCCGTGGATACCGCCGGTAACCTCGCCGGCTGCATACAGTCCGGGAATCACATTGCCGTCTCCGTCCAGTACGTGGCGATTGATATCAACCGTCAACCCGCCCATGGTATGATGGGTAGAAGGAGCCATGATTCTTACACGAAGCAGCTCGCCGTCTAACTTGTAGGTACTTGCGTCGTAATTGTCGCTGGAATCCTTGTCTGCCTTACCGATCAGGTTGCTTGCCTGGCTCTTGCCTGCATCCTCTGGCTGTTTGCCTTCCATGATTGCCTTATCGTATGCCTCGATGGTTGCATAGATAGCCGCCGGATCTGCTTCCATGCCAAAGTTGTCAAGAACTGCCTGCAGTTCCGCCGGACTGGTCACAAAGTAAACCCTGCCGTCAACCTGTTCCTTGCCGGATACATTGTTGGTGTAATCATCGTAGGGATAAGGACGTCCAACCATCACATCTGCATTGGAGAATTCCAGGAACACGCCCTGAGAGCCGCCGTACTCAACGCCATTCTCAAATTCGCCCAGAGACAGAACGTCACGCTCTGCAGACTCATTTACGAATCTCTTGCCTGTGGTGGGGTTAATGTAAACCGCATAAGTACCTGCGCCAAAGGAAAGATTTCCATTGTCGATCCAGGAGATGGGCATCATCTGGGTCCAGCCCTCGCCGGTTGTGCCTGCATTTACTTCCTCGCCCATGGCGATACCGCTTCCGTCCAGAGAATTCCGGTTGGTCGTCTTGGTGCTGGCGGTGATAAACTTCTTATCCCAGTACTGGTTGGTATCCATAACCTTCTGAATGTTGGCAGCAAAACCGCCGGTTGCAAGAACCACACCGTTGTTGGCATGGGCAGTTACCTTGGTGCCGTCATACTGGACAGCCTCCACGCCGGTTACCTTGCCGTCCTCCAGAATCAGATGCTCTGCTGTGGTGCGGAGCATAATCTGGTTGTCCTTTGCCGTAGGAGCTGTATTCAGTACCGTATTCTGGGTGGTTGCAAAATAAGTACCCCACTGCGCCGGTACTTCCGGTTTGCCGTCGCCGTCCAGGTCGCCGCCTGCAAACTCATTCTCCCTGTACCAGAGCGCACCGATAAGGGTGGGCTGGGTTGCGTCATTAAAGTAGGAACCCTGATCCCTCAACCACTCTTTCAGGCCCTGAGCCTCGTTGATGAACTGAGAAACCAGCTCATAATCACCATAGATCCACTCAGACTTGTCGCTGCTCTGTCTTAAGCCGCCATAGTAGGTCTGGAAAATATGAAGGTTTACGGTGGAGAACAGGGTAATCTCATTCTCCGGAGTGCCGGCATCCAGCTTCGGCTGTGCCCAGGCCAGATATTCTTTGATCTCTGCCTTCAATGCCTTTAAGGTATCCAGATACTCGGCATGAACACCATGTTTGCTTAAATCATCGATCTCGCCGATGATGTACTCATTATTCTTGTAATACTCCTCATCGAAAGGCTCCTCAGACCATTCCAGAATCGTCTTTAAGGTATCGATACAGCCCTGGGTGGACATTACCTTATCGTAGGATTCTCCGTTGTACTCCCAGGTACCGGTTGTGGCATCCGGATCCTTTGGATCCCATACCAGGTAAGGCATAACCGACTGATAAGCTCCGCCGGAAACCAGGGTGTTGCCGCCGATCTCAGCGTTTGCTTCCATAATCAGAACCGTCTTGCCGCTTAATGCTGCCTCTGCTGCAGCTGCCATACCAGCTCCGCCGCCGCCTACAACCACTACATCATAGGTAACCTCAATATCTTCTCCGGCTTCATGAACCACTGTGTTCTTCTTGAACGCCGCCAGGTCAGACACGCCGGCCTGCTCTGCCGCATCATTCAACGCATCCTTCACAGCACGGCTGGTAAAGGTAGCGCCGGATACGCTGTCAATACCAGAACCATTGGCCTCAATAGCATCCGGGAACATGATGTCAAAGGCCGGGGTTCCTACATGGTTGGTCTCTGCGGAAGTATTCACCACAATATCTGTGATGGCGCTGTCGCTGAAGGTAACATCCAGGGAAACATCTCCGTTGTAACCAGCTCCCACACCTGTGTATGTACCTGCCGTAAAGGTCAGTTCTCCTCCCCCTGCGCTGACTTCCTCACCCTTTGCAAGGGCGATTGCCATGGTTGCTGCCTCTTTTACACCGTTTGATGTAAGGGTTGCTCCGGATACACCGTCAATCTCTGCGCTCTGTGCATCCTTGATCTGAGCAGCCAGATCCTCGAACGCTGCACCTCCGATGTTGGGAGTCTCATCAGCCCCTTCGATCTTCACATCCGTGATGGAATCAGCGTCTACCGTTATGGCTACGGTCACTGCCCCGCCAAAACCCTGTCCCTCTCCGGTGTAAGTACCAGCGGTATAGGTACCACTGGCGCTTGCAGCTGCCGTGGTGGTAGTTGGCTCAGCCGCTGTAGTACTTTCCGCTTCGGGATTGCTGGATGAACATCCTGCCATCAGAACCATGCTAGATGCCAGGACTGCCGAAACCAGTCTTTTAGTTACTACTTTTTTCATGTTCTCTCCTCCTATAAGAATATATGGCTTTTCCTAAGGTTTTCAGGTGGTTAACACCGTTAACCTTTGGTAAAATTTTATCACTCTTTTTATGGAAATGCAATACCTTTTCTTTCTCTTTTTTGATTCTAAGGGCAAAAAATGCTGCCCAGTGAAAATCATCTCACCAGGCAGCGGCTTTTAATCATTCCATATTCTTACAGGGTTATCTCCTCACCTCTTCCTGAAATAATACAGGGTGTTTGCAATTTCATTATTGCAAACGATAATACCCCTTGTAAAGACCGTTTACCTTCCAGTCATCCGCTCCATTTTTCCATAGGCAACGGGTCCATGCTATCAGAGGCCAGATGATATCCCATAGACACATACATTCTCATAATGTCCGTCTTTATACACTTTGCTTCTATGTACTGCCTCTTTCTGAAAGCCACACTTCTCAAACAACCGTAAGGATGCCAAATTACATTCCAGGATGTTGGAATAGATATGATGCAGCCGGAGTTCACGAAATCCGTAGGAAACCAAAACAGCCACAGCCTCCTTCCCATACCCCTTGCCGCGGGCAGATTTCATCAACTTTATATAAAGTTCCGCTTCTCCCCGTTTGACATCCCCACGGGACAGAAATATGATTCCCAAGGCATTCTCTGGACATTCTTTCCCTGCAATGATGAAGCGCAGACTGCCGTCTGGCGAAGAGCGGAACCAATCCATCTGATGGCTGCAAGAGTTGGGAGCGTGATACCCCCCTACTCCTTTTGAAGTCTCCGAATTCTTAATCAGGTTATAAAGCATATCGCTATCCTGCTCCTCAACTGCCCGAAGAATCACCTTATCCCCTGCAATCTTCATATGCCCCTCCCCCTGTAAAGGCCAATTACCTCCTTGTCACCCTATCCAGGTTCTTATAAATCCTTTCCTGCAGATCCAGAATATCCGGTATAGGATCCACCCCAGGCATGAGAAGGCCGTTGACAATAACGAAAACTGCACCATAAGCCAGGGTCTGAAAATTGAAATAATAACTTTTATAGATCTCCTGAGGAATCTGCCTCTCCTCACAATACTGAACAAACTGTTCCACCATCAACCGAAAGCTTTTCCACTTATGAATTCCTGCCGGTCCCTCGTCAATGGTTTTCCAGAAGGACTCATTGATCAAAAACGGATTCTCGCACAGATAATGGATATAAGCCTCATTCATCTTTAAGTGTGCAGTTTTGTAATCGCTTCCCCACTGTTTCTCAATTGCTTCCATATTCTTAAGCAAGATTTCATCCAGCTTCCAGGACATGGCAAGAAAATATTCTCTCCGACCTTTAAAATGCTTAAACTGTGCAGAACAAGAGACCTTACAGATCTCTGCAACCCTGCGGGCAGAAAATCCTTCCATTCCTTTTTCCCTAAGCTGTCGGATGCCTTCCTCTACCAATTCCTCCGCCAAATCCCGTCCAAACTCCTGCATAACAAAACCCCTGTAAAAACTCTTTTAAAACTGACTGCTCCTATTTTTCCTGCCTCTATTTTGCAAGCATCATTCGGTCATTGGCCAGTTCCTCGCCGCTTGCCTCAGCAAACTTGTGAAGCAGATCCTCCACTGTCAAATTCTTCTTCTCTTCTCCTGACACATCGTAAATGATCTGCCCCTCATTCATCATGATCAGGCGGTTACCGATGTGTATGGCATCCTTCATATTGTGAGTGATCATCAACGTTGTCAGATGATCCTGATTGACAATGGTCTCTGTCGTCTCCAGAACCTTTGCTGCTGTCTTAGGGTCAAGAGCCGCCGTATGCTCATCTAAAAGAAGCAGTTTCGGCTTTTTTAACGTTGCCATCAGAAGGGTTAATGCCTGCCTCTGTCCGCCAGAGAGAAGCCCCACCTTGGAGGTCATCCGGTTCTCCAGCCCCAACCCCAGCTTTGCCAACATCTCCCGGTACATCTTCCGTTCATTGTTGTTGATTCCATTTTTCAGAGTCCGTCTGTCCCCTCTGCGAAATGCCAGAGCCAGATTCTCTTCGATTCCCATGGTAGCCGCGGTTCCGTTCATCGGATCCTGAAACACCCGTCCTAAAAACCTGGCCCGCTTGTATTCCGGAAGATGGGTCACCTTCTGTCCATCGATCAGGATCTTCCCCTCATCCACCATCCAGGTGCCTGCAATGGCATTTAAAAGCGTAGACTTTCCTGCTCCATTTCCCCCGATCACCGTGACAAAATCCCCGTCCGCGAGAGTCAGGCTTAATCTTCTTAACGCCTGTTTTTCGTTGACCGTACCAGCATTAAATGTCTTGGATATCTTTTCCACCTCTAACATCAGCCTTTTCCTCCCTTTCTCGCCGGTTTTAAAAGAGCGCTTCCTGATTGGAACTGCCACAGGGCCACCGCCACAATCAGCGCCGACAAAAGTTTTAGAAGATCCGTGTCAACTCCCAGCCAGATAACTACCTGAAGTACCAGATAGTAGATGATGGATCCCAGGGAAACCCCCAGTAGAAGAAGGGCAAAATTGTGGAAAACTCTTCCAAACACAGCCTCCCCAATGATCACTGCCGCCAGGCCGATGACGATGGCACCGCGGCCCATATTGATATCTGCAAATCCCTGATATTGGGACAAAAGAGCACCAGAAAAAGCTACCAAACCATTGGAAATCATAAGGCCAAGTACTTTGCCGAAATCTGTGTTGATTCCCTGCGCCCGGGCCATCTTGTCGTTGCAGCCGGTTGCCCTTAAGGAACAGCCTAACTCCGTTCCAAAAAACCAGTAAAGGATTCCAATCAGTGCTGCCGTGATCAGAACCACCACAAAAATTGTATTTTTAAAGAAAGACACGTTCTTGATAAACCGCAGAGAAACCAGCAAATGGTACTTATCCACATTGATTACCTGATTGGCCTTCCCCATTATTTTCAAATTCACCGACCACAGCCCAAGCTGGGTCAGAATACCGGCTAAAATCGGCTGAATTCCCATACAGGTATGAAAAATCCCTGTCACCAGGCCAGCAAGCATGCCGGCTGCCATAGCACCTGCCATAGCCACCCATACATTCTGTCCGCTTAACATCAACATAATACAAACCGCGCCGCCGGTACACAAAGAGCCGTCTACGGTCAGATCCGCTATATCCAGAACCCGATACGTAATGTACACTCCAATGGCCATAATCCCCCAGATGAGTCCCTGGGCCGCCGCGCCTGGTAAAGCATTTATCAAACTTCCTATATTCATCTCTGTCACCTCGCCTGCTATCCTGCCCTGCAAGATATCTTTTCTATAAAAGTCCACTGCCTGGAAGATGTTCAAAAAACGGCAGCGAGACAAGCTTAACCCGATCCCGCTGCTGTCTGTCATTGCTCTTACGCTTCCTGCCAATTACTCAATCGGCTCATACCCTTCCGGAACCTGAATGTTCAGTTCTTCACAGATCTGCGCATTGTACTTCTTGGTAAACTGGGGAGCATACTCGATAGGCATCTCAGAGATATTGGCCTCTCCCTTTAAGATCTTGGCTGCCATCTTACCAGTGCCCCATCCCAGGTCATAATAGCTGATGGACAGTGTCGCAACACCGCATCCTGCACAGATGCCTTCCTCGCCTGCAACTACCGGAATCCCTGCCGGCATACAGATACTGTTGACCAGCTCTGCATTGGCAGCTGCCGTATTATCCGTGGGAACATACAGCACATCGCTTTCGGAGCATGCCTTTGTCACGATTGTAGCCAGGTCGTTGGAATCTGAGAATGCATAATATTCACAGGTATATCCTAATCCCTCCAGAGCCGCTTTTACAGTGTCTACCTGATACTGAGAGTTGGCCTCTGCAGAGCAGTAGATCAGGCCGACTTTCTTGGCATCCGGGAACAATTCATGAAGCATAGCAGCCTGCTCATCAAGGGGAGCCAGGTCAGATGTACCGGAGATATTGCCGCCTACGGTTCCGTCAAACCCGTCGATTCCAAGAGCCACGCCATACTCGGTAACCGAAGTTCCTAAGATGGGAATCTCATTGGTTCCGGCCTGAGCTGCCTGCAGCGCCGGTGTGGCATTGGCCAGAATCAGATCCACATCCTCTGACACAAAGCTGTTGATAATAGTAGAACAGGTATTGGCATCTCCCTGAGCATTCTGCTCGTCAAACACGACCCCGTCACCGAATTCTTCAATTAAAGCATCCATAAAACCATAAGTAGCCGCATCCAGCGCATCATGCTGTACTAACTGGCAGATACCAACTGTATACTTCTCCCCTTCCGCTTCCCCAGTTGTGGTCTTTGCCTCTGCAGCTGTTGTCTCTGCCCCTGCTGCCGCTGTGGTAGCCTCGGTCTGTGCCGGTGTCGTCTCCTCCGCCTTACCAGAACATCCTGCCATAGACATCACCATGGTTCCGGCAAGGATCAAGGATAACATTTTCATTGATTTTTTCATAATCGCATCTCCCTCATTCATCGGATATTCGTTCACTTTCAAACCAGGCACCTGCTTCGGCCATTGGTAGATTCTGATGCCAGATTTTTTCGAACAGTAGTATCATACTACAATTTTTTTGCCACGTCAATTCTATAGTGCTTTAAATTGTAAAAATTTGAAGTTTAACGTGCTCCTCTATCCCAATACTTCCCGATAAACCCGCAACACATTGCCGTGGAAAACTGCCTCGATTTCTGATTCCACAAACCCCTGCCGCCTCATCTCCGCCTCCAGAATAGGAAGGTCGGCGCAGGACTTCATCTCCAAGTCTCCTCCGATCCCGTCAAAATCAGATCCCAAGCCGATGCAGCCGATTCCCCCTACCTGTTTCATGTGCTTCATATGGCGCACCATGTCAGACACCCGGCTCTTCATCTTCTCCTCTTCTTTTCCTGCTTCCGGCACTCTGAGGAAAGGCGGATAATAATTGATTCCCAATACCCCTCCCCGTTCTCCCATCTGCCGGATCATATCATCGGTTAAATTTCTTAAGCATCCATCTGTTAACGCCCTGGCATTGGAATGGCTGGCTACGAAAGGCTTTTGGGTATACCGGAACACATCCCAGACTCCCGCATCGTTTAGATGGGAGATATCGATGATCATCCCCAGCCTCTCCATTTCCTCCAGAAATACAATCCCAGTCTCTGTAAGACCGTGTTCCGTGTCCGGGGTTCCCATGGAGCCTGCCCCTCTTGTATCCCTGCAGCTTGGGTATCCCAGCTCATTGGGATGGTTCCACAGAAGGGTCATCATCCGCACGCCCAGACGATAGAAGTCCCGCAGGTAAGACAGCTTCCCTTGGCAGACAGCTCCTTCCTCTATGGTCAAAAGGGCAGACATCCGTCCCTTTTTCCAGTTTTCTTCAATATCCTCATAGGATTTCACAATGCCGATCAGATCCTGGTTCTTCTCCATCTCCTGATAGAAAACATCGAGAAGATTCATGGCATATTCAAACGGATTCTTCTCCCGTTGAATCGAAGTAAACAAGGCAAAATTCTGAACCCCGTAATCTCCCTTTTCCATCTTCTCCAGATCCACATGGAACCCGTTCCTTCGAATTCCTGCATCCTCTCCCCTGCTCTGGGCGTAATAAATCTCTGCGATGGTATCGCAATGCATATCTACAACCTTCATTCTCATCCTCCTGGCATGCAATACTCCTAAAGCCTCATTTTCCATCAGGCATAGATGCTCCAAGAATACGCAATCATTATGATTCCGAATTATATCACGATTTTTCAAGAATGTAAAAGTACGTTTTGCATCTTCCTACATCATCGGCGCAATCAGGCGCAGCGCCTGGCCCGCGATCTTCTCATACAGCGGGAACCTCCTGCACCTCTCTATAGTGATCTCCTGGCACTGTGCCAGAGTCTCCTGAAAATCCCGTTCCACATCATCCACTGCCTGATTCCGGTACAGAAATGCCCCGCACTCAAAGTGATGGTACAGGCTTCTGAAATCCAGATTGATGGTTCCCACCACCGCCTTCTCATCATCGCTGGTGAACGCCTTGGCATGGACAAACCCAGGGGTAAACTCATAAATCTTCACTCCTGCCTGCAAAAGTTCTTGATAGTAGCTGTGGGCCAGCATAAAGGCATACCTTTTATCCGGAATATGAGGCATGATGATGATAATTTCCACTCCTCTTTTCGCCCCGTAAGACAGGGCGCTGATGGTCTCGTCATCCAGAATCAGATAGGGAGTCATAATATGCACATAGCGTTTGGCAGTATTTAAGATATCCAGATAGACCCTTTTCCCAACCGGTTCATGATCCAGAGGAGAATCTCCATAGCCAAGAACATACCCGTCCCCAGAGACAGGCAGAGCCTTGCCCTGATACAGATACTTCTCATAGGGAAGAGCTGTCTTTTCCCAGATATTCCAAAGCTGAAGGAACATGACCGTGAAATTCCTTACGGCATCCCCCTTCAACATGACAGCCACATCTTTCCAGTAACCGAACCGCTTTCTTTCATTGATATACTCGTCTGCCAGATTGATGCCGCCGGTAAAAGCCGTATGACCGTCAATCACCACAATCTTCCGATGGTCCCGGTTGTTCTGGGCCGTAGATAAGAGAGGCTTTATGGGCGCAAACATCCGGCAGTGGATTCCCTTGGCCTCCATTTTCTTCGGGTAGTTGTGGGGAAGAAGCATGAGGGAACACATGCCGTCATACATAAACCGCACCTCCACTCCTTCTTTTGCTTTCTGCTCCAGAATCGTAAGGATGCTGTCCCACATAACCCCCTCTTCCACAATAAAATATTCCATGAAAATAAAATTCTCTGCCTTCCCAAGCTCCTCCTTCAACCGGTTCCATTTCTCCTGGCCGCTTGGAAAATATTCCACAGATGTACCCTCGTAGATAGGGAAGCCTCCTTTTGTGCCTACATATTCCGCCATATTGGCCGTCAGCTTATCCTCCTTTTCAAGGCGTTCCATCACCTCTTTATCCTGCTTTACATAATCCCTGGACTCCCAGACAATCTGCCCGGCACGCTTGGCAATCAGCCTTCCGCTGATCTCCAGCTCCACATAGAGATAAAGAAGGCTTCCAAATACGGGAAACAAAAGCACAGGGATGACCCAGGCCAGCTTAAAACTGGGATTATCCTTTTTGTTGATGATATAGATACACAATAGCCCTCCAAACAGGTCAAATGCAATGTAGACATAGAGGGAGTACTGAGTAAGCCATTCTGCAATGCCAAAGAAATATCCAATCTGAATCAAGAGAAACAGCACGATCAACGTGGTTCGGCCAAATAAGATCCTCTGCAGTTTTTTCAGCTTTTTTAATGTGTTCATCCGTAAAACCTCCTTCCATAATGGGGTACAGAAAACTCCCGAAATGGTTTCCTCTTACTTCTTGAATACTCTGTATTATAGTTGATAAACCAGGAAATAGCAACGGATTCCTGTGGCAAGCCTGCCTCAGAGTTATCCCTAACGTTATCTGAGCGTTACAAACGGTTTTTCTTGATTTTCCTCCCCCAGTTGTGATAGACTATTTTCGTGTTTCCCACTTTGTGTAAAACAACAAACGATTATAATACCAGGAGGATTTCATATGGAGCGTCAGCAATCACCGGAAACCATCTGTATCCAGGGCGGGTGGCAGCCGAAAAACGGAGAGCCCCGGATACTGCCCATCTATCAGAGCACTACCTTTAAATACGAGACCAGCGAACAGATGGGCCGCCTTTTTGATCTGGAGGAGAACGGCTATTTCTACACACGCCTGGCCAATCCCACCAACGATGCCGTTGCCGATAAAATCTGTAAGCTGGAAGGCGGAGTGGCAGCCATGCTCACCTCATCCGGCCAGGCAGCCAATATGTACGCCATCTTAAACATCTGCTCCGCAGGCGACCATGTTGTCAGCGCCGCCACCATCTACGGCGGCACATCCAATCTGTTTACTGTCACTCTAAAGCGCTTTGGCATCCAGTGTACCCTGGTGGACCCGGACGCACCGGAGGAGGAGCTTGAAAAAGCATTTAAACCCAACACCAAAGCCGTATTTGGGGAGACCATCGCAAACCCGGCCCTGGTGGTTTTGGACATCGAGAAATTTGCCCGGCTGGCCCACAGCCATCAGGTTCCTCTCAACATTGACAATACCTTTGCCACTCCTATCAACTGCCAGCCCTTTGCGTGGGGCGCTGACATCGTCACCCACTCCACCACCAAGTACATGGACGGCCATGCTATGACTGTAGGCGGCTGTATCGTGGACAGCGGCAACTTTGACTGGGAATCCTGCCCGGACAAGTTCCCCGGGCTTACTACCCCAGATGACTCTTATCACGGCATCACCTACACGAAAAAATTCGGAAAAGCCGCCTACATCACCAAGGCAACAGCCCAACTGATGCGGGATATGGGATCCATTCAGGCTCCCCAGAACGCCTTCCTGCTAAATATCGGCCTGGAGACCCTTCATCTGCGGGTTCCCCGCCACTGTGAGAACGCTTTGGCCGTAGCCAGATATCTAAAGTCCAGAGACGATGTGGCATGGATCAACTATCCTGGCCTGGAAGGGGACAAATATTATGAACTGGCTCAGAAATACATGCCAAAAGGCACCTGCGGCGTCATTTCCTTCGGCTTAAAGGGAGGAAGAACGGCAGCGGCTGTGTTTATGGACAAGCTAAAGCTGGCTGCCATTGTCACCCATGTAGCCGATGCCCGAACCTGTGTCCTCCACCCTGCCAGCCATACTCACCGCCAGTTAAGCGATGAACAGCTGGTGGAAGCCGGCGTGGATCCGTCTCTCATCCGTCTCAGCGTAGGCATTGAGAATGCCGATGACATCATCGCCGACTTAGCGCAGGCACTGGCATAGAAAAAAGCGCGGTAGCCAACGCCCGGGAATCATTTCCATCAAATAAAAAAGGGACTGCAATGGTCCCTTTTTTATTTCACATCTATAAGATGCGGAATCGGCTGATCAGGCTGTTTAACGTCCGGGCCTGGCCAGACAGCTGCTTTGAAACGGATGCGCTTTCATCTGCAGCAGAGGAATTGGTCTGCACCACTCTGGAAATCTCTTTGATTCCGTCTTCCACCGATACGATCATCTCCGACTGCCGAATGCTGGCGGCCGCGATCTCATCCATCAGCGTCTTAATCTCCTGAATGCAATCGCGGATAACCTGCATGGCAGAAACAGCTAGGTTGGTGGCATCTGTTCCTGTTTTTACATCCTGAATGGAATGCTTCACCAATCCGCTGGTATCCTCAGCAGCTTCTGCTGATTTGGCTGCAAGATTGCGGACCTCGTCTGCAACTACGGAAAATCCCTTTCCTGCAGCGCCAGCCCGGGCGGCTTCCACAGAAGCATTTAGCGCTAGTATATTGGTCTGAAATGCAATGTCCTCAATGGTCTTGATGACTGTGACAATCTGGGCTGAAGACTGGTCAATATTTTTAGTAGCTGTCATCAGCTGCTCCATCTTTATATCTGTCTCAGCAGCATAACCAGCCGCTTTATCCACCAACTGGCTGGCGCTGCCGCAACGCACGGTGCTGGTCTGAATCTGTGAGGTGATAGCGGTCACATTGGACACAAGCCCGTCAACAGATGCCGCCTGCTCCATGGTTCCCTGTGACAATGCCTGCGCGCCTGTAGCCACCTGCCCGGCGCTGGTGTCAACCTGTCTCGCCACATCAGAAATATCCCGGATAACATTCACAAGATTGGCATGAATCGATTTCAGGCTCTCAGATAGCGCCTTAAAGTCTCCGATATAATAGGATTCATTCTCCGTAACATTGACAGAAAGATTGCCGTCCGCCATCTCTCCCAGAATACGCCCCACATCGTCAATGGTTTTCCGCAGGCAGCCACAGACATGATGGGTCGTCTGGGCAATCATTCCGATCTCGTCTGACCTTCCATAATACGTCTCCAGTTCCCGGTCTGCCGACAGGTTTAATTCCCCCAGGCAACCTATGGCATGCTCCACAGCCATAAGCTCTTTACCCTCGCGATGCAGAATCAAAATGGTAGGCAATATGATAGCGGCTGCCATCACTGCACACAGTAACCCTACCACAACGCGAACGGCCACCACTTTGCCGTACACTTCCGTAGCGCTGTCGCGAACCATGAAGACCCAGCCACGATCTTTCAGATACTTATAGACAACAAACTGCTCCACGCCATTTTCATCCCGGTAAGAATACGTGCTTACCTGGGTGCTGTCGTCCGCCTGGATCCGTCGAATAATCTCTTTATATCCCTCGTCGGTAGTTTCCGTATTTAAAAGTGATTCGTCCTGGTGATAAAGATACACCCCGTTCTCCACATTCAAGAACACATATTCACTGTCAGGCAACCCCTTGATATTCAGGTTCAGCAGCGCATCCATGAGATGACTGGCATACACGCCGGCCCCCACATATCCGATACACTTCTGTCCTTCAAAGATCGGGTAGTACATGGACAGAATCATACTGCCGGTTCCCGGTGACTTCATGATTCCAAGATTGGTCAATTGCTGCCGGGACAGAATGGTGTTCTGAAAGGTATTAAGAGAGTCCCCGGACCGGGTGGTTATACCGATGGCTCCCTGAGAGGTGTGGGTTAAGACATAGGTGTCCGGAGTCGCGATATAAAGGCCCTCAAAAATACCTTTGACTGCCGCAAAGTCCTGGGTATATTCCTGGGCCTTTTTCAATAATTCCGGGTCTTCCGGATTCAAAAGAATCTGGCGGACTTCCCTTCCCAGAGCAAAAGCGGTCATATATTCCTCCGCAGAAGCCACATACTCGCTGATAATGGCCGCCCTGGCCTCTACGGCATCGGTCATTTGGTTGGTAATATTATTTTTAACCATAGAAGATGCATTGGCAGACACAAATATCCAAAGAAGCAGCATTCCTGTCAGGATAATTGCAGTAGTAAGAATACTAATACGTGTGGAAAGTTTTTTGTTCGCAAGAAATTTCATAGATTATCCCCCATAGAACATAAGATTTTTGTAACCTTCACATTCAGGCCAACAACAGGGCATACTCCCGATCCATCACGGAGCAGCCCTGCGCTTATTTATTTTACCATATCTTCTATTTTATGTCGAGGATTTACTTTCGTCTTGCCCGTCTATCTTACCATTTATTTACAGAAAAATCAGGCTTAACACGAACACTACCACCAAAGCTGTCACAGACTGAAGCACACTGATGATCGGTATGGTCTTGTAGGCAACCGAAGTATCCATCTCCGAGGTGGTTGCTGTCACCCAGAAGAAATCGTCGTTGCCATGGAACACCATCAGGCCGCCAGCAGCGCAGGCCAACATAGCAATCACTCTTCCGATAGGGGAACCAAATCCCAATACATCCATGAGAGGCGTGATCATGGTAGCTGCCGTCACCATGGCGATGGTGGCAGAGCCTACACAGGTACGGAAGATGAATCCAATGATAAACGGAGCCAGGATTCCAATGGTCAGCCCAGAGAAGGTGTTGGTCAAAATATCCTGAAGAGGAGAAGCCTTCAGCACCCCTGAAAATGCACCGCCAGCGCCTACAATCAATACAATCTGTCCGGCCGTCCGAAGGGCATCTGCAAACACGCCGTCAAATCCCCATGCCTCTTTATCCTCCGGGAAAATCTGGTGATATCCCACCAGGGCAATCAAAAGCCCAACCAGCAAAGCCACCGCCGGAGTTCCAAGAACCGCGAACACATTCATCACAATCCCAGACAGGCCGCACATATCGCCGATAGTCTTAATTAACATCAAAACAATGGGAGCAATGATGGGAAGAAACGCCATAAGCGGACTTGGCAGCTTCTGATTTTCCGGTGTCTCCACTACGTTCTGGGGAATATAGTAGAACTTCTTTCCTGCCTTCACTGCACCGAAATATCCTACCAGCATAACCGGAATCGACACCAGGGCACCAAACAGAATCACGTACCCTAAGTCTGCGCTTAAGATTCCTGCCACTGCCAGAGGCCCTGGTGTAGGCGGCACAAACATGTGGGTTGCATGAAGTCCCATACACATGGCAATGGCCATGGTAGTCATGGATATCTTGGTATCCTTGGACATTCTCTTTGCAATCGGGCTTAACAGCACAAATGCGGAATCACAGAATACTGGAATTGACACGAAATAGCCTGTGATACCCAGGCCGAGAGCAGCGTGCTTCTCCCCTGTGATCTTTAGGATGGTCTTGGCCATGGTCTCCGCAGCGCCGGATTTCTCAAGCAGCGCGCCGGTAACGGTTCCCAGGGCAATGACAAGGCCGATGTCCGCCATGGTTCCGCCCATACCGGAGGTAAAGGCGCTCATCATATCCTGCATATTCATGCCAGACACAGCGGCAAAGGTAACTGTAGTTGCGATCAAAGCAAAAAACGGATGTATTTTAAATTTCACCGTACACAGCACCAACACCAGAACTCCCAGTATCAGGCCTGCAATCACTAATACGTTGGTATTCATTCTAATTTTCCCCCCTTATCCTACAGATACGTCTCCAGATACTCTTTTCTTATTACGTCTGGCACCAGCCTTCCTCCAGTGGCCCATGCAATCTGAACGGAATCTTTTAACGTCTCCTCATCCAGACCATGGCTCTGGCAATATGCTCTGGAATCCTCATACTGCAAAAGGCCGCAGGGACCGGAAAAGGCGGCACAGCTGGACGGCTCGATCTGAATCTCCTCGGAACCGTATAAAAGCCTGAGGTAATCGTAAAGCTTCCCGTCTGTCACAGTAAATTCACCTGACAACAGGTTGGTCATGATACGGGTCACAAACCCAGACGGGCTGGCACAGGCTAAGCCGTCTGCTTCCGTCATGCCGGAGATGCCGAACTCATGGACATTGGCATTCTCAAACTCCTGGGTTGCCACCCCCAACAATACAGACGGGCACATAACCGGCTCCGTAAAGAAACAGTGGACATTGTCCTTGAAAATTCGCTTCAGCCCGTATGCCACGCCGCCGGGAGCGCCACCGACTCCTGCAGGGATGTAGACGATAAGAGGATGTTTCTCATCCACCACAATCTTCATTTCATCCAGCTGCTTTTTCAGCCTCTTTGCCGCCACCGCATAGCCCAGGAACAGATTCACCGACTTCTCATCATCCACAAAATAACTCATGGGATCCAAGTCAGAGTTCTTGCGCCCTTCTGCCACAGCCTTGGAGTAATCGTCTGCATACTCGATCACCTCCACGCCTTTGCTGCGAAGGAGATCCTTCTTCCACTGCTTGGCATCTGCAGACATATGTACCTTCACCTTAAAGCCTAAAGCTGCACTCATGATTCCAATGGAAAGGCCCAAGTTTCCCGTAGAGCCTACCTGAACGGTGTACTGTCCGAAGAATTCCTTCATCTCCGGATTTGCCAACTTGGCATAGTCCTGGTCTACCTGAAGCTTTCCTGCCTCCAGAGCCAGATCTTCCGCATGCTTTAACACTTCATAGATGCCGCCTCTGGCCTTGATAGAACCAGCGATGGCCAGGTGGCTGTCCATCTTAAGAAGCAGTTGTCCTGGGATCTTGCAGCCGTAGGTTTCCTCCAGCTTCTTCTGCATAGAAGGAATCCGTGCCAGGGGAGATTCAATCAGGCCATCTGTCTCCTGTGTCTCCGGAAAGCATTTCTTGATAAACGAGGCAAACCGGGCCAAACGTTTCTCTGCATCTTCAATGTCCCCATCCGACACCACCAGCTGGCAGGTGCCGTCAGTGACAGCAAAGGGAAGCAGATACGGATTGATCCATGCGGTTTCCTCTTTCGAGGCAATTCTTCTGATTACCGGAGAAGCTTCGATGTACTTTTGTGCGTCCATAAGTTTTGTCATCCTTTCTTCATTAAATTATGAGATTCGTTACATTGTTTTTCTCTTGATGTTAATTTACAATAAATTTTGTTAAATGTCAATAAATGCGTTTAACATAATTTAACTTTGTTAAATATTGATAATTTCCTTCCATAAAAACCGACAAAGTGCACAAAAGTCCGTCTCACCAAATCCCTGCTCCAAAACCCATCTGTGACAATAGCCATCTCAATCCCCTGCAAAAATCACAGAATCCTGTCCAGAAGGCTTTTTGTTCCATAGGGTGCGCCTATGGAATAAAAAACCGCCCCTAAAAACTGGGCGGCGTAATGGCAAAGATAATGATTGCCTTTTGATTCTCTTTATTCTCCCACAGGTGATTGGTTCCTGCCGGAATCTTTACACTGTCTCCTTCATATAGCTGAAACGGCTTCCCGTTCATATGAATCAGGATATTGCCGCTTATGACATAGGCTACCTCTTCCCCCGTATGGGCTTTTTCTGAAGCCGCTGTAACCGAATCAGGCGGAATCTCCATCTTGCAGAACTCGATGGCTCCGCTTAAATCCGGTGTCAGAAGTTCATAGATTACCCCGTCCCGCGCGCTTCCAAGCTGCATATAATTCCCCTTCCGCACGATCAGGCTC
This sequence comes from uncultured Hungatella sp., assembly GCA_947425205.1. Lineage (GTDB taxonomy): Bacteria > Bacillota > Clostridia > Lachnospirales > Lachnospiraceae > UBA3402. The sequence continues at coordinate 17,597 of CANDZL010000001.1, read as the reverse complement.
TCATCTGCCTTGTCTGTCTGGAAAAACTTGAACATGGGAACATCCAGGGCGGACGCAAGATTCTTTAACGTATTAATCGAGGGATTGGCCCCATTATTTTCAATCTGACTTAACATGGACGGAGTCATCTCCGCCTTCGCCGCCAATTCCCGCAGGCTATACTGTCGCATCTGCCGATATTCCTGAACTTTCGCACCTATATTGATATCTTCCATATATGATCTCTCCTCCTATAACCTCCTAAAAAATTTACCATGGGGCTGGAGAAAATACAAGTACTTTGTAAAACTTCTTGCATTTCTTCTGATAACGTATTATAATGATTTCCGTAAATAAATAAGTTCTTCGGGGCGGGGTGCGATTCCCCACCGGCGGTATAGTCCGCGACCCACGCAGGTGGCTGATTTGGTGTGATTCCAAAACCGACAGTATAGTCTGGATGAGAGAAGAAACTGTATGCATATGGTACGGATGTGTAATTGCCCTGAGTATTTTTATACCCAGGGTTTTTTGTTTTCCAGGAAGATAGCCGAAACGCCAGCATTCTGCCTGCCTTGGCCAGTCGGATGGATTCCTCATCCCCCACACCCGCAAAACGCCTGCTGCAGTTCCCCTTCAAGATGAACTTAAATCTTAGGAGGATATGTAAAATGAAAGAAAAAAAACTGTTTACCCTGAAACATCTGGTCTTAATGGGAATGTTCGGTGCTCTGGGCGCGGTGCTTATGCTGTTTGAGTTCCCAATCCCCTTTATCGCTCCGCCTTTCTACGGCCTGGATTTAAGCGAGATCCCTGTCCTGGTGGGAACTTTTTCCATGGGGCCTCTGGCCGGTGCTATCATCGAACTGGTAAAGATCCTGGTAAAACTGGTTCTCAAGCCTACTTCTACCGGATTCGTAGGTGAGTTTGCCAATTTCTGCATCGGATGCGCCCTGATTCTTCCCGCCGGCTGGATCTACAAGGTCAATAAAACAAAAAAAGGAGCCTTCCTGGGCATGGTTGTGGGAACAGCCTCCATGGCGGTTGTAGGCGCTGTCTTAAATGCCCTGGTGATGATCCCGTTCTATTCCAACTTTATGCCTCTGGACTCCATCATTGCTGCAGGAGCTGCCATCAATCCGGCTGTCTCCAATGTGTGGACCTTTGCCTTTGTCTGTGTGGCACCCTTCAACCTGATCAAAGGATTCATCGTCTCTCTGGTAACTACCCTGATCTATAAGCGGATCAGCATCATCATCCACGGCTCATGATTCCTTTATAAATTAAAAAAGAAAAAGATGGGACGCTGCGGATCATTCCCCAAATACATCTGCAGCATCTCAACTTCTATAAGCCCATACAGCCGGTCATGCAGAAACAGGTAAGAATCCTGCAGCAATTCAGAATCAAGGCTGCTTTCGTAATACTAACACAAAATAAGGCCTATCAAATCCGATTGGCAAAATTCATCTGTCTTTCTGTCATAATTCGTTGAAAATCCTTCAAATATTCCCTTACCTGTTTCCTGTATATCTGGCTGACAGGAAGCCAGGTATCTTCTTCCTTTAAATAAACCTTATTGTACATTCTTCCCAGAATATAGTTTCTGTTTACGATGTAGGACTTGTGGATACAGATAAAATCAGAGGGAAGCCCATCCCCCAAGATCTGTGATAATTTTCCGTTGTATTCATATATTTCTTTTGGAGTATGGATCTGAATTTTCCTTCCCACGCTTTGATAATAGATGATATCAGAATAAGGAATTGCATGAATGAGCTTTCCTTGTTTATAAAAGAACTGGTTCTGTCTTTTTCTCCCGCTTCTTTGAATTGTATCCAGAGTCTGAAAAACCCTGCGGATCCGGACCGGCTTCTTTAAAAAATCTGTAGGCTGGTTCTGAAACAGTTCTACAGTATGTTCTTCATCTGATGAGACGTATACGATTTTTGTATCGTCGTCTTCCATCACATTCCGGATAAACTTTCCCGCTTCCACACCATTTACCTGCTCCATCAGGATATCCAGAAAAACCAGGTCATATCGTTCTCCCCTTTTCAAGCTTTTGCACAGTTCCCGGCCGTCTGAAAATAAGCCGATCTCTGTATAGATTCCCTTGCTTTCTTCATACTGCTCCAGAATCCCTTTCATCTCACTGCAAAAACGCCTGTCATCATCGCATACTGCTATCCGCACTCCTACCCTCTCCTTTCTTCTCAGCAGCCTAAATCCCTTTAAGTGCTCTGATGATTCCATTATATCGCCCTTCGATTTTCCCTTAGGGCAGGAAAGTAGTATTATAGAAAAATTTTTCAGAAAATACGGATATGCATCGAAAAAGGTGCATGGAAATCCATTTCCATACACCTTTTGTTAAGAGTAACCTTCTTTATACATCTTCCCGCTTCCTGACAATCACACCGTCTTTTTTATAAATAGAATTTTCATCCACACATCCTCTCACACTGGACAGCGGATAGATATTGGAATGGGAGCCCACAACCGTTCCCGGATTCAGCACGGATCCGCATCCTACTTCCACAAAATCCCCTAACATAGCGCCGAATTTCTTAAGGCCAGTCTCAATATCTCCATCCCCGGCATGTACCTTCACCAGAGTCTTATCCGATTTTACATTGGATGTCAAGGAACTGGCTCCCATATGGGATTTGTATCCTAAGATGGAATCCCCCACATAATTGTAATGGGGCACCTGGACACCGTCAAACAAAATCACATTTTTAAGTTCTGTGGAATTTCCTACCACTGCACCCTCTCCCACGATCACATTGCCCCGGATGAATGCTCCTGGACGGACTTCCACGTCTGCCCCAATGATTGCAGGCCCTTTTACTGTGGAGATGGTGGGCATCTGGACTGATTTATGAATCCAGACATTTCCCCCAATACAGTTATAGTCATCCTTTGGAAGGGTTGCGGATAACGCCGCTATGATCTCTCCAATATGGGGAAGTACCTCCCACGGATATGTGTAACGCTCCATCATAGCACCCGCCATGCTTTTACTGGTATCGTATAACTGCCCTATGGTCATCTGTTCTTTGTTCATTGAATCGTCTCCTTTTTCATGATTAGTTGTGTTAAGCCTTGTGGAGTACTTTATCAATTCTGTTTTTTATAAAAAGCCGCCGCCGCATCGAAATGGTCTCTCAATTGATACTGATTATTCAACCTTAACACATTATATGTTCTTCCAGCCACAAAGTTCTCCAGCTTTGTCATATACTCCTCTGAAGTGATGCTGCCTTCTGCCACATAGGTAAGGCCCTTTTCCCAACTTGCTGTCAGATCCGGATTTAGCAACTGTTTCAGGGAAGCATCCACTACTTCAAAAATCAACTCGCCTAACAGCGAGGGTGTGATCACCTGCGTCTTTTTGTTCAATGCCAGGTACTGAATATTCACCAATTTCTTAAGAATTTCTGCTCTGGTTGCGCTGGTTCCGATTCCGCTTCCTTTTATCTGTGCACGCAGCTCTTCATCCTCAATGAGCTGCCCTGCATTTTCCATGGCGAGAATCATAGAACCGGAGGTATAACGTTTCGGCGGGGAGGTTTCCCCTTCTTTGATAGTAAAACCGGCGATAGGAATCCTCATTCCTTTTTTTATGGAGGCAAGAAGCTTTAAGAACCTGGGATCTTCCATATCCTTCTGATTCTTCTCAGAATCTTCTTCCTTGCGTTCCTCCCCTCCTGTTTTTTGAACTTCTGCCTTCTTTTTACTTCCGGTTTGTTCCAAAACTTTCAGGTATCCTTGTTCCATCAAAACTTTAAAAACAGCAAAAAAATGTTCCTGCTTTCTCTCCAAGTCCAAAGTGGTCTTCTGGTAAACGGCAGCAGGATAAAAAATGCTTAAAAATCGTCTGACAATGACCTGGTACACATCCATTGACAGCGGCGGCAGGCCATGCAATGCCCCCAGCCCCTGTCCGGTGGGGATGATGGCATAGTGATCCGTAATCTGCTTGTCGTTGACATACCTTGTCTTTTCTATGGTCTTATAATGCCCCAGGCGAAGCGCCTCCTCTGCATATTGCCGGAATAGCTCTAATGACTTTAAGCCGCTTATATTCTTCTGAATCTCCTTGGCAACAGCCGTAGACAGCACTCTGGCATCTGTCCTGGGATAGGTGACCAACTTTTTCTCATACAGTTCCTGAACAATCCGCAGTGTCTCATCCGGACTGATCTTAAACATTTTGGAACAATCATTCTGCAGTTCCGCCAGATTATAGAGAAGAGGCGGATTTTTCGTCTCCTTTTTTCGTTCCACAGAGGCTACCGTCGCTGTAAGGGGAGGATCGTCCGATAACAGCCGGATCAATTCCTCAGCCATTTTCTTCTCCTTAAATCCATTGTCCTTGTACAAAAACGGAGTCTGAAAATACCGGGAACCCTCTACGCTTTTCCACTCCCCGTCAAATGTCATATCCTGAAGGGCAAACGTACCGATGACCCGGTAAAAAGGAGTCTTTACAAACTGCCGGATCTCCCGCTCCCTGCGGACTACCATTCCCAGTACACAGGTCATCACTCTCCCTACCGAGACCACTGTCCGGTCCTTCTTCAGGTAGTTGGATACAGCATTCCCGTATTTCAGGGTGAGAAGACGGGAAAAATTGATTCCCATCAGATAATCCTCTTTTGCCCGGAGATAGGCAGAGGCGGACAGATTGTCATATTCGCTCCAGTCCTTTGCCTCACGAATCCCCCGCAGGATCTCCTCCTCTGTCTGGGAGTCAATCCAGACCCGCTTCCTCACTTTACCGTTTACACCAGCCATCTGATCCACCAGACGGTATATATATTCCCCTTCCCGCCCTGAGTCGGTGCAGATATAGATAATCTCCACATCTGTACGGTTCAATAAGCCGCTGACGATCTGAAATTGCTTGGAGACACCCTCAATCACCTGGTACTTAAATTCCTTAGGCAGAAAAGGCAGCGTCTCCAGGCTCCAGCGCTTAAATCTGGGGTCGTAGCTGTCAGGGTAACTCATAGTTACCAGATGGCCCACGCACCATGTTACAATGGCATCATCTGCCTCCTGATATCCGTCCCGCCTGGCCCATTTCTTCTTCAGCGCATTGGCAAACTCCTGGGCTACGCTGGGCTTTTCTGCAATATATAACGATTTTGACATGAATTATTCCACGCTGAATCTATAAATAGTTGTTGTCTTATATTCCTGGCCTGCTAAAAGAAACGGGGAAGCGAATTCTGGCTTGTTGGCAGCATCCGGGAAATATTGGGTCTCAAAGCAATATCCGTCTCTCTTGTGGTATGTGGTTTTGTCCTTTCCCATATCTGTCGCCATGGAATTAGCCGTATAGAACTGTACGCCTGGAAGATCCGTGTACACTTCCATCACCCGGCCGCTGGCCTCATCCTCCGCCTTGGCGCATAAGGACAACTCTCCGGCCGGATGGTTCAGGGCCCAGTTGTGGTCAAAGCCGCCAGCCCACACAAGCTGCTCATAATCCGCCTCAATATCTCTGGCGATGGATTTTAATACCGTAAAATCCATGGGAGTTCCCTTCACAGGAGCAATCTGGCCTGTAGGAATGGAGTCCGCATCTGTAACTGTAAATCCATCTGCATCAATCCAGACCTTCTGATTCATGGCACAGCCGGAATCATGTCCTGCCAGATTAAAGTAGGCATGGTTGGTAAAATTGGCAATGGTATCTGCATCGCTTACCATGTGATAGTCCAGCTGCAGGCTGTTGTCCGGCGTCAAAGTATAAGAAACCGTGATATCCGCATTGCCCGGATATCCCTGATCCTTATCTGGACTGAACAGGGAGAAGGAAATCTTTGTTCCCGTTCCATCCTCTTCCACCTGGGTATCCCATACACGGCTGCGATAATACTCCGGGCCGCTGTGAAGATTGTGTCTTTTTCCGCAGTTCTTCTCCAACTCATAGGTCACGCCGTTTAACGTAAACTTCGCTCCTCCGATCCGGTTGGCATTGCGGCCTACCGGCTCACCTGGATGGCCTGGGCCGGTTAAGATTCCTTCCACCGAGTCATATCCCAACACCACATCCGCCAGCTTGCCATCTCTGTCCGGCACCATCATGGTCAGCCAGATGCCGCCCAGATCGGTAAATGATGCAGATACCCCCTGCTCGTTGGTCAACGTATAACGGTATACCACTGTGCCATCCTCTAACTTCCCAAATTCTGTTTTTGTGTAACCCATAACTTCCGCCTCCTAAATAATATTCAAACGAAATCTTCATGCAGCTTTTGACACTGCACCAGACACCCTATGAAAACCGATGCCTCACCGGCTTCACTTTGCCTCAATATACCCCTGAGCCGTCAAAAGTTCTGCGCAGAGAATCCCTCCTCCTGCCGCACCGCGGACCGTATTGTGGGACAGCCCTACAAATTTATAATCATACACCGTATCCCGGCGCAAACGGCCTACGGAGATTCCCATTCCCTTTTCAAAATTCACATCCATGGATACCTGAGGACGGTTATCCTCCTCCAGATACTGGATAAACTGCCCGGGAGCACTTGGCAGCTTCAACTGTTGGGGAAGCCCGCTAAACGTAACCAGCTTCTCAATCAGCTGCTCTTTGGTTGGTTGCTTCCGAAACTTCACAAACACTGCGGCTGTATGGCCGTCCAGCACCGGAACCCGGATACACTGGCAGGTGATCACTGGCTCTTTGGCCTTGACGATTACGCCGTCCTCCACGGTTCCCCACAGGCGCAAAGGCTCCTGCTCGCTCTTCTCCTCTTCCCCGCCGATATAGGGGATGATGTTCTCCACCATCTCCGGCCAGTCTTTGAATGTCTTTCCGGCACCGGAAATAGCCTGATATGTGGTGGCAACCACCTCGTAAGGCTCAAATTCCTTCCATGCTGTCAGAACCGGCGCATAACTCTGGATGGAACAGTTGGGTTTTACCGCGATAAATCCCTTTTTGGTTCCAAGACGCTTTCTCTGGGACTCAATCACCTGAAAATGTTCCGGATTGATCTCCGGCACCACCATCGGTACATCAGGCGTCCATCTGTGGGCGCTGTTGTTGGAAACCACTGGAGTCTCCGTTTTGGCATACGCTTCCTCGATGGCTTTGATCTCTTCTTTAGACATATCCACGGCGCTAAATACAAAATCCACACTGGCAGCCACCGCTTCCACCTGATTCACATCCATAACCACCAGATTCTTCACAGACTCCGGCATCGGCGTGGCCATCTTCCAACGGCCTCCCACTGCCTCCTCATAAGTCTTTCCTGCAGAACGTGGACTGGCGGCTACCGTTACCACCTGAAACCACGGATGGTTCTCTAAAAGGGACAAAAACCGTTGCCCAACCATGCCGGTTGCACCTAAGATGCCGACTCTTAATTTCTTCTCCATACGATTCTCCTCTTAAAACACATTTTTAAAATGCACTTCTGCATTCTGTGTGAAAGGAAAACCTGTATGAAATCCTCTGTGACTCCATACAGGTTGTCTTCTCTCTTATACTCTTGATAAGTACTCTCCGGTACGAGTGTCGATCTTGATCTTATCGCCTCTGTCTACAAACAACGGCACATAGACCGTAGCGCCAGTCTCCACCACTGCTGGCTTAGTTGCGCCAGTTGCAGTATCACCTTTAAATCCAGGCTCTGTATCTGTGATCTCCAACTCTACAAATAATGGTGGCTCCACAGAGAATACCTTTCCATTATAGGAACAGATCTTACACATATCATTCTCTTTTACAAACTTCAGCGCATCGCCGATGGTATCTGCATTGAGCCCGATCTGCTCATACGTATTCATATCCATAAAGTTATATAAATCGCCGTCAGCATACAGATACTGCATGTCCACTCTGTCAATTCTTGCGGCTGGGAATTTCTCCGTAGGACGGAAGGTCTTCTCTACCACGCCGCCACTCATGACGTTCTTAATCTTGGTCCTAACAAAAGCCGCTCCTTTTCCTGGTTTTACGTGCTGGAACTCCATAATCTGATATACATTTCCATCAATCTCTAAGGTAATGCCATTTCTAAAATCACCTGCAGATATCATAAATGATATTCCTCCTTAAACTCTCTCAAATAAGTCATTCACCTTATTTTATACTATATAGTCCGTATTTTCAACAACTTTTTTGTCATTTTGATTCTTCAGTTCCATTCTTTATTCCTTGTGGTTTCCTTACCGCCGCTTTTTAAATGTCATTTCATTTTATCCCTATGACTTCCTCCAGGGTTCCTGCCTTTTTTCTGCTAGGATTTCTGCAAAGTCAGGTAATTCATAGCCAAAACATACCCATAAAGCCCTAATCCCACCACCTGCCCCGTACAAACCGGCGCTGTCACCGACACATGCCGGAATTCCTCCCGCTTGTGGACATTGGAGATATGCACCTCAATTTTGGGAATCTCCACCGATGCCAACGCGTCTCTCAAGGCATAACTATAGTGGGTAAACGCTCCGGGATTGATGATGATGCCCTCTACGCCTTTGTGGTAAGCCTCCTGGATCTTGTCGATTAAGCCACCCTCATAATTGCTCTGGAATATCTCAATCTCATGGCCTTCCTCTCTGGCCTTCCTTTCCAGCATGGACACCAGGTATCCGTAATCCTGATTACCATAGATTCCTTTCTCCCGGATCCCCAAAAAGTTTAGGTTTGGGCCATTTAAAACCAGCAATTTCATAACACGGTTCCTCCTGCATTCTTAGCATTCTGTGTGCATCCCCCGAAGGGCTCACAGGCCCCCTCCATTCATAGTAAGGATCTCCGCTGCAATCTCATCTGGGGTTTTATGATCTGTATCTACCACCATATGTGCAGCCTGCCTATAGATTGGCGCACGCTGCCAAAGAAGATGCTCCACCCGTTCCCTTACATCTCCACCTCTTAAAAGCGGCCGGGCTGTATCCCCTCTCAGGCGGCGAAGTACCGTATCTGGCTGAACCTGAAGGTAGACCACCGTTCCCAGCTTTCTAAGAAGCACCTGATTCTCTTCCCGCAGAGGGAGGCCGCCTCCCACGGAGATTACCATGGCATCCTCTCTGGCAAGAAGAGACTGTATAAACTCTGTCTCCGCTTTTCGGAACGATTCCTCTCCCTGGGTTTCAAACATACGGCTGATAGTCATCCCCTGTTTCTTTTCAATCTCTTTATCGGTATCCAAAAGGGGAATGCCTGATCGCCTGGCCAGTGCCCTTCCCACAGAAGATTTCCCTGCACCCATGAATCCAATAAGTATCGTGCTTTTTCCCATAATCCCAAATCCTTTTTCCCTTAAGCCTGTGCCTGTAATGTTTTTTCCATCCTGGTCCGGATTTCATCCGCCATCCTGTCCGTGACACAGATACCCGGATTCCACAGTTCAAATGCAATGATTCCCTGATAGATCAACATATCCAGCCCATTTACAGCCCTTCCCCCTGCTTCCTGTACCAATTCCATAAAACGGGTTCGTGCCGGAGTATAGATGATATCCACTCCCGTGTGAATCTTCTCATAAAACTTCGGATCCTCAAGAACCGCATGACCGGTCTTCGGATGCATCCCCACGCTAGTGGTCTGAAATGCCAGATAGGAACCTTTCTCCAGGCTTACATAATCATTCAGTTCCACGGCCTTCATGGTTTGCCTGCCGAACTGGCAGTTCATCTCCTCCGCCAGAGTCCTGGCTTTTTCTATGCTTCTGTTTAATACGGTAATGGACCGGGCACCGTGTTTCATCATCATGTAAGAAACCGCTTTGGCAGCGCCACCTGCCCCCAGAAGGAGACAATCCTGGCCGTCAACTGCAATCTGCTGCCTGGCTATGGCCCTGTATAGCCCGTCTGCATCTGTATTGTATCCTTTATAGCCGCCTTCCATGCGAACCAGAGTATTGACCGCTCCAATACATCTGGCAGCCTCATCCAGTTCCAGAAGATAGGGCATCACTCTCTGCTTATGAGGAACTGTCACATTGATCCCCTGAAATCCCAAGGCATAGATGCCCTTCACAGCCTCGCCAACCTGTTCATCTGGCACATTACAGGGGATATAGGCAAAATCAAGGTTTAATTCTTTTGCAAAATAATTCTGCATCATAGGGGACAGGGAATGGCCCACTGGATTCCCTATGACTCCGCATACCATCGCTTTTCCACTGATTGTCATCACTCTAGTCCTTCTTATCGTTTATGCTGCCTTGCCGCTTTTGGGGGCTGCTGGTTTTCTGGGCTGCTGGTTTTCTGGACTGCTGGTTTTCTGGGCTGCCGTCTTTCCTCTTATGACTCCCGCTATCACACATTATGCCCCTTCTTTTTCTATAGAAAAACAACACCACTGCTTCCAGATACCGCTTAAGCACGATCTGAATCTCTTCTTTGGGATGGATAGGCTTTACCAGATAGCTGTAGATCCCTGTCCGGTTGGCCCCGTAAATGTCAGTAAACAGCTGGTCTCCAACAAAAATCGTATCTGCAACAGTGGTTCCCATAATCTCCATCCCCTTCTTATATCCTTTCACCGAAGGTTTTCCGCCTTTATAGATATAGGGTGAGTCCACCTGGGCCGCAAAGGATGCCACCCTTGGCTCCTTATTGTTGGACAGAAGGCAGGTCTTCATCCCCATGCGGTGAAACTCTGCAAACAGAGAAAGAGCCCTTTTATCCGCCGGGGCTCCATGAGGCACCAGGGTGTTGTCAATATCAAAAATCACTCCCCGGATTCCTTTGTCATATAACGTTTTATACGGAATCTCATAGGCAGATTCCCTTATCTCGTTTGGGTATAATGGTTCCAGCATAGATTATTCCTTTTTCTACTTTTTTAACAGCTTCCCCAGTTCTTCCATAAAGGTATTCACATCCTTGAACTCCCGGTAGACTGAGGCAAAACGGACATAAGCCACCTCGTCCACATCCTTTAACTTTTCCATCACTTTCTCGCCGATGGCGGAAGTCTCCACCTCTTTCTCCTCCAGATTAAAGATCCAGTTTTCAATCTCATCCACCATGGTATCGATCTGCTGAGGAGACACTGGCCGCTTGTGGCAGGAACGGAAAATGCCAGCTTCAATCTTAGAACGATCATAAACTTCCCTTGAGTTATCTTTCTTGATCACCATAAGGGGCATGGTCTCCAACTTTTCATATGTTGTAAACCGTTTGCCGCACTTTTCACATTGCCTCCGCCGCCGGATCGAGCTGTTGTCGTCTGCTGGCCTGGAATCAATCACTTTGGTGTCATCTTCACTGCAATATGGACACTTCACTGGCATTCCCTCCTGCTCTCTTTTTATTTATTTTACCCTATCCCTGTGGAATTGGCAAGTTTTTGCGGTGGAAACACGATAAATAATGTATGAACTGAGGCTAAGGTGATAATTTTTCATAAAAACCAAAAAACGCCAAAAAAATTCACACAAAAAACCCATATCAGACTGTCCATAGAAAAACAGCCTGACATGGGTTCCTTCCATTCTTTTGCTTTCTCTGGCGCACCAAATGGTCAGTACACTAGCGCATCTTAAAGGTAGAACACTCGGTCTGCCCTGCCTGGGATGCCCCGTTACCTGCGATTCCCACATGTTCTGCCTGGCAGTGCCTCTGTTCGTTATAGATGCAGTTCACTGCCTCGCAGTCAATCTCCAGCCTCTTTTCCGGTGTCTTGAACAGGTTCTGGAACGCGCCATCCTTATTCTCGTCAAAGCTGCCGCAGCAAGTGTCACAGCAATCCTTAGCGCTCTTTCCATCTACAACGATAGCCTGTTTGCAGCAGCAGTTATCCGCATTGTGGATACAATTCTTTACATTACAATCCAGTTTTGTCATGTCTGGTCCTCCTGCAATTTATTTTTCATATATTGCTACATAAATGAATTACAGGATTAGCATGCCCGGTTTTTAAAAAATTATTTATATAAAATAGTTCACGCCGCTTTCGAAAATTTTCATATCCTGTTCCCCGTAGATGTTCATGGCCACAGCCTCGCCTCGCCGCTCTGAATGGGCCATCTTGCCTAGAATCCGCCCGTCCGGGCTGGTAATGCCTTCGATTGCCATATAGGAGCCGTTGGGGTTCCAGAACTCATCCATGGTTGGATTGCCCTTGTCGTCTACATATTGAGTAGCCACCTGGCCGTTGTCAAACAGCCGTTTCAGCCATTGGTCATTAGCCACGAACCGGCCTTCGCCGTGGGAAGCCGGGTTACAGTACACACCGCCAAGAGTGGTTCCGGCGAGCCATGGGGACTTGTTGGTAACCACCTTGATGTATACCATCTTTGAGATATGACGCCCAATGTGGTTCATAGTCAAAGTAGGAGAATCAGCATGCTGCTGGGTGATCGCTCCTTCTGGTACCAATCCCAGCTTAATAAGCGCCTGGAATCCATTGCAGATCCCCAGCATCAGGCCATCTCTCTGGTTTAACAGCTTCTCTATTTCCTCTTTTATCACCTTATTGCGGAATACCGTGGCAAAAAATTTGGCGGAGCCTTCCGGCTCATCGCCAGCGGAGAAACCTCCTGGGAACATGACAATCTGAGCCTTCCCAATTTCGCTTCTAAAGGCTTCCACAGACTCCCTGATGTCTTCGGCACTTAAATTCTTAAATACTTTGGTGGACACGTTGGCTCCGGCCCGCTCAAAGGCTCTGGCACTGTCGTACTCGCAGTTAGTTCCCGGGAATACCGGAATGAACACATTGGGCCTGGCAACCTTGTGCCTGCAGATATAGATATCCTTCCCGTCATAAGTCCTGTCTGGAATTTCTGTCTGCTTTACACCAGAATCTGTAGGAAATACCGATTCCAATGTCCCTGTCCAAACCTTCAGTGCCTCATCCACAGGGATTGATGTATTGCCATACTCAAACACCCCTGTATCCGTCACCTGACCGATGACCGTGTAAGAAACAGACAGTTCACCTACTTTTCCATCCGGAATCTCACACACAAGATCCCCCCAGCCTGGTGCGAAGAAGTCTCTGGGATCCACGTTGTGCTCGATCTTCACTCCCAGCTTATTGCCGAATGCCATCTTGCTGACCGCCTCTGCCAGGCCGTGGCCTTCCACTGCATAGGCAGAAACAATCTTTCCTTCCTGCCTGTCCTTCCTGAATTTCTCATATCCATCCATCATCTGGGTATATTCCGGCAGATCATACTCATCTTTCTCAAGCTTCACCACAACGATCTTGTTCCCTGGCTTTTTAAATTCCGGCGTGATCACATCCTTATGGCTGGCCACGTCCACCGCAAAGGAAACCAACGTGGGAGGAACATTGATCTCCCCATGCTGCTCCTCGTAGAAGGTTCCGGACATGCTGTCCTTTCCTCCGATAGAGGGAAGCCCTAACCCCAACTGTGCCTGATAAGCGCCTAACAGGGCCGCGAAAGGCTGGCCCCAGCGCACCGGATCCTCTGTCATTCTCTGGAAATATTCCTGGAATGTAAACCGGATCTTCTTAAAATCTCCGCCGGCCGCAACAATCTTCGCCACAGAGGAGACCACCGCATAGATTGAGCCATGGTAGGGGCTCCAGCTGGACAGATAAGGATCAAATCCATAGCTCATCATAGTCACTGTATCGGTCTTTCCCTGAAGAACCGGCAGCTTGGCCACCATAGCCTGGGTCTCCGTCAACTGATATTTGCCTCCGTACGGCATAAATACAGAGCCTGCGCCGATGGAGCCGTCAAACATCTCCACCAGGCCTTTCTGAGAGCACACATTAAGGTTTTTCAGAGTCTCAAGCCATTTCTCCTTTACATCCAGAATATCTTCCCGCTCTGAAAAAGGATTTCCCTCTTTTCCAGGAACAGAAAGTATCACAGACGCTTCCTGATGTGCCCCATTGGTATCCAAGAATGCCCTGCTGATATCCACAATGGTCTTTCCTCTCCAACTCATCTTGAGACGTGGCTCCTGGGTCACCACTGCCACACAGACCGCCTCCAGGTTCTCCTCCGCCGCATAACCTAAAAATGCATCCACATCTTCAGGTGCCACCACAACGGCCATACGCTCCTGGGATTCAGAGATAGCAATCTCCGTACCATCCAGCCCTGCATACTTCTTGGGAACTTTATCCAGGTCAATCTCCAGTCCTGCTGCCAACTCTCCGATGGCTACTGACACGCCGCCTGCGCCAAAATCATTGCATTTGCGAATGATGCTGCTGACCTCCGGACGGTAGAACAACCTCTGGATCTTTCTCTCCGTAGGGGCGTTGCCCTTCTGTACTTCCGCCCCGCAGGTCTCAATGGAGGCTTCCGTATGTACTTTGGAAGAACCGGTTGCACCGCCGCAACCATCCCGGCCTGTCCGTCCTCCAAGCAGGATGATGATGTCGCCTGGATCCGATGTCTCCCGGATTACATTTTTCCTTGGAGCCGCACCCATAACCGCTCCAATCTCCATGCGCTTGGCTGCATAATTGGGATGGTAAACTTCCTTTACATATCCGGTTGCAAGACCGATTTGATTGCCGTAGGAGCTGTATCCGCTGGCCGCGCCGGTCACAATCTTCTTCTGTGGCAATTTCCCGTGAAGGGTCTCCTTCATGGATTTGGTAGGATCTGCCGCACCGGTGATACGCATGGCCTGATACACATAGGTCCGCCCGGAAAGGGGATCCCGGATGGCTCCACCCAGACAGGTAGCGGCACCACCAAAAGGCTCAATCTCTGTAGGGTGGTTGTGGGTCTCATTTTTAAAATTGATCAGCCACTCCTGGGGCTCACCATCAATCTCCACCGGAACCACAATACTACAGGCATTGATCTCCTCTGATTCCTCCAGATCGTTAAGCTTGCCTTCCTTTCGCAGCTTCTTCATAGCCAGAAGTGCCAGATCCATCAGGCACACAAATTTGTCATCCCTGCCTTTGTAGATCTCCTCTCTGTCTGCCAGATACTGTCTGTATGTATTCTCGATGGGTTCTCTGTAATCCCCGTCGGTAAATGTCACATCATTCAATTCTGTCTGGAACGTGGTGTGCCGGCAATGGTCAGACCAGTATGTGTCCAACACCCGGATCTCCGTCATAGACGGATCTCTCATCTCTTCTCCTGCAAAATACTTCTGTATATGCTGGAAATCCTTAAACGTCATAGCCAGGTTCAAAGAATCATACAGTTCCTTTAATGCCTTCTCATCAAACCTGCAGAAACCATCGAAAATAGCCACGTCCGCCGGAGTCTCGAACTGGGTCACCAGTGTCTTGGGCTTCTCGCTGTCCGTCTCCCTGGAATCCACCGGATTGATGCAGAAAGACTTGATAGCCTTTCTCTGTTCCTCTGCCAGTTCTCCAGAGATAACGTAAGTGATAGCAGACCGGATCACCGGCTCTTCATCCTCTTTTAACAGCTTTACACACTGCTCGGCGGAATCAGCTCTCTGGTCAAACTGTCCCGGCAGATATTCCACGGAAAATACCATATCTTCGGTTTCTACCGGAAATTCCTCTTCATACAGGGTGTCCACCGGCGGCTCGGAAAAAATCGTTCCCAGGGCAGCCTGATAAGTCTCCTCTGAAAGATTTTCAATATCATAACGAATCAGTACCCGAACACCACTAACTGTCTCAATCCCCAGATAATTGCTGATCTCCTCCTTCAGTTCATGAGCCTTTACAGCAAACTCCGGTTTCTTCTCCACATAGATCCTATTAACACTCATGGTATTTCCTCCTTTCTTAAGGTAACGGCACGCGCCACTCCGTGGCACCTGCCAAGTCGTCGGAGCATACGTTTGTATTCTTTCGATAAGTTTTATCATATCACATTCTACCTCATAAGAAAAATTAATATATCTTATGGTATTTATAATAGTCACTAACTAAACGTTTCCATTCTGGCTTTCTGTTCTCAATTGTTTTTCAAATTTTCTCTTTTGGGTTTCTAAACTAATTTTCTTTGTAAACCTTCTCTTTTCCCATGTACTTTCTTCAGGCAATAATCATGCACACCACTTTCCCATCGGCATAAACTACTATTATATTTAACAATGTTTGAAGGGAGACCACATTTTCATGGGTTATGCTTATATGAATCAACCATGTTCTTGTTCTGTACAGACAGCCCGAATGCCGTCAGCATCTGCCCAGGCTCAACCGGCATCCGCCCAGACAGGAATGGCCCAGGCAGCCATGCCTTCCTACAGTTTCTACTGCCCTAACACTGCCCCTGGCGGCATCGAGCAATCTCCAGTAGGAATGGGCTATGTCCCGTGGCAGCAGTGGCAACAGACGTATCCTTTGGAGCAAGGCTTCAGCCGGGGAACCATTTTCCCTGATCTGGACCTACCATTCGCAATGGGGAGGTGTATCCGATCATGAATACCAATCGTGAACAGCTTATGGAAATGATCAATCAGGCCAGCTTTGCAATGGATGATGTCCTTCTTTTTTTGGATACCCACCCTTGCGACCAAGCCGCTTTAAATTACTATCATTACGTAGCAAATGCCCGGATGAATGCAATGAATGCCTACCAGGCAAGCTATGGGCCTCTGCTGGTAGACCAGGTAACCTCTGATAATTATTGGACCTGGGTAAATGGAACATGGCCATGGGAAGGAGGAAACAGCGTATGTGGAGATATGAGAAACGCCTGCAATACCCGGTAAATATCAGTCAGAGCAATCCAAAAATCGCACAGTTTATTATGAGCCAGTACGGCGGCCCGGATGGAGAGATGGGGGCCTCTATGCGCTATCTGTCCCAGAGATATGCTATGCCCTACGATGTTCCCAAAGCAGTTTTAACGGATATCGGTAGTGAAGCCTCAGAAATGGAGTTTTCTAAGGCTTCAGCTTTTTTTAGCGTTTCTAAAGCCCCCGTAACGCCCTTTGCTACCGTAAAGCTCCATTTATGCGGTAGCATCTTCAAATAAACATCTATATGGTTTTTATCGTTGATTACCATCTTATCGAGTATCTGGGTGTAGTATTCGTCCTCGTACTGGATACCATTAATCAACTCGTCAATGGCGTTCTTTATATCCTCCATCAATTCCCGCTGTTTGAGTATCATCGTCTGCTGTTGCTCAATTCCCTTCGCCATAGACTTTAGCTTTTCAATATCCTCGTCATACTTGGCTCTTAGGGCAGTAAACTCGGTTTTGTCTATGTCACCGCTTGTGTAAAGGTCTATAAGACCTGTGCGCTTTTTCTTGGCTTCCTCTATTTTCTCTGATAAGGCACTTGTGCTTGTTCCTGTTAGGTCTATCCGCATAACAGCGTCAATCGTCTTGGTGAGATTATCGACAACTTTCTGGCGGTTGATTTTCAGCTCCCTGCAAACAAGGTACAATAAATAAATCGCATCCTCATTGCGGATACTCTCGCCAGAGCAGCCCACTTGATTACCCGCCTTGTCGATGTACGTTCTGCCGTGGTTTGCCGCTTCATAGCAACGCCACGCCTTGTATCTGCTTCCGTCTTTACGGGTCTTATATCGGGCGACATAGCTTGCTCCGCATCTGCCGCATTTGATTTTCCCAGAGAACGGATAGCGGTTGCTGTGTTTTGCCTTGCCCTCCTGCGAAAGCGATTTTGCATCCAGAATGCGGTTTGCCTTATCGAAAAGCTCACGGGAGATAATCGGCTCGTGGTGGTCT